>JBBRYU010000359.1:0-3454 GCA_038237345.1 Pyrinomonadales bacterium
CGCCCGCGCTTCGGCGGCGTCAAGGCGTAAACCAGTGTGGCTGAACACTGCCCCGCGACGCGCAGCTCGACCTCGCGTGGTGATGCGAGTTGCAACTCAGCCGGATACTCATCCTTCACGCGCACGACGAACGGCCGCCGCCCGTTATTCTGCACCTGCACACGCACCTCTGTCTCCGCGCCGAGATGAAAGCGGCCCGCGAACTCACGCGCGACTGTGACACTAGCAGGCCAACGACTCAAGC
Organism: Pyrinomonadales bacterium; assembly: GCA_038237345.1. Taxonomy (GTDB): domain Bacteria; phylum Acidobacteriota; class Blastocatellia; order Pyrinomonadales; family Pyrinomonadaceae; genus QHXQ01. The sequence continues at coordinate 245 of JBBRYU010000359.1, forward strand.
GCGCGTCCACGAACGCGGCGGCTAAGAGCAACAGATCGTAGGCGAGCGTCAGCCGGCGCAGCAGAGGCCACGGCCACGACAACGAGAGCAGCACGAAGCCCACAGCCAGCAGCGCGTAGAAAAGTTTAGTGAAGACGAAGCGCATGTTTGCGAGCGCGCGAAGCGATCAGGCAAGCGATGTTTGTACCGGCGGCAGTGTATTGGTAAACGCAAGCGTAAGCAATCGCAATTTGTTGGCTGCAACGCTGCTGCGGCTTGTGATCTACCATCTGGCGCAAGCACAGGTTTGCGGTTAAAATGCACCCGCTCCCGGTTCAGCGCAAACGCTCATTCCATGCTGCCAGTCCTTAAAGGAACAACTATGAAACGTGTCTGCCTATTGCTTGTCTGTCTACTCCTCATCTCGTTCAGCGCCACCGCCCAGCCTAAATCTTTGCGTGAACGCACGAAGGACTTGCAAAAACTCGATGGCTACTTCCCCGTCTATTGGGACGCGGAGAGCGGCAAACTGTTGTTGGAGATCGCGCGCTTCGAGCAGGAATTTCTTTATCAGGTCGCGCTGCAAACGGGCGTCGGCTCGAATCCCATCGGGCTTGATCGGGGCCAACTCGGCAACACGCACGTCGTCTTCTTCGAGCGCACGGGGCCGAAAGTGTTATTGATCGAACCGAACCAACGTTATCGCGCCCGCACCACGGACGCGAACGAGCGGCGCGCGGTCGAAGAGTCGTTCGCGCGCTCGGTGCTGTGGGGCTTCAAGGTTGAAGCGGTTGAGGGCGATCACGTCTTAGTTGACGCAACTTCATTTTTCCTACGCGACGCGCACGGCGTCAGCGACACGCTGCGGCAGACGCAACAGGGCAACTTCAGTCTCGACGAATCGCGTAGCGCCATCTACCTACCGCGCACGAAAAACTTCCCGCTCAACACCGAAGTCGAAGCCTTGCTCACCTTCAACGCGCAGGGCGATCCGGGCCCGCTCGTGCGGCAGACGACGCCGTGGCCGCAGAACGTGTCCGTGCGCGAGCATCACTCGCTCGTGCAGTTGCCCGATGATAAATACCAGCCGCGGCGGCACGACCCGCGCGTCGGCAACATCCACATAGAGTTCTACGACTACGCCACGCCCATCACCGACCCCATCGAGCAACGCTGGATCATACGTCATCGCTTGCAGAAGAAAGACCCGACAGCGGCGTTGTCCGAGCCGGTCAAGCCGATCATCTATTACGTTGACTCCGGCGCGCCCGAACCGATCCGCAGCGCGCTCGTCGAAGGCGCGTCGTGGTGGAACGAAGCGTTTGAGGCGGCCGGATTCAAGAACGCTTTTCAAGTGCGGGTGTTGCCCCCGGACGCCGACCCGATGGACATACGCTACAACATGATCAACTGGGTGCATCGCGCGACACGCGGCTGGTCAATCGGCGATGCGATCACAGACCCGCGCACCGGCGAGATTATCAAAGGCAACGTCACGCTCGGCTCGCTCCGCATCCGCCAAGACTACATGCTTGGCAGCGGTCTCATCCCGCCCTTCAACGGCAGCGCAACGACACGCGGCGGCGCAGCTAACGATTACCTGCGCGGCGGCTCGTGCGATTTCGGCGCGCTGCCCGACGACGAATATCTCGCCGCGCTCGATGCATCAACGGATGCCGCGCAGATGGCGCGCGCGCGCATCCGCCAACTCGCCGCGCACGAAGTCGGCCACACGCTCGGACTTGAGCATAACTTCGCCGCATCCACTTACGCCGGGCGCGCGTCCGTCATGGACTATCCCGCGCCGCTCGTCGAGATCAAAAACGGCAAACTCGATCTCTCGAACGCTTACGCGCGCGGCATCGGCGTCTACGACAAGTTCGCGATCACCTACGGCTATGCGCAATTCCCTGCTGGCGCGGACGAGAGCGCGGGGCTTGCGCGCATCGTCGAAGACGGCATCGCGCGCGGCATGCTCTATCTGACGGATCAGGACGCGCGCCCGTTCGGCGCGGCGCATCCGCTCGCCAATCTGTGGGACAACGGCGACGATCCCGTCGCCATGCTCCGGCACGAGATGGAAGTGCGCCGCATCGGTCTCGCGCAGTTCGGGCTGGGCAACATCCCAAACGGCACACCGCTCTCGCTGCTTGAAGCGAAACTGCTGCCGCTCTATCTGCATCATCGCTATCAACTGCAAGCGGCCGTTAAATCGGTCGGCGGACTTTACTACACCTACTCGGTCAAGACCGCGCACGGCCCCGTCCCGCAGAACGTGCAGGAGATCGTGCCGGCCGCGCGCCAACGCGCCGCGCTGAATGCTGTGCTGGACACGCTCAAGCCCGACACGCTCGCGCTGCCCGCGCGCATCCTTGAGTTGATCCCGCCCCGCGCGCCCGGTTATGAAGGCAACACGATTGAGTTGTTCAGCAAACGCACCGACCCCGCGTTCGATCCACTCGCCGCTGCGAGCATCGCGGCCGACATGGCCGTCAGCGCGCTCGTCGAACCGCATCGCGCCGCACGTCTCATCGAGTATCACGCGCGCAACGCGAGCAATCCCGATTTCCAAGAGGTCGTGGCCGCGCTCCTCCACCGCACGTGGCTTGAACCTGCGCCGCACGACGACTATCAAGCGGCCGTCGCTCGCACTGTCCAGAGTCTCACGGTCACGCGCCTGATGGACTTGGCCGCGAACGACGCAGCCACGCCGCAGGTGCGCGCCACCGCCACACAGGCGTTACGCGAACTGCAAGACCGACTTAAAGCGCCGACCGGCATGATCAACTCATCAGACCTCGCGCAGCGCCGCGCCACGCTCGACGACATCGAACGCTTCCTCACGCGCCCCGATGCGCCGCGCAAACGCACCACGCCGCTGCCCGCCCCGCCCGGCGACCCAATCGGTGCGCAGAGTCCGCCTGAGTAAGCTTGAAATACATGTCAGCCCGACAGGGGCTGGCTCAATCTACTTTCAGTCCCTCAATCGCCTCGACCGTCAGCTTCTGTGTCTGCTTCTTGTCGCCGACCGTGAGCGTGACGGTGTACTCGCCGGGCTTGACGAACTTCGGTTGCTCGTTCGCGCCGCGATCCTCCGTGTTCTCCGGTTGCAGATTCCAGACGACACGATTGATCTCCGGCACGGTCGTGCCCGTCAGTTTGCGCACGACGTGATCCTGCGCGTCCTTGATCTCAATCGTGTACTCCTCGCCGTTGTAAGACTTCTGATAG
>JBBRYU010000360.1:0-3452 GCA_038237345.1 Pyrinomonadales bacterium
CGCCACAGATATTCGGAGAGACCGGCGACGGTGGCCGATGGATTGAAGACGATCTCCGCGCCACCAAGTCCGAGCGCGCGTGCGCCTTCGGGGAAGTGGCGGTCGTAGCAGATGTAGACGCCGATGCGCGCGTAGGCCGTATCGAACGTCGGATAGCCGAGATTGCCCGGCCGGAAATAGAATTTTTCCCAGAAGCCGGGCGCGACGTGCGGAATGTGGTTCTTGCGATACTTGCCGAGATATTTGCCGTCGGCATCAATCACGGCCGCCGTGTTGTAATAGATGCCGGTGATCTCTTCTTCATAGATCGGCACGATGATGACCATGCCGTGCTGGCGCGCGAGTTCCTGCATCAACTTCACGGTCGGGCCGTCGGGCACGCGCTCGACCGCTTCGTACCAGCGCGTTTCTTGCTCGGCGCAAAAGTAAGGCGTGGTGAAAACTTCCTGCATACAGAGAATTTTGACGCCCTGCTTGGCGGCATCGGCGATCATCCCCACGTGCTTCTCTATGTTCGCGCGTTTGATCTCTGCAATCGGCGCATCGGTCGGCGCGGCGTTGGCCGCTTGGATAAGACCGCATTTGATTGTTCTGGCCATGATTCGTTCCTGTGTTTGAGCTGTAAGTCCAAAGTCCAAGGTCATAGTTGAAATGTCTATCTTAGTCTTTGGACATTGGACTTTGGACTTTGGACTGTCCTAATTAAGCCGCTTGCGCCTCAACCATAGTTGTGGCTTGCGGCGGCGCAAGTTTCATCAACGCCAAATGGGTGATGGCCGCCGCGCCGAAGCCGACGAACCATGCGTAATCATATACCGGGCGCAAAGTCGGCACGACCAGTCCGATCCATGCGAGCGCGCAGCCGACGAGCGTCGCCACTACCGCGCGCCAGTTCCAACCGCCCGCGTAAGTATAAACCCCGCGTGTGCGATAGAGATCGCCAAGCTCAAGCCGTTGCTTGCGCACGAGCCAATAATCGGCGATGAGCACACCCGCGATTGAGCCAAGTCCACCCGAATAACCGACGAGCCAACTAAAGATATAACCCGACGGATCGGCGAGCAGACGCCAAGGCTGCATCAACAAGCCGACGAGTCCGGTAATTAAACCGCCCAACCGAAAAGAGATCAACTTCGGAAAGGCGTTCGCGAAATCGTTCGCGGGCGAGACGACGTTCGCCGCGATGTTAACCGCAAGCGTCGCTACGACGACCGTGAACATAGAGATGGCCACGACCGCGACCTGATGAAACTGTCCGACAAGCTTCATCGGGTCCCACAACTCGTCCGCGCGCATGTGCGGATAAATAACCACCGCCGCCGAAGTGATCAGCACACCCATCGCGGCGAAGATCGTCATCGTCGTCGGCAATGCCACGACCTGCCCGACGACCTGCTCGCGCTGGCTGCGCCCGAAGCGCGTGAAGTCCGGCATGTTCAATGAGAGCGTCGCCCAATAGCCGATCATCGCCGTCAGCGACGGAATGAAGATCGGCAGAAACGCGCGCACACCCGGATAGCGGCCCGGTTGTCGCAGCAAATACCCGACGCCGCCCGCGCGCCACAACGCCCACGTTAGCAGCAGCGCAGTCATCACCAACACAAACGGCGCGGCCCAATTCTCCACCTTCCGCAGCAAATCCATCCCGCGAAAGATGATGTAGATGTTCAAGCCCCAGAACAAGAGGAACGACAGCCACTCGGTCGTTGTATGCCCGCCGATAGGGCCGCCCAGCAGCGTGTGCCAATGGGGAATGACGGCTTGAAAGAAAGTGTCGAGCGCCTCGCCGCCGATCCACGCCTGTATGCCGAACCAACCGCAGGCCACAAGGGCGCGCATGAGCGCGGGCAGGTTCGACCCATACGTGCCATAAGCGGCGCGGGCATAAATAGGGAAGGGAATGCCGTACTTCGTGCCCGGATGCGAGTTGAGCAGAATAGGCACCAGCACAATCGTATTCCCGAGCAGAATCGTGATGAGCGCCTGCCACCAATTCATCCCGGCGCTAATCAAACCCGACGACAGCATGTAAGTCGGGATGCAATGCGCCATACTGATCCACAGCGCAGCGTAGTTGTACGTCGTCCAATTACGCCGCGCGACCGGCACGGGCGCGAGGTCTTCGTTATAGAGCGGGCTGCGGCTAATCTCGCGCGCAGCTTCTTCGCGCAACTCGACACGTCCGTCCGCGTGCCGGATCACTTCCGCGTCAAGATTGGCTTGCATCGCCTGTTTCCCTACCTTCGTCGCAAATCCGCTGCTGTTCATATACTTCGCGGAAGGCTTCAAGCAACGGCAACTCAACAGCGTCTTTCGCCCGCCTTGCGGCCCGCTTGCTGGCAATGATGTCGCGAATGTTCAAGACCGGAAAACCGGTCGATGTGTCCATGCGACTTTTCGCTGCGGCATAACTTTCGATGCCGTCAGGCGCAAACACGAGGACAATGTCGAACGGGCCGGATTTAATCTGCACGAAATCTTTGCCCTGAATAATCTCCTGCGTCAGCCGTTCATCAACAGTAAAACCTAATGCATTTAAGGCGGCGACGATGCGGCGGCCGTTCTCTTCGTCCTTGCGCGGATAAACATCAACGTCCTGTGTCGTGCTTGGATAGCCCAAGAGGATCGCGCCACTCTTGCCGATGAACATGTAATCAACCTGCTGCGCGGCGAATGCGGCGGCTAGTTCCTGCGCCTGTTGTGGATGAAAGCTATTGCCGCGCATCGAGTATTTTTGTTTGCAACTGGTCGGGCGCGCCATAGCCCAGATAGACAGGCAGATTGTCCTGACACCATTGACGATATTCGGCGGTTGAGTTGAATGAACGCCATGCCGCATTGTCCAACACTGGCTTGTAAACGTAACAAAAGCCGTAGCGCATTCGTGCCTCAATGCTGCGCGCAAGGTTGCGCTCACACTGTAAACGAAAGTCGTCTAACCAATCACGCTGCTGCATATCGTTGCTACTTTGCGTTTTGCCGCGGGTCTTCATCCACTACATTGAAACACATGTCCCGCGCTTCAAGAATTGTCCGTCGCCGCTCTTGCCTTTGAACTCGCCGTTCTCAATCACGACGCGGCCGCGTGAGAGAACAGTTTCGACCACGCCCTTGATCGTCTTGCCTTCGTAGGCGCTGTAGTCCACGTTCATGTGGTGCGTCGCGGCGCTGATGGTCTGTTCTTTGTCGGGATCGAAGATGACGATGTCCGCGTCCGAACCGACGGCAAGCGTGCCCTTCTTGGGGAAGAGGCCGAACATCTTGGCGGCGGCGGTTGAAGTCAGTTCGACGAAACGGTTGAGCGAGATGCGCTGCTCCACGACGCCGCCGTTGTAGATGAGCGACATGCGATGCTCGACGCCGGGCGCGCCGTTCGGAATCTTCGAGAAGTCGCCGCGCCCCAACTCTTTCTGCTCCTTCATGCAGAAAGGGCAGTGGTCGGTCGAGATAAC
>JBBRYU010000361.1:0-3431 GCA_038237345.1 Pyrinomonadales bacterium
CAGCTCAGTTGAAGCTGGCTGATCGGCTGCCGCGTCCTGCGCTATTGACAAGCGCACGCGCTGCGCCACGTCCAGCACCGGCGTCTCGTAGATGATCGCGTAGTAGATAACCGCGCCCGCAGGGATCGCACCATTCGTCCCTGACGCTTCAACGTGCAGCCGATTGATCGAGCGGACTTGGACGGCTTGCCCCGCATCATTGAGCGTCAACAGATCGAGATCGGGACCGCCCGCGACAATTCTGAGTCCGCTTTGCGTCGTGTTCTTCACGGCGATGACGGTCAGACGACGCTCGTCGTCAACATCTATGGGTTGGCTCGCAGAAATTGAGAGTCCATGTACGGGCGCGCTCCAACGGTTGAATCTCGCGGGCGCGGCAAGCGACTCGCGCAGCGCACGTTGCGCCTCTCGCGGCAATTCGTTCGCGCGGCGGCGTTTTGGTTTTGAGCGCGGAGTGCCTCCGATTAGCTCGCCGCTTTCAAGGGTGACGCTCGCGTTCGCCCCGCGTGGCGATTCCGCCGCTCCTTGCGCGTCGGTCGAATTGCCGCCCGCTTCACTTACGCGCCGCGACGAGACCGGATGCGTTTGCGCCGCTTGCGGGGCTCTGCCGTCGAGGTTGACCGCCAGCCCCGCGGCGCGGCGCGCGGTGACAACTTCATCCCGGCTGTACATCACGACGCAGCGATGCGCCATGTGCGCCACGTCGCGCACGGGATAGAAAAGAAATGTGACGAACATCCCCGACTGCATCTGCACCGAGATTGCCGCGCGGGCTTCGCTTCGTCCACTTTCATTAACGCCGCTCAGAAAATTGCTGCCGGCGCGAAAGACGAGGTAGTGATCTGTGGCGAGTGAGGGCGACTCGTCGTAGGTGACGACCTGCGATCCGCCCGGATGCACGGCGAAGAAGTTATCTGCGGCGGGAAACTCGACGATGGTCGGTCCGCTCTGCGCGAGTCCCAAGCGAATCACCGGGTCTTCGTTGCCGCGCACCGTGACTTGCGCCTGCCCAAATAGGTATTCAGGTGATGCTGGTGTCGGTACGACTGCTACGGGCTGCGGCGAAGGCGTGGGCGCGGGGCTACTGCGCCGGGCGATTGCCGATCTTCTGCCCGCCCCGGAGCGAGGGCTTCTGTGTCGCAAGGACGCGCCGCTACCGTTTACCCCAAACGCTGGGGAGGCGGTTTGAGCTTGCGTTGTCAGAGTGGCAGTCAGGAGGCTGCCGAACAGCGCGATGATGCAATAGAATCTTATGCGGGGAACTTTCAAGGTCGTCTTCCTCCAAGTCTCTTATCTATCAGAATCCTCTGGTCAGTTGACCTGCGCCGCCTTATTCGCGCGCTACTGCCTTAAGTTCCAGAATGACGAGCATCACCGTTGCCACCGGGCGCGGCGGTCTGCGATTGCGGCGCGGCGGGGGCGATCTGGAGTTCGTCCCAACCGAACCAAGTGATCTGGTAGCCGGTGCGCTTGTTCCTCTCGTCGCGCCCTAGCTCGTCGCGCGCGAGCCTCACGGTCAGGTTGAGTTGGTGCGTCTCCTCGACCGGTCTTTGATCGACGATGCGCGTTAAGTTCTGCGTGCCGATGACGCGGACGGTGAACGGGTCTGATTGGTCAATCCAGATTTGCTGCTGCGTCCAGCGAGCCTGCCAACTCTCGGACGACTGCTGTTCGAGTACGCGGTTGCGCCTGAGATACTCGAAGAGTTCGCGCCCGCGACTTGCCACCATCAAGCCAATCGCCTCGTTCAATTGCCGGTCGCGGATGTCCGGGTTGTTGCCGTAGTAGAGATTAAGGAACTGCGCGACGAGATATTTCTTATCGCCTGCCGACGGCTCATCCGGCGAGAACGCGACCGAGTCGGTCAAGCCGTATTCGCGGTTATTCATCACCACGACGCGGTCGCCGCCCGCCGTGCGGTCAACCACGATGCGGTCGGGTCGCCGCAGGTAGAGCGTCAGGTTGAAAGCGGCTTGCACGAGGATGATGACCACGCATAGCCCTAGTGCGCCCATCAGCCGGCGGTTCGTCTCCACCGTCTCCGGGTCGGCGACGTAATCAACAATCCGCTCGATGGCGGGGGCATTGGCTTGCGCCGCAAAGGCATCCATGTCGGCGTCGTTTTTATCCGCCGCCGGCGCATCGCTCTCAGCAAAGGGATTCGCACCTATGCTTCGTGTCTCGATGATTTCAGTCGCAGTCGCCATTCCACTTCCTCACGCTTCGTTAATGAACAAGATCGTTGACCAATTCGAGCTTTGACCACTCGACCGTATTTCTCTCGTCACTCGCGTATCCCAAGACTTCATAGACATCGGCGAGCGCGCTTTGCATCCGGCGTTCCAACTCTTCATCCGTCGCCACGCTTCGTGTCGTAGTCTGTGGCGGCCGTATCTCTTCGTCGGTCGTCTTCTGCTGATAGCGGGTGTCCGATTTTCTTCTTTTCGTCATCGCCTCTACCCGCTGCTCTTTGTCTCTCTATTCAAACTTCAGCGAGACGCCACAACTTTTCTTTCTTACCGTTCATTCAAGAACAACCTTCGTGCCGCGCGCTTATCGCCGTGAAGTGAAGAATGAAAGCGCCGACATCTAAGTTTTGCGCTCCGGGTTTCAAGCAATCGGAATTCACAGGTTGGTGTTCGCCGGACTCACGCCCCACGCAACGAGTGCCCGAGCTTGCGGGCGGTTGCATCTGCGAATCCGGCGGTTGCATTTGCGAATCCGCCGGGTTGTAAAAATGCAACCGATCACTCCTGTCAACGCTGCCGTGCCGCCGCCCTGATGTACGTCGAACGCGGCTGCGGCATGACTGTGCCGGGCGCGTTCGTCACGGCGCGAGGCGGGTTGGAATCCGACCTCTCGCGCCGCGCAGATTCGTCGCCTCGTGATGCGGCGGAAGCTCTGAATGAATGCGCCGCGCCGACAGGCGCAACTGTGTTCGATTGAGGTAAAGGTTGAGCGTTCGTTACCGGCGTGACCGTCGTCGCGGCATCTTCCGTCCTGTTTAGGGCATAGCTGGACGCCGGTGTAACGAATGTCGGCGGAGTTTGCGCGACTTGGCTTTCGGGAGGAGTTACCGTTTCGCGCTTCATCCCATCCGGCTCTGAGGGCAGAGACAACAGTGTGTTTTTGACAGTCGAATCAACTTTTGCAAAGAGGTTCGCCGTCGTCAACGCCCGCGCGATTTCCAAACCTCGCGCGACGTAATTTTGCGTCTCCGTGTAAGGCGGGATGCCGCCCGTGCGAATTCGGTTTGGATTGATAACTCGACCATCCGGCAGGCGAAGCGAATATCCATACAAATACGCTTCGACCGCTCCTTCACCGGCGTTGTAGCCCGCCAGGACAAGCTCGAAGCGGTTGTTGAAGCGACGCGAAAGGTCGCGCACATAGCGCGCCGCAGCATCCACAGCCTGCGCCGCGTCATGCGG
>JBBRYU010000362.1:0-3392 GCA_038237345.1 Pyrinomonadales bacterium
CGCGCTTCAACGAGTTCATCATCCGTGCCCCTGTTGCAGCGGTTGAGTTGCTGCGCCATCTCGCCGCCGAGCACAACATCACCGGCGGTCTGGCCCTGTCGAATTACTTCCCCGCCCGCCCCAACGATCTGCTCATCTGCGTCACCGAACTCAACACGCGCGCCGAGATCGATGCGCTCGTCGCGGGAATGAAAGAGCTAACAGCATGAGTCCAAAGTCCAATGCCCAAAGTCCAAAGTAGTTTTCGATCTTGGACTTTGGACTTTGGACTTTGGACTTTGGACTTTTAACTATGACTGCCAAGGCCACCACCCACATCACCCAAAACGAAGCGTTGATCTTCGAGCGTTCGCAGCCCGGCAGACAAGGTTATCTGCTGCCGCCGCTCGACGTGGATGAGACGCCGCTCGATGAGCTGCTCCCTGCGCACCTGCGCCGCGATGACGATCTCGCGGGTGTGCCGGAAGTCTCTGAAGTAGATATTGTGCGCCACTTCACGCGCATCTCGACGTGGAACTACAACATCGATCTCGGCATGTACCCGCTCGGCTCATGCACGATGAAGTACAACTCGCGGCTGAATGAAAAAGTCGCGCGTATTCCCGGCTTCGCCAACCTACATCCGCTCGCGCCCGTGGCAGACGCGCAGGGCGCGCTCGAAGTGATCTACGAGTTGCAGCAACATCTGGCCGAGATCACGGGTCTCGTGGGCATCTCTCTGCAACCGGCGGCCGGCGCGCACGGCGAGATGACCGGCGTGATGATCATCCGCGCGTTCCTCGATGCGCGCGACGGCGTCAAGGACGGCGACGTGCCGCGCCGCAACGTGATGCTCATCCCCGATTCGGCGCACGGCACGAATCCCGCGTCGGCGCACCTCTCAGGCTTCACCGTCAGGACGATCCGCTCGACCGCTGAAGGACAGACTGATCTGGATCACTTGCGCGAGTTGTGCGCCGGCGGCGACGTGGCGGGCTTGATGTTGACGAACCCGAACACGGTTGGTCTGTTCGAGCGCAACATCCGCGAGATTTGTCGGGTCGTGCATAACGCGGGCGGGCTGGTCTACATGGATGGCGCGAACATGAACGCGCTGGTCGGCTGGGCGCGGCCCGGCGATATGGGTGTGGACGTGATCCACTTGAATCTGCACAAAACTTTTTCGACTCCGCATGGCGGCGGCGGCCCCGGTTCAGGTCCCTGTTGCTGCACCGCAGAGCTTGCGCCGTTCCTACCCGTGCCGCGCGTGATTAAAGATGGCGAGCAGTTCAAACTGGACTTCGCGCAGCCGCAGTCAGTCGGGCGCGTCAAAGCGTTCTTCGGCAACTTCGGCATGCATCTGCGCGCCCTCAGTTATATTTTGACACATGGCGCGGACGGCTTGCGCGAAGCGACCGAAGCGGCCGTCTTGAATGCGCGCTACATCGCGCACGGGCTGACGAGCGATTACGACAAACCTTACAGCGCGCCGCCGATGCACGAAGTCGTCTTCACCGACAAGCGGCAGACACGCAAGGGCGTGCATACGCTCGACATCGCCAAGCGTTTGATCGACTACGGCTTTCATCCAATGACGATCTACTTCCCGCTGATCGTGCCCGGCGCGATGTTGATCGAGCCGACCGAGTCGGTGGGCCGGCAAGAGCTACAGCAATTCATTGACGCCATGCGTGCCATCGCCCGCGAGGCGCAGGACGCTCCCGCGCTCGTCTTGAACGCACCGCACACCACCCGCATCGGCCGCCTCGACGAAGCCGCCGCCGCGCGCAAGCCTGTCCTGCGCTGGAAACCGGAAGAGAAAACCACGACCGCCTGACCGCCCCGGCCCGTTATTGCTCCAGCGGACTCTTGACGGCCCGGCCGCCGCGATTCAGCACATGCGTGTAGATCATCGTGGTCGAGACATCGGCGTGGCCCAGTAGTTCCTGAATAGTGCGGATGTCATAACCGGCTTCGAGCAGATGCGTGGCGAAAGAATGGCGCAGCGTGTGGCAACTCGCGCGCTTGGTCAGTCCCGCGGCGCGCACCGCCCGCGCGACACTGCGCTGCAACCGATCCTCCGACCCATGATGCCGGCGCAACTCGTGTGTATGCGGGTCAATTGAGAGATTGCCGGCCGGGAAGACATATTGCCAACCCCACGCGTCGGCCGCGCGCGGATATTTGCGCGCCAGCGCATATGCCAGCGCATATGGCAGCCCGACGGCTCCATGTCCGTGGCGCAGGTCTTCTTCGTGCTGCAAGCGCACGCGGGCCAGATGCTGCTCAAGCGGGGCGCGCACAGGCGCGGGCAAGACGGTGCGCCGGTCGCGCTCGCCTTTGCCGTCGCGCACGGTGATCTGGCCGTAAGCGAAATCCACATCCTGCACACGCAGGCGCACACACTCCATCAGTCTCAACCCTGCGCCGTACAGCAAGCTGGCCATCAGATGGTGCATGCCGGAGAGTTGGGCTAACACACGCTTGGCCTCGTCCTGCGTCAGCACGACCGGCACGCGCTTAGGCCGTTTGGCGCGTTCGACACCTTCGACGAGCGGCAAGTCGATTTGCAAGACCTCGCGATAAAGGAACAAGAGCGCGTTCAGGGCCACGCCTTGCGTGGAGGCGGCGACGTTGTTATCGGTCGCCAGATGGGACAGGTACTGGCGAATTTCAGCCACGCCCATCTCGCGCGGGTGGCGCTTGCCATGATAGAGGATGAAGCGCCTGATGTTGTTGACGTAAGACTCTTCGGTCCGGATGCTATAGTGGCGGAGCCGGATGGCGGCCCGCACTTGATTGAGGAGCGTCGGTTGAGGCACGCGGCTACCCTCCTTCAGCACAGGGCGAACTGGCAGATCGGTCGGGATGTTACGCCACTCCGCGGTAAAAGTCAGCCTTGGCCGTACTAGACCGCGCCGCGCGGTAATTGTCGCCAATAGCCGACAATTACCGCATGCGGTAAAATACCGTCTCCGTTGACTAATACCGCGCTTGGCGGTCTAATGAGCGTTAGGCGCTTGCTTGTTTAGATACAGCAACGAGTTTGCCACCGCAGATTTCTTCCCCTTGTCGCGGCGGCAATTTACAACGCGGTTCGGGATTCGTTGGGTTCACCCAAACATAACCGCGCCCACATTTATCACAAAGGTGAGTGGTTGGCATCGATTTCGATTTCGAGTCGGCCATTAAATTGTCCCTCCACGCCGCGCCTAACAATTCGCTCAAGCGGACGGCGAGCCAGCAAGTCTGTTATCAATGGCGGTTCGTCGCCGCCGCTTAGCTCAAGCGTTGGGCTGCTTCGGTTGAATGTTAGACACGAACGCAGGAATTGTCTGTAGCGAGGGCGCGCGGCTCTCTGCTCATGCAGTTGAATCTTTCTCTGTCACGTCATGACGCCGCGCTTCGTAATA
>JBBRYU010000363.1:0-3384 GCA_038237345.1 Pyrinomonadales bacterium
TATCAGATCGAGCGCGACCAGACCGTGCTGATCGCGCTCGACGCGGGCCGTTTGATGACCGCGCGCATCGAGCAGGAAACGAAATTCGATTCCGCGCTCCATGCCGCGCTCGCCTTGATGTCGGCGGCCGAGCGTGGCGGCGATCACACGGCGCTCGCCGTCTTCGGCCGGCGCGTGAAAATCTATGTGCCGCCCGGGCGCGGGCGCGAGCAGACAGAGGCCGTGCTGGAGGCGCTCTACGGCATCGAGCCGGAGTTGATCGAGCCGTCCTATACGCACGCCTTCCAGTACATCGCGGCCAACTGCAAACGCCGTGCGCTCGTCGTCGTGCTGACTGATCTGGTGGACGAAGAAGGCTCGCGCGAACTGCTCACGTCCTTGCGCCTCCTGCGCCCGCGCCACCTGCCGCTCGTCGTCTGCATCGCCGACCGCGACCTCAAGGCGGCAGTGCGCGACCCGCCCGCCAACTTGCGCGATCTGTTCACCCAATCAGTCGCCGAAGAGATCATGTTCCAACGCGAAGCGGCCCTGCGCCTCGTCGAACAACAAGGCGGCCTCGCCCTCGACGTAACGACCGCCGCCCTCGTGCCGAATTTGCTTGAGACTTATATTCGCGTGAAAGAGCGGGGGCTATTGTGAAGGGATTAATGAGGACTGCACTATGCTACAGCAGGGTGTAGGCCATTGCGTGGCAGGTTTGAATAATGTTCAGTAGCCGGCAATTATCTTCTTAGCATCTTCCTCTGTTAGCACTTTTAGCTTCAGATGGCGCAGCATTTCTACTTCTGATGCTCCAGATCGTAGAAGTACAATCTGAAAAACGTCCTGCTTAGCCTCCGGCGGCAAATCCTTTCCTCTGACATAGTTGCTGTAGGCAGCCGCCATTCTCTCCCAGCTCGCTATCTCGTTGTCGGGATCAGCGTCCCGCTTGAAATCTTCAATCCACTTATCAATAGAACTATTATCTACCTCGGCAAATACGAGCTGAACTTTCTTAATTCGTTCAATCTGGGTGTTAGTCAATCTCTCATGTCTAACTGGGCCGGGGTGTAGTTGATTAGCATTTACCCACTGAACATTTGTGTTTGACCGTTGATGATCAGTATCGCGTTTGCACGCGAACACTAAGAGAAGCGACAGCAAAATTAGGATGAGCAGTTTAACTTGTCGGCTTCGGTTCGGGTTAAAGGAGTGTCCAATCTCTAACGTGAGTTTATAGTTCATTCGCTTTCGCTTACGTCTCTTCCAGCCAGCAGCAAATATGTATAAAGCGCGATGCCGGTCAGCGCGGCAATGCTGAATTTGAAGGCTGGGTTGATCGGTGCGGGCGAGATGAAGCCTTCGATTGTGCCGGCGAGGGCTAGCAACGGGACGCAGGCGACGACGAGGTGCATGGCTTCGCGTGTGCGCAGGCGTAGCGCGTCGAAGCGCGAGAGGTCGCCGGGCATGAGGATGGCGCTGCCGAGCATCAGCCCCGCGCCGCCCGCGAAGAAGATGCACGACAACTCAACCACGCCGTGCCCGACCATGAATGTTAACAACTCGTGCCCGTAGCCCGCGCGATAGGTGAGCGCGAGCACCGCGCCGACCTGTGCGCCGTTCATGGCGAGGATGTAGAGCGAGCCGATGCCCAAGAGTGCGCCGTAGGCGAAGGCATAGAAGGTGACGTTGATGTTGTTCGTGGCAATGCTGGCGGCGGCGATCTGGTTGGCCTTGTTCGCTGCGAGCCACCAACGCTCCTGCGCGTCCGTGTTCTCGGCGCGCCATTCGGCGGTGACGCCGGTTAGCTCCGAGAAGTCCGCGTTGCGCATCGTGCCGATGAAGCCGGCGGCGAAGAAGACCCAGAAGAACAGGGCGGCGAGCGCGGTGTAGCGCCACGTGCGGCGGAAGGTGCGCGGCAACTCGCGTGAGAAAAATTGGCGGATGCGTTGGCGGCCTTCGGCCGACTCGGCGCGGTAGATGCGGCCGTGCGCGCGTATGACGAGACTGTTGAGATAGTTGACGAGGCGCGGGTCGCGCGACTCGGCGCGGGCGATGGCCAGATCGGACGCAGTGCGCCGGTAGATGCGCCCCAACTCGCGCACCTCTTCGCGGTGCAACCGCCGCAGCGACATGCGATCCAGCAGCGTCAGCAAATCCTCAAGCTGTTGCCACGCGCGCTTGCGCTCGTTGATGAAACGGTCGGAAGACATAAAAGAAGATGTCGGATGGCAGATGCTAAGTACTCGAACAAAATTAGGTTGCTGTATTCCTGAATGCCGAAACCGTATCTTTAATTCAGTGCCGACAGCCGCTAACGCTTGTCTGACTGCGTAGAACAAACTCCTGCGGTGTTTCGTAATGCTCCGGCATAAGCCACTCATATTTGAGCTTGCGCCACAGCGTTTCCACGATGTTCAAGTGTGGCGAATAAGCAGGCAAATAAAAGACGAACAGACCACGTACTTGCCACGCTTTGATTCTTTCACAAATCAACTTCGCGCGATGCACTCGCGCGTTATCCAAGACCACGACCGTTAGTTTCTGCAAACCCGTCGATAAGTTCGCTAGCTGCTCTAAGACAAAGGCTGCTGTGATCTTTCCGGTCGTCGGGGCAAAGCGACGCTCAGTGGCTCTCGTCAAGAGCGCAAAGCAATTCAAAGCTGCGCCGCGCGCTGTCGGCATTGCCACTTCTTCGTCAGCGAATTGCCAGCCGTAAGGAATGCACGGCAAAAGCGCCACTTGACACTCATCACCATAGAACAAATCTGTGGCGCGCCCTTTGGACAACTCTGCCAACTCGCGCAAAGCTTCAACCTTCGCCTCGTAAACTTGCGCGTCCGGCTTGCCTTTTAGCCGTCGGCGGATTCGTTTATATCGGCCATCAAGCTTTTTAAAAACCGCACTAGCGTGCGCTGGTTGAAAGCTTTCGCGAGCGATTGTTCCAACTCGGCCTTGGCTAAGCTGATGCGCTGGCGATGTTTTCGCACTTGCTGCGCGTCCTGTTGTTGGTCGAGAAGAGGTCGTCGCCCGCGTCCGGCTTTTGTCCGCAGTCCTTCGAGACCTGCTGTTTTGTATCGCTTGAGCCAGTTGTTGACCGCCACTACGCAGCAGTCCAAAACTTCGGCAATCTCTTTGGACTTGCGCCCCCTGCTTTTCAGTAAGACCATCTGACAACGAAGGCGAAAGGCATGTCGCGGATCGTCACGATAGCCCTTCTCCAAAGCGGCGCGTTGTTCGTCGCTCAACTCGACTTTAATAAATTAGGACTTTCTCAGATTAGCTGAAAGCGATGGACGGATTTCTGAGTTGCTGCTTCAGGTAATCCGACAGCAAGCCATGTTTCAACTGATAGACGGTCTGCTTGGTTTGCTAAGCCAGTTCTTCGAAACAGAGCCACACTAA
>JBBRYU010000364.1:0-3382 GCA_038237345.1 Pyrinomonadales bacterium
CTGCACCTGCGGCGACCCAGTGTCGCCCTCGTGCGTGCGGTAATCGCCGACGATTTTCTCTTTCGCTTCTCTATCTAACATAGCTTGCTTCGGATGGCCCTCCCAGACCGCAGTCCACCTGTAATCTCAGGCAACCGCAAGAGTTATTTAACTACGGCGAACAATCTAACATGCGTGCAGAGAGGGTGTCCAGCGAGCAGAATGGCAAGTGGCGTCCTAAATTGTGTTGCTGAGATTTAAGAGAAAGGAGTGACTGACCAGTCTTCGTACTCGACACCGGACTTTGCCTTAATGCGTGAGAAGTCTTTAGAGTCGTGAGTAACAACTGTCCAGTTACGGGTTTTGGCACTGGCGGCAAGGCGACAGTCCAAGGCTGCCTTCCCTACCGCATTGTATATTTTCTTAAACTCCGAGTAGTCAGTTTCCGTGAATGGCAGGATTTGAAATTCGCTGATTTTCTCCATCAATACTACCATTGTGCCAAAGTGCGTTACCTCTTCAGGCTTGTTTAATGACTTACTCAATACTGGAATGATACCGTTGAATATCTTCTCGTAAACAGTAATAACACTGAGCCATACATTGTGCTTCCCCTTTTCCGCTATTTTTCCCACTACGAGTTGTCTAGCAGGAGAGGGGTAAAACAGTATGTTGAGGATGTTGTTATCGAGGATATACACACGCTCACTCTATGATTATAAACTGCTCGTCCATTCGCTTACGCGCTTCTCGCTCGTTTTCCATGATTTGGGCGTAAATAGGATCACTATCGAAAGCACCTATGATTGACGCGAGCCACTGCTTGGTGTCATCAGTGGCGTTTATAGTTGCAGCAAAAGTATCGGCGGGGATAGGGGAGTCTTTAACACCGTAAACCCATTCCCTGATTTTAAGCGCCTTAATAGTTATATTTTGGGCGATACTTCCAGCCGTCAAGTTAAAATCAAACGACTCTCTAAGGGTGGTGGGATTACTGCTCATCTTTTTATTCCTCAGGCTTCCATTCTATGATCAACGGCGCACCGCCGAGAGATTGTCCGTTGTAGGCAACATCCAGCCAATAAGTACCCTCCGTTGTTACGGTAAAAGCGACCCGGTCTAAAAACTGAATCATGGCGGGATATTTCCCTTCGGCGGTCTGGTCGCTCAAATCAAAGCCAAAGCCTATGATGACCTTACCACTAGGGTCGATCAAAGCTATTTGGAGCGGGCCTCTATTCGTTTCCGCCGTCCTTACAAAGATAAAGAAACTGCCGCTCTGTTTGGTAGAACGAAACACGCGCAGGCGTTCAAATATGCCTGACAGATTAGTCTTTTTATCCGCTGTCTGATTAGCGTATTCTGCAAACAGCACCCCCTCAAGTCGCGGCTTCGATAGTACCTGCGCGACATCGATATTCACCTCCGGCTCAAATGATTTGTCTGCCGCTGGCTTATTTGTTAAAGCGTTAGGCAGTTTCTTTGGCCGCTTTTGCCCAACGCGTTTCTGCTGCTTTTTTTGCAATTGCTTTTCTTTCTTCTTCAGCTAGTTTTTCCGCGCGAGCCTTCTCGTCATTAAAGCATAGCTGGCTACTGGCCGCCAACGTCGCCTGATCACATAATGAACTGCTGCTTACTGCCGACTATTTTTTCTGCTACCATGCGCCGCGAATAATACATTCACCTACAAGGATCACATCATGGCGGACACACAGGCGCGCATACTGATCATCGGCGGCGGCTTCGGCGGGCTGTTCACGGCGTTGGAACTGGCGGGCGCGGGCGCGGTCACGCTCGTCAGCGCGGATGATCATTATCTCTTCAAGCCGATGCTCTATGAGTACCTGAGCGGCGAGGTCGAGGCGTGGCACATCGCGCCGCACTACAAGGAACTGTTGGACGAGCGCGTCCACTTCATACAGGGCACAGTGACCGACGTTGATTTACAGGCGCGCGAGGTCACGATTGACGGCTGGGCCGAGCGGCAAGGCTACGATGCGCTCGTCGTCGCCGTCGGCGGCGTGACGAACTACGCGGGCGTCGAGGGCGCGGCGGAACATGCGCTCCCCTTCCGTACTCTTGCCGACGCCGACGCGCTGCGCCAGCGCATGATCGAGACGCTCGACCGCATCCCGCCCGACGCCGCGCCGCAGGACGCACAGCGCGGCAACACCTTCGCCATCGTCGGCGCGGGTGCAAGCGGCATAGAGTTGGCGACCAAGATGGCCGATCTGCTGCGCGATGCCTTTCAACGACGCGGCTTGCAAGGCGGGGGGCGCGTCGTCGTGCTTGAGATGGGCGACCAGATTCTGCCGGGCATGGGCGACGACCTACGCGCCTACGTTGAAGGCGAACTGCGCACGGCGCACATCGAGGTCAACACGCAGACGCGCGTGCGCCGCGTCACGCCGACGAGCGTCGTCTTCGAGCACGCGGGTGCGCAGACCGAGTTGCCGACGGCCGCTGTCGTGTGGGTCGGCGGCGTCCGCGTCAGCCCGCTCGTGGAAAAATTGCACCTGCCGAAGACCGAGCGCGGATTGCTGCGCGTCGGCCCGACACTGCAAGTTGAATATCATCCCAACGTCTTTTCGCTCGGCGACGCCGCGCATTTCACCGAAGCCGATGCGCGGTTGCCGGGCACGGCGCAACTCGCCTTTCAACAAGCATCGCTCGCCGCCGCGAACGTCCGCGCGTTGCTCGCGGGCGGCGAACTGCGGACGAAATACTTCAAGGAGTTGGGCGAGGCGCTCAGTCTCGGCACAGAGCACGGCGCGCTCTTGACCGCCGGTAAAGTCGTCACCGGCGCGCTCGCCCGCCAAGCCCGCTTCGCACTCTACACACAACGCCTGCCGACGTGGCATCATCGCTTGAAGGTCAGCGCGAGTTGGTTCTTCGAGGGCACGCAGCCGCGTCCGTTGGGCTTGCGTCGCCCCGGCACATAATAGGCATTGAGATCGAGAGAGCAATAAGATGGCACGCGGCTGGGAGAGCAAGTCGGTTGAAGATCAGGTGCAGGCGGCGGAGGAACGCGCGCAGCAGAAACAGCGTGCGCCGCTCGACGACTCGCCCGCCGCCCGCGCCCGCCGCGACCGACTCGAAACCTTGCGCCTCTCACGCGCCCGCACGCTCGATCAACTTGAGCACTCTACCAACCGCGCCCACCGCGAGATGCTGCAACGGACGCTGCGTGCGCTTGAGACAGAAATTGAAGAACTAAACGGATAGACCTATAGTCGTTTGCAGATGAGTGTAACCGAGCCAAGCAGGGCCACTGTGCTGGGAGCGGCCGGAAAATTGCGGCCAAGGGCGCGGGGGGGGGAACCGGTTGTTAAGCCAAGCGGCGCGGTGGGGGGGGAGGGAGGCGGGGCGCCCACCGAAGAAAAAGAACGAAAAAAAAATAAAA
>JBBRYU010000365.1:0-3361 GCA_038237345.1 Pyrinomonadales bacterium
CTGCTCGTGCTGCCGAACGACATCGCGGGGATTCGCGAGTCGCTCACGTGGATCAGAGACACGCTCAGTCCGCGCGTCGCCGTCTCGCTCATGGCGCAGTATTACGCGACGAACCGCGCGGCGGACGACGCGCGCTACACTTTGCTCTCGCGCCGCATCACCGAATCCGAATGGCTGCGCGCCGTCTCGTTGCTCGGCGAATTGGAGATGGAAGAAGGCTGGCTGCAAGAGTACGACGGCGCGGCGCACTACTACCGCCCCAACTTCAACGACCGCGCAAAGCCGTTTAAGGACATCAGAGATTTTCAAGTTTAATAGGTGTGACCATTGACGACTGACAAGACGAAGGCAGGAACGGTTGGCTCGCTTGCGCCGGACTTCACTTTGCAAGATGGCGACGGGCGCGCATGGCGTCTGTCCGAACATCGCGGGCAGGTCGCTGTGCTGCTGTTTTATCCGGGCGACGAGACACCGGTCTGCACGCGGCAGATGTGCGCGGTGCGCGATAACTGGGCAGAGTATGCACAGACGGGCGCGGAGGTTGTCGGGCTTTCGACCGACTCGGTCGAATCGCATCGCAAGTTCGCGGAGCATCATGGACTGCCGTTGCGCCTGCTGGCCGATGCGGACGGCCGTGTGCGCGAGCTTTACGGTGCGCGCTCCCTCCTGCCGGGGCGCACGGCGCGCTCGGTCTTCGTCATCGACGCCGCCGGCATCATTCGTTATCGCGATGTCCGGCCCGTCGGCCTCTTGCGCCCGCGCGACGCCGACATCATCAACGCGATCCGGCAAGCGCAAACGGCACGCTAGATTATCTGCCCGCGCCCCTCGCGGCTATCATTCAATTATTTAAGGAGACTTTACCAATGGCTGACAACATCAAATGCACACACTGCGGCATGCAGCGCCCGGCGCTTGGCTACGCGCCCTTCCCGACTGAACTGGGGCAGCGCGTCGGCGCGGAAATCTGCAATCCTTGCTGGCAGGAATGGCTCAAGAAGCAGAGCATGATCATCAACCACTATGGGCTTGATCTCTCCAGCCCCGACGCGCAGAACTTCCTGTTTGATAACCTGAAGGGTTACCTCTTCAACGAAGCCCTGCCGACCGCGCAGATCGACACGACCAAGGAAGGCACGGTCAAGTGGTAAGGAGGAAGGAGGAAGGAGGAAAACTGATCACTCAAGTTGAGCGATTTCTAATTCATCCTTCCTCCCTTTCTCCTCCGGCACTTCCCCCGCCTCTTTCATCTCGCGCATCAGAAAATAGTTCAGCCCCGTGCGGATGACGGCGATTGCGCCGAGTTTGCCGATCTGATCCCAACTGGGCGCGATGGCGGTTGAGAGAATGTCCGCGCCGAGTTGAAATTCGAGCGCGAGCGCGAGATAGCGCGCGAGCGTCAGGCGTATGTCGTTATAGTTCTGCCCGCGCGACTGCCGGTACGTGCGCACGAACTGGTAGGCGGCCGTGACGATGCCTAGCCCGATGACGAGCGCGCCCGTCAACTCGACCGCGAGCCTGAGCCACTGCACGGCGTTGATGACGCTCGTCTCCACCACGCCGTCTTGCGGACTCGCGATGAAGTGCTGCGCCTCTCCGGCTTGCGCGATGAAAGCGATAGCGAACGGCGACAACACGGCTTCCTCCTACAACACTCCGCTAACTCAACCACACGAGCGCCGCGAATGTAACATAACCCGGCGGGCCGCGATACAACTTGCGCCCGCGCTCTGCGGTGAGTAAGATGGCAGCAGCAATAATTCCCGTTCCCTCTAATTTAGTTCCGTCCGGCGCGTGTCGCCTCTGGCCGCAGTGCGACCGTTTGTTGCTCGCGCGTTTGTCTCGTAGAGGACAAGATCCCCTCTATTTGGCTTAGTCAAACATTTGCATACAGGAGAAAGCTAAACACATGAAGAAACTAGCAGCCATTGTCGCCGGCGCGGCGCTCACCGCGTTCGCCGCCGCTTGCGCGACCGATACCACCACCAACACTAACGCCGTCAGCGAGAACCGGACGGTCACAACCACCACGACCGCCAACACGAATCTCAACGCGAACACCAACGCGAACACGACGACCACTACCACGACGAAGCGCACCTACAACGCCAACATCTCCGAAGCGGACTACAACAAGGACAAAGACCGTTACGGGCGCGAGGCGAAGGAGGGCGGCGAGACCATCGGGTCGGGCCTGAAGGACGGCTGGCTCTGGGTCAAGACTAAGGCCGTGCTCGCGGGCGTGGACGACCTGCGCGACTCGACGATCAACGTGGACTTGAATGAGGGCGTCATCACGCTGCGCGGCACGGTGGCGAACGCACAACAGAAGGCCGCGGCCGTCAAAGCCGCCAACAGCGTCGAAGGCAAGAAGAGCGTCAAGGACGAGATCAAGATCGATCCGAACGCCGGCGTGGTCATGAACTCGAACACCGGCAACGCGAACATGAACCACAACGCGAACATGAACCACAACGCCGCCAATCATAACAAGTAACGCGGCTCCTTACACTGGCGGGGCGCGGAGAAACTTTTCCCCGCGCCCCGCGTAACACCAAACGGCACAACGACGGCAGCGTACGCGCAGTTCCCTTTCCGGCCCGCTAAAGACCGGCGACCTTGCACGTGCCGCCCGTGCCGCTTCCCGCATCATTTTTGCAGACAAACAAGTTTTCGTGCGCGCCATCGGCACGGTCATATTCGCAGCGTCCGCGCGCAATCATCAGGTCATCTCTTGAGGGGTTACGAAACCACCATGCGAACACGTCTCTTGCGTCTCCTCTGCGCGTCGCTCTGCGCCTGCGCGCTCGTCTGCATGCTTGCGCCGTATCTCCCACGCCACGCCCACGCGCAGACGCAGCGCAACACGGGGATCGACACTTACGCTATCACGAACGCGCGCATCGTGCCCGTTTCGGGGCCGGAGATCGCGCGCGGCACGGTCGTCATCCGCAATGGACTGATCGCCGCCGTCGGCGCGAACGTCAACGCACCGGCCGACGCGCGCACTATTGACGGCACAGGGTTGACCGTCTATCCCGGACTGATCGATGCCAGCACCAATCTCGGTCTGCCCGCCCCGCAACGTCCGGCGGGCGGCGGCGGCGGTGGCGGTGGCGGCCTCGCTTTTCTGATCGCGCAGACGCAGGCCACGCCTTCAACCTCCGCGCCGAACTCGACGCAGCCGCCCGGCTTGCAACCGGAAATTCAGGCCGCGGACACGTTGCGTCCCGGCGGCGATCAGATCGATGCCGCGCGCAACGCCGGTCTCACCGCCACGTTGACCGCGCCGCGCGAAGGCATCTTCGCCGGCCAGTCCGCCTTCATCAATCTCGCGGGCGACACGCCGCAAGAGATGATC
>JBBRYU010000366.1:0-3302 GCA_038237345.1 Pyrinomonadales bacterium
AGCACGCGCAGGTGTATGCGATGAATGATGTAGTCCGACCAGACGTTCCAGTAGGGGCCGGGCCAGAAGCTGTTCTGATACCACGTCGTGCCGGTCAGCAAGGTGTGCCCGTTGGGTAAACCGGTGAGCAGGAATTGGCCGCGCCGCGATTGCAGATAGTTGTCGAGATGGGGCGGGTGCAGATGCGGATAAGGCGATAGCTCGTCCATCACGGGCGGCTGCGCCGCAACAGTGAAGCGCAACAGGCGCGGCTCGTCCCAGACCTCAATCGGCTCGACGAACGCGCCGGTCGTGAACACGCAATGGCGCACCGCGCCGACGCCGCGCCCGTCGATCTCCGCGCGCAACGGATACGCGATCCCTGTGTGGAAAAGTCGCTCGTGCGGCGGCGGCAACTCGTTGAAGGCGACGAGATGCGGCCAGACTGCGGCGGGCGATGCGGAAACCTCGATGCTCGTCTCCAGCGCACGAAGCGGCGGCGCAAGTTTGACGTTGGCTTCCAACAGCAGCGCAACGGGCAGCGCGAGCAGCAACGCAACGTAGGCGTTAAAGGTCGCATCTGCCCGCGCCGGCAAAGACCAGTGGTGCTGTATGCCGTACCCCACCAAGCCGCCGAACAGCGACACGATCGCGCCGAGCGGCGCGGCCATCACCACGCAGACGACGCCCTCAATCGCCACGCCGATCAAGATCGCGCTCGCCAATCCCGCCGCCAGCAACGACACCAACAGACACTTCCCCAAGGGGCGCGGCTCGTGATAGCCATAGACCAGCACGGAACTCAAACCCAGCCCGAACGGCAGCCCGACGAACAAGCCCCAGCCGTAGTTGCGCAAGCCCTCGACGCTCAAGAGCGTCAGCCCGACGATAGGCGCAACCGTGATCACGATGCCCATCACCGCACTGCCGAACGCGCCATGCGGGATCAGGCGCTCGAAGAACGCGGCGACACTGCCGGGCGTGGCCCGCGTGCGCCCTGCATGCGATGGCAGCACGGCGAGCAAGAGGAAGAAGAGCAGGTTGAGGAACGGCATGAAGAAGAGCGCGACCAGCCAGAGCGGCAGCCCCGCGTCTCGCAGCCGGCGCAGCGTGAGCACGACGCCCACCCAGATGAAGGGCAGCGCGACGGCCACGAGCGTCGCGTAGAAACGCAGGCGACCTTGCGGCGTCTCGTCTATCGCGCCTGTGTCGGCGAATACCCAGTAGTTGAAGAGCGACCACTTGCGGTCGAAGACCGTTGCGGCGATGAGGCGATCAAGCGTGTGTTTGATGGCGAAGAGTGTCGCGCCGAGCGCGAAATACTTTGCGCGCCCGACCGTGCCTTGCCAGCGCCACAGGTCTGCGGGGGAAAAAGCCATGTCCATCTGCTCCTTTCGCGCGCCGGACTATAGCACGGCCGCCGGCCGCGCATCGGCGAATTATTTGCGCCCATTTAGTTTGACAGCATGCCCCAACCCCAGCTAATTTTCGCGTTCTTTCAAGGTCTGGCGTACAAACTCGGAAAGCGTCTGACCCGCCCACCTTGCCAACGCTTCATATCTGGCGCGTTCATCATTCTGAAATCTAATCGGAGTTGGATCGCCTAGTGCCCCGCTTCCTCGTCAACATCGAAGCCCTGCCTTAAGCAACATACTAACCGGCCAAAGCAAGCGGGCTGAGACGTGTAACGTCTCAGCCCGCTTTTATCATGCGTTGTACAGATTTAGCCGACGAGCGGCGCGCCATCGTAGACGATCTGCCAGCCGTTGCGCCGGCTGGTGGCAAGGCTGCGGCGAAACCAGTGCGCGGCCGCGCCCGCGTCTTCGTAAGTCTGCGCGGCCGGTAAGGCTTGGCGCGGATCGACGCGCACGATCAAACTGCCGCGTGTCGTCACTTTCAAACTCAACAGCGCCAGCAATTCGTTCTTCGCCAGCACGGCTGTGCGCACGTGCAGCGGCTCATCATCGTCGTCGTCATCGTCTTCGTCCGGCTCGTCCGCGATTTCGTCCGGCTCAGCGCCGATGATTTCGTCGTATATGTCGTCTCGTTCATCCATCACGCTACAAATAATAGAGCCTGCCGCCGCGCATGTCTAACGGGGCGAGTGCGCCGTTGCGCCACTCGCGCGCCGCTCGGCGCGGGCGCGGGCGACGATCTCCTTCACATCGGCAAACAGCGTCGGCGCGTGATAGGGAATGCCGTCCTTGATCGTCCATTCGACGCCGCCGCCATGCACGCTCTGCCCGTTCTGCACGCTGTCAACGCCCGTGGGATAAAGCACCTTCAGATTCTCAAGCGGATTGCCGTTAACGACGATCAGATCGGCCAGATGACCGGGCCGCACGCGGCCCAAGCGATCCGCCATGCCGAGTATCTGCGCGTTGTTGCCGGTCGCGTGCTGTATGACCTTGAGCGGATGAAAGCCGGCCTCTTGATGTAGCTCCAACTCGCGTAACAGACCGAAGCCGTACATCTGATAGATGAAACCCGCATCCTCGCCGCACCCGATCACGCCGCCGCGCCGTTCAAACTCGCGCAAGGCGGCCATCCAGATACGATAGTTCTCTTTCCAGAATGTTTCATCGGTCGAAGTCCAGCCGATGAAATAAGAGCCGTGATGCGCGAGGTCGGGGCGGAAGTAGGCTTCGAGCGTCGGATGGAGATAGTCTGCGAACCATGGCTGCGTCTGCGCGCGTTGTAAATCGCGGCTCGCCTCGTAGATGTCGAGCGTCGGGTCCCATGCGACGTGCGCTTCAACCAGCGCATCGAGTACCTTCATCAACTTGTCCCAATTGGCCTCGCGCCACAAACGACCGGCGTAGCGGAAACGATCCGCCTCGTTGTTGTAGTTATAGCCGGGCGGAAAGTTCTGTACGCCGTCGGGCAGCGCGGCGTCGGGGATGCCGTACCAATGCTCGATGCTCGTCGTGCCGAAGCGCGCATCGTCCCATGCGTTCGTCTCGGCCACGGCCGCGTGGTGCGCGGTGCGTAAACCAAGCTTGTGCGCTTCGTCCTGCATGGCGGCCATGACATCGCGATCAACGTCGAAGAACTTGATGCCGTCCGCGCCCATGGCCTTGATCGCGCGGACACGTGCGCGGGCCTCTTCCGCATTGTGCGGCGTGGGGGTTTGATTGAAGTTCGGATAGATGAGAACGCGCGGCGCGGCCACTGTGCCGGCGTTGCTCTCGGCGCGCAACTTCAAGGTGATTTTCGTATCGCTCGCCAGATCGCGCACGGTCGTGATGCCGCAGGCAAGCCAGAGTTTCAATTCAGAGTCGAGCGGTTGCGGCACACCCGCGCGCTCGTTCTGCACGTGCGCG
>JBBRYU010000367.1:0-3289 GCA_038237345.1 Pyrinomonadales bacterium
ATTGCACGAGATTCAACTGCACCTTGTCTTGGGCAGTATCCTCGCCTGCCTCGTCGTGCTGACCTTCATGCGCTCGTGGCGTTCGACGATCATCGCCGGCATCGCCATCCCCGCCTCCGTCATCTCCACCTTCGGCATGATGCGCGCCCTCAACTTCACGCTCAACAGCGTGACGATGCTCGCGCTCGTGCTGATGGTCGGCATCGTGATTGACGATGCGATTGTCGTGCTTGAGAACATCTTCCGCTTCGTCGAAGAGAAGAAGATGACGGCGATGCGTGCGGCCAAAGAAGCGACCGCCGACATCGGTCTCGCCGTCATGGCGACGACCTTCTCGCTCGTCGTCATCTTCGTGCCCGTCTCGTTCATGTCGTCGATCTCCGGCCGCTTCCTTTATCAATTCGGCATCACGGCAGCCGTCGCCATCCTCGTCAGCCTGCTCGTCTCCTTCACACTCACGCCGATGATGAGCGCAAGGTTGTTGCGCGCCGAAGACGCAGGCAAAGGGCACGGCGGCGGGCATGGCGGACACGGGCAGCCGGCCGCATCGCGGCGCGGCTTCTATGGTTTCATCGAGCGCGGCTACACGCATACGCTTGGGTTCGCGATGCGTCACCGGTTGGCAGTCGCCGCGCTCGCGCTCGTCATCATGGCCGCGAACGTGCCGCTCTACCGCGTGGTCAAACAGGAGTACATTCCGTCGGACGTAGACGAAGCCGAGTTCGACGTGAACGCGAATGCGCCCGAAGGCACGAGCGTGACCACGATGGCCGAAGCCATGCGCGCCATCGAGGACGACATACGCACGACGCCCGGCGTGCGGCTGGTGCTGGCGCAGGCGGGCGGCTCGTTTCTCGGCGGCGTCAATCAAGGCACGGCTTACGTCCGCATCGCGCCGCACGAGGAGCGCACGTTTTCATTAACCCGGCTTTGGGAAGCGATGAAGCGCGGGCATCCGCTTGACGCTTGGCGCGGCAACTATAAACAGAGCGACGTGATGCAAGAGGTGCGGTGGCGTTTGAAGAAGTACGCGCCGATTCGCACGGGCGTGCGCAACGCGCCGTCATTCAATCTCGGCGGCGGCAACTTCGAGATAGACTTCTCCATTCGCGGCCCTGAGTTGCAACCGCTCGCCAAGTACGCCGAAGACTTACGCGTACGCAGCCAACAACTCGGCGGCATCGTGGACGCGGATACGACGCTCAAACTCGACAAGCCGGAATTGCGCGTGCAGATCGACCGCCAGCGCGCGGCCGATCTCGGCGTGGACGCTTCAGACATCGCTACGTCTCTGCGCCTGATGGTCGGCGGCGATCAGCGCGTCACACGCTTTCGCGACGAGTCGGTGAATGAAGATTACGACGTTGAGTTGCGGCTCTCCGAGCGCGACCGCAGCGACAAGAGCACGATCTCGCGCCTCTATGTGCCTTCGTCGCACGGCGGCTTGATCAGTCTCAATAACCTCGTCGCGATCAAAGAAGGCGTCAGCCCTTCGCGCATTGATCGCATGGATCGGCAGCGGCAAGTCTCTTTGCGCGCAAACGTCGCGCCCGGCTTCGCGCTCGCCGACCGGCTCGACGCTCTGCGCGGTGCGGTCAAAGAGATGAACCTGCCGCCCGCGTACACGACGGCCGTGTCGGGGCGCGGGCGCGAGCTTGAGCGCACCTTCTCCGAATTCATCTGGGCCTTCCTGCTCTCCATCGCATTCATGTACATGATCCTCGCGTCGCAATTCGAGAGCCTCGTCCACCCGGTCACGATCTTGTTGAGCCTACCGCTCGCCGTGCCGTTCGCGCTGCTGTCGCTCTGGGGCACGGGCGATACTTTGAATCTCTACTCTGCGCTCGGCGTGTTGGTGCTGTTCGGCGTGGTCAAGAAGAACTCGATCTTGCAGATCGATCACATGAACAACCTGCGCGCGAACGGGCTGCCGCGCTACGACGCAATCATGCAAGCCAACCGAGACCGCTTACGGCCAATTCTGATGACGACGCTCGCGCTCGTCGCGGGCATGACGCCGCTCGCGCTCGGCACAGGCCCCGGCGCGGAAGAACGTCGCTCCATCGCCGTCGTCGTCATCGGCGGACAGACGCTCTCGCTCCTCTTAACGCTCATCGCTACGCCGGTCTTCTATTCGCTCTTCGACGATCTGGCCGCGCGCCACGCATGGCTCGCCCGCGCCCAAGCCCTGCGCGCCCTGCCGCGCCGCGTCAAGACGTCCTTCGCGCGCCCGCGCCCTGCCGCCGTGCAGACGGACGACGCGATTGCAAGCGACGCCGCGCACGAGACGCCGGAGCACGAGCATGTCGAAGTCGGTGCGAGCAGCGGCGATTGACAAGAGAGAGTGTGTGCCGGAAGCAGCTTAGAAGCTGTTTGGCAAGTCCCGTTAGGGACGACATGTTTGTAGCTTGGGGCTTCTTTATTATCCGCTAAGCTCCAGAGGAGCGGCATGAGCACATTTCGCTCCTCCGGAGCTGCGGAGTTATACCGCGTCGGTGCGCTATAAATATCACGCTCCTCCGGCGCTAAGATTTTTCAAACAACTTCTTACTGTAGGGGCTTGTCCCCGCCCGCGCGGTCAGTAATAATCAAGCAGAGTTTTCATCGTGCCGCAGGCAACGGACTTGTTCCGGCCCCAATATTTTTATGCAAACAAACAGCGTCGGCAAACCTGTCCCGCGCAAAGAAGGGCGCAGCAAAGTCACGGGCGCGGCGCGCTACGTGGACGATCTGCGCATGGACGGCATGCTCTACGGGGCGACCGTGCGCAGCCCCGCGCCGCGCGGGCGCATCAGCGCGATCAAGTTTGGTGATGGCATCGCGTGGGACGAGTTCATTATCGTCACTGCTAAGGACATTCCGGGCGAGAACTGCGTCGCGCTTATTCTGCTCGATCAGCCGTATCTGGCCGCCGAGTTCGTTAATCACGCGGAAGAGCCGGTCGTGCTGCTCGCGCACGCGGATAAATATCTACTCGAAAAAGCACGGCGCGCAGTGACGATTGAGATCGAGCCGCTGCCGCCTGTCTTGACGCTCGAAGAATCAATCGCGCGGAAAGAGATCATTTGGGGCGAGGACAATGTCTTCAAGTCTTATCTGGTGGACAAGGGTAACGTTGATGAGGTGTGGGACAAGGCTGATCTGATCGTCGAAGGCGAATACCACACGGGCGCGCAGGAGCAGTTGTACATCGAGACAAACGGTGTCATCGCGGTGGCCAACGAGCGGGAGGGCGTGACCGTGTGGGGTTCGATGCAGTGTCCTTACTACGTGCATAAGGCGCTCTTGA
>JBBRYU010000368.1:0-3251 GCA_038237345.1 Pyrinomonadales bacterium
CCGGCAGGCCGAGAACTCGGAGGTGCTGTTGCCGGGACTGGTGGCGGTCGCCGTGACGAACTCTCCCGCCACTGCGCGCAAACCGACCCGTCTTGATCGACTGCTCCTGCGAGAGTGTGAGCAAGCTGTACAGAAACTTCTCGTCACACTTGAGCATCTCGATGAATTCCATGAGACCGCGATTCGCAATATTCAACTCGCCATCGAACCGATAGGCGCGCGGATCACTTTCGACGCCGACCTCGCCGATGGTCGAAAGATCAATCGAACCGGTGAGTTCGGTAATGTCCTGACTCTTGGGGTCTGAAGGCGTAAACGTGCCGATGCCGACGCGCTCTTTCTCGGCGAAGGCGATGCGCTGCACACGCACGTCCTCGTGGCGGCCCGCGTAGGTGTGCTCAAGGGCGTAGTGACACTGCGGGCAGAGATCGCCTTCGATGTAGATGCCGTAGTGCTTCTCGATCTCGGCGCGTAGCTCATGCGGGATCAGGTGCAACGGCTCTTCGTGCATCGGGCAGTCTTTGATCGCGTAGACCGCGCCCGCCTCCATGCGCGTCCAGTCTTCCAATCCGCGCTTGAGCAGCGTCACAATCGTGGACTTGCCGCCACCGACCGGCCCCATCAACAGCAGGATGCGCTTGCGCACTTCGAGCCGTTGCGCGGCTGATTTGAAATATTCGACGATGCGCGCGAGCGGCTCTTCGATGCCGAACAATTCGGGAGCGAAAAAGTTGTAGCGGGTGAGTTCGTCGCGTGTGCCTTCGTTGAGTTTATCCACCCCGGCGGCGTGGATCATGTCGTTGATGCGGGCGTGGGAGAGTTCGGCAAGGCGCGGATTCTGCGTGACTAGCTCGAAGTAGTCGCGGAACGTGCCCTCCCATTGCAGTGCTGCGTGGTCACGGCGCGAGCGTTCGAGCCGCTCGCTGATGTTGAAAGTTTGTTTGCCATCCTGCTCTTCGTGCATCGCCTTAATACCTCTTCAAGGGCTTCGCGCGCGTGGACGGCGTGTGGAGAAGCACGCCTTACTTTGTGTGCTGCGCAACGGGCGCGTTTGCCTGCTGTGATCAACCGGGCGCGCCCGCGCGTGCTGGCAGGACTATGCGGCTGCGATGCGCCTGTGCGGCACGCGCGCTAATTTAAGCGGCCATCTGCGCCGTCGCGGCGGCTCATAAGTCCTGCTGCCTGTCTCACTGTCAAACAAATGCGCCGGGGAGTCGCGCGCAAGCCCGATTATAACACAGCGCCTGCGCCGGCAAATCAAACGTTATTTTCCGCCGCCGCCAGCATGACGCGCGGGTGCAATTGCCCGCGTGCGCCATCGTAAACGGCGATGGCAAGGAGCGCGCCCGCACGGTCATATAACTTAACCTGCGCGCCCTCCGGCCACTGCTGCGCGCCCTCCGGCCACTGCTGCGCGCCGCCCTGCACCGCCGCGCCGTGGCGCACGCGCCGCGCGTCTTCGTCCGTTAGATGCAGGGATGGCAGCGCAGGGAGCGCCGCGTTAAGCGGCAGCAGAGCTTCGTCCACGCGCCCCGCTTCAACCATTTCGTTTATCTCTGCAAGGGTGTGCGCTGCCGCGACGCGAAACGCGCCCGCGCGCGTGCGCCGGAGCGCCGTGAGGTGCGCGCCCGTGCCGAGATTTGCCCCGATTGATTCGCCCAGCGTGCGTATGTAAGTGCCCGCCGAGCAGACGACGCGCACGCGCAACTCGCACGTGCCATCCGGGTGTTGCACGAACAACGCGCCCTCCTGCGTTGACGCGGCCAGTTCATATACGACGACGCGCACCGCTCGCCGTTCGACCTCGACGCCGCGCCGCGCCAGTTCATAAAGCTTCCGCCCCTGCACCTTCTTCGCCGAGTACATCGGCGGCATCTGCTCGATCTCGCCGCGCAAAGGATTTAACGCCGCCTCAATCTCTTCAGCGCGCCAACCGGTGCAAGGTCTAATTGTCTCGCCCGCCGCCAATCGCGGCGCGCCCGTCAGGTCGCCCGTGTCGGTCGCATAACCGAAACGGATCGTCGCCTCATACTCCTTCTCCGCGCCCGCCAGAAACTGCGCGAGCCGCGTCGCACGTCCCACGAGCAACACGAGCACGCCCGTCGCAAACGGATCGAGCGTGCCCGTATGCCCGGCCCTACGCTCATGCAAGATGCGGCGCACGCGCGCCACCACATCGTGCGAAGTCCAATCCACCGGCTTGTCTATGATCAGTATGCCGTCCATAAAGATGATTCCAGATTTCAACTTTGAGATTTCAAATCTCAAATCTTTTTACTTGTTTGCTGTCGCTACCGCGCACAGGTTAGAGTAATGATACCGCATGCGCAGACCAACAAGACGAAAGCCGACGGACATCAATCAAGATACGGTCGAGGCAAAACCGAAACGGCCCATCGATCCGGAGCGCGCACGCACACGCACCTTGCAACGCGCCATCAAGCTGCTGGCCGCGAAGCCGCGCTCGCAGGCGGAGTTGCGCGAGCGGCTGCTGGAAAAAGAGTGGACGGACGAGGCAGCGGTCGAAGCCGCGCTGGCGCGGTTGCAAGAGTACGGCTACCTCGACGACGAGCGGTTCGCGTTCGGCTACGCTTCGTATCGCGTCAAGCAAAAGCCCGTCGGGCGACAGCGGCTCGCGCGCGACTTGCAGATGAAGAAAGTTGACCGCGCCACAAGCGATCAGGCGCTCGACCTCGTCTATCAGGAGACGCCCGAAGCGGAGTTAGTTGACCGCGCAATCGAGAAACGCATACGCCTGCGCGGGCGGCCCACCACGCGCCAAGAAACGAAAAGCCTCTTCGATCACCTGCTCCGGCTCGGCTTCAGCTACGACCTCATCATGGACAAAGTGCGCGCCGCGTCCGCCGCGAGCGACGAAGAGGATTAGTCAAACCCCGCGCCGTTCAGCCACATCTTCTCGCCTATTGCCCGTTTCGCCCGCCCGTTGCTCGCATGCTAAACTTTGTCTTTCAGTTCAAGACAGGATTTGTAACCGATGATGACAGGCAACGAAATACGCGAAATCTTTCTGAAATACTTCGAGGACAAAGGGCACACGCGCGTCCGCTCCAGCCCCTTGCTGCCCGCCAATGACCCGACCCTGCTGTTCACCAACGCCGGGATGAACCAGTTCAAGGATGTCTTTCTCGGCCTTGAGCAGCGCAACTACAAGCGCGCCGCTTCGTCGCAGAAGTGCATCCGCGCGGGCGGTAAGCACAACGACTTGGATGAAGTCGGCAAGACCGCGCGCC
>JBBRYU010000369.1:0-3217 GCA_038237345.1 Pyrinomonadales bacterium
GCGCGTGCGCTGGAGGAGGCGCGCCGCCGCGAACAGAACTACGTCATGGCAGAGCATCTGATCGCGGCCTTTGCCGAATTGGAGGCTACGTCCTTCGCGGCCGTATTGCAGGAGCTGCAAGTCGAGCGCGCGGCGTTTCAGGCGGTGTTGGAAGAACGGCTCGCCGCGGGGCCGCGCTACACGGGGCGCGGCGTACGCCTCGCGCCGCAGACGATTGAGGTCTGCAAACTGGCCTGCAAACGCGCCGAGAGTTGGGGCCGCACGCAGATCGAGCCGGTTGACCTGCTCGTCGCGCTGGCGCTCAATCGGCCAGCTCATCTGTTTGCCGTGCTTGGCCCGTTGGGCGTCACGCCAAGTGCGTTATTGATAGCTGTGCTCGACATTGAAACTGCTGTTGTGGTCGCGTGGGTTAGCACGCGCGCCGGCGCGCACCTGCTCGGCAAATCGGTGCGCCTTCTGTCAGGCCCGTTCGCCAGTTTCACCGGCTATATCGCCAACGTGCAGCCCGACGGAAGTAAGCTGGAAATCGGCGTGGACATCTTCGGCCGCCGCACATTTGTAGACGTGCCGATGCGCGACATCGAACTGCTGGACTTCACACGCCCTAGTGACCACTGAACATGAAACTGCTACGCGAACTGTTCTTTCCGCTCATCGCCGTGCTGGCCGCTTTTCTGGTCGGCGCGATTATCGTGTTGCTGATCAAAGATGATCCGATTGAGACCTATAAACTGCTGATCGGCAGCGCGCTCTCGTGGCCCGACGGCATCGGCTATACGCTCTTTTATGCGACGCCGCTCATCTTCACGGGCCTCGCGGTCGCAGTCGCGTTTCGCTGCGGGCTATTGAACATCGGCGCGGAGGGGCAACTCTACGTCGCGGCGTTCGCGGCGGCGTGGGTCGGCATCACGTTCGGCGGGGTGGAAGGGAAGTCGGTCGCTAATTTGTCGGCGTGGTTGCTCGTGCCGCTCGCGTGTCTGGCGGCGATTGCGGTGGGCGCGGTGTGGGGCGCGATTCCAGGCCTGCTGAAAGCGAAGACCGGCGCGCACGAAGTCATCAACACGATCAT
The DNA here is from genome assembly GCA_038237345.1 of Pyrinomonadales bacterium. Classification (GTDB taxonomy): domain Bacteria; phylum Acidobacteriota; class Blastocatellia; order Pyrinomonadales; family Pyrinomonadaceae; genus QHXQ01. The sequence continues at coordinate 1,070 of JBBRYU010000369.1, forward strand.
GATGAACTTCATCGCGCTCGCGCTCGTCAGCTATCTGACGCAGTATCATTACAAGGCGCAGGGCGATCCGATCCTCCAGACCGTGCCCATCGGCGCGGCGGGCCACATCGCGCGCCTCGGTCGCTTCGTGCCGGGCTTGCCGGAACGCATTCCGCTCAACATCGCTTTCCTGCTCGCACTCGTCGCTTGCGCGCTCGTCTACGTTTTCCTGTGGCGGACGAAGTGGGGCTATGAGATACGCGCGACGGGCGCGAACCCTTCGGCGGCGGAGTACGGCGGCATCTCGACGGCGCGGCAGATCGTGTTGGCGATGGCCGTGTCGGGCGGACTGGCCGGTATGGTCGGCGTCAACGAAGTGCTCGGCTATCGCTATCGCTACTATGATAGTTTTTCATCGGGCGTCGGCTATGGTTTTACGGGGATCGCGGTCGCGCTGTTGGGTCGTAATCATCCGGTCGGCGTGATCTTCGCGGCATTGCTCTTCGGCGCGTTGCAGCGCGGCGCGTTGTTCGTGGACATCTTCACCGCGCACGTGTCGAAAGATTTAGTCGCGGTGCTGCAAGCGTTGGTGATCTTATTCGTGGCGGCGGAGACGCTGTTCCGCGGCCGGTTCGGGCGGTTCGGTTTGCTCAAACGATCAAAAATCTAGCTGAGTGTCAACGATGAACGAACTGTTCAGCTTTGGACTTATTTACTCGATGATCCGTACCTCGACGCCGCTCTTGTTGGCAGCGCTGGGCGGGCTCTATTCGGAGCGTGCGGGCATCATCAACATCGCGCTCGAAGGCTTGATGCTGGCGGGCGCGTTTACGGGCGCGGTCGTCACGCACTACACGCACAATCCGTGGATCGGACTGGTTGCGGCCATCGGCGCGGGTATGTTTATCGCGGCCATACATGCCGTGGCCTGCATCCAGTTCAAAGCTGATCAAGTCGTCAGTGGGATGGCGATCAATATCTTGATGATCGGTATCCCGGCGCTCTTGAGCGGCGCGCTGTTTGAATCAACCGGGGCGACGCCGCAAGTTCCGCTCCAGGATTTGCTGCCCTACGCGCCCGTTGTGCTGGCGTTCGCGCTCGTGCCGTTGACGTGGTACGTGTTGTATCGCACGCCGTTCGGCTTGCGCCTGCGCGCGGTCGGCGAGAATCCGGAGGCAGCGGATGCGGCCGGCGTGAGCGTCGCGCGCGTGCGGTATGCGGGTGTGTTGTTGAGCGGTGCGCTGGCGGCCATCGGCGGCGCGTATCTGTCCATCGGGCAGTCATCGCTGTTCACGCGCAACATGACGGCGGGGCGCGGCTTCATCGCGCTGGCTGCGCTCATCTTCGGCAAGTGGCGGCCCGTACAAACGATGCTCGCGTGTCTGTTGTTCGGCTTTGCCGAAGCGTTGGCGATCCAGATGCAGGGCGTCGTGCGCGTGCCCGTGCAGTTTATACAGATCGTCCCCTACGTGCTGACGATGATCGTGCTCGCAGGCTTCATCGGGCTGAGCCGCGCGCCGCGTGCGCTCGGTCTGCCGTATCAGAAGGAGAAGTGAAGGACAAAGGGCTAGGGACGGACATGGCTGAAGAACTTGCTCCAACTACTGTATACGAACGTGCGACGCACGCGGCGCGTGTGATCCGTGCGCGAACGACCGATGAGCCGCGCATCGCGCTCGTGCTGGGCAGCGGTCTCGGCGCGTTCGCGGACGAACTCGCGGACGCAGTCGCGCTCGACTACGCGGAGATTCCGGGCTTCGCGCGCTCGACCGTCGAAGGGCACGCGGGGCGGCTCGTGCTGGGCAAGGTGGACGGCGTGCCCATCGCCGCGATGCAGGGACGTTTTCATTATTACGAGGGTTATGACTGGGAGGACGTGACTTTCCCCATTCGCACGCTCGGCCTGCTCGGCATCAAGACGCTCGTGCTGACGAACGCGGCAGGCGGTTTGAATAACAGCCTCAAGCAAGGCTCGCTGATGCTCATTAGCGATCACTTGAATCTGACGGGCACGAACCCGCTGCGCGGCGCGAACGATGCGCGCTTCGGCCCGCGCTTCCCCGATCTGACGGAAGTCTATGACCGCGAGTTTCAAGAGGTCGCCAGCCGCGAGGCGCACGCGATGGAGTTGGAACTGCGGCGCGGCATCTACGCGGCGCTGTCGGGGCC
>JBBRYU010000370.1:0-3214 GCA_038237345.1 Pyrinomonadales bacterium
CAGGATCGGCGTGCGTTTTGTCGAGCGCCTGTACGGCCAGCGCGGTCGTCTCAATGCGGCCGGCGAGACCCCAACCGTAGAAGGGCGTGTTGGTCTCAAGCGCCCAGTACGCGCCGCCCGCTTCCGCTTTGGCCAGCGCCCGCAAACGCGCAGTGGCTTTAGCGATCATCGTGGGCGGCGCGTTGGCATCGATGGCGGCGATGGTGTAGGCCGCGATGAAGTAAGGCTCGTCAACATCGTCGAGATGCGGCGCGAGAAAATCGAGTGCGCGTTGCAAGGCGGTCGGCTGCGGCGCACGCGCGGGGTCTGTTGCGTTAATGGATGAGACTGGCGTGGACGTTGGCGCGGGCGCAGTTGTTTGCGCGATAGCTTGCGCCTGCGCTTTATCTTTATCATTGATCGCCCCTACGTCGTTGTGTCGCGCTAACACGCGGGCGACGTAGGCCGTGAGCAGCAACGTGCGCCGCTCAGATCGTTTCTTGTCCCATTCATAAGCGGGCCAACTGCCGTCGCGTTCTTGCTGCTTGACGAGCCACGTGCGCGCCGCTTGCAGCGCATCTTCGTCAACGGGCAGCAACTCGCGCGCGTCTTCGAGGAAGCGGACGGCGTAGGCGGTGAGCGCGATGTCGGCGTCGCCGCGCCCCCAGTAAGAGAAGCCGCCGTCGGGCGCGCGATAAGAGAGCAGACGGTCGTAGCCCGCGCGCAGATATTTTTCCGCTTTGCCGGCGATGGTCGATAGTTTCGCGTCGCTGCCCTGCGCTTGTTTGTAATACCGTAAGACGAGCAGGCTCGGATACGTCGTAGAGATGGTCTGCTCCGCGCAACCGTGCGGGCGCACGAGGATCGCTTCGACGCTCTCGATCACGTGCGTCAGCAGATTCGGATAGAGCTTCAACTCGGCGTGCGCTGAGCGCGGGATAGCATGCGCGGGCAAGTTCGTCTCAATCACGCCGGTTGCGGCAAGCAACTGCGAGTTTGATTGCGCAATCTCTTCACCATCGGGATGAACATTGACCGGCCGCTCAATCGCGTCGCTCGCGTCCGCGCCGATGGCGGTCACGCGCTGCTTGCCATCCTTAACGGATGCGACGGTGCGGAAACCAAAGACTGCGCGCGTGGCATCGCCCGCAGGGACTTGCGCGTGTTGCTCGGCCGGCGTGAGCAAAGTGAACCAATCGGCGGGCTGCATCTGCACGGCGACCGTTTGCGCCTGTGCGAGATAGTTGCGCAGCACGACGGGCAGCATGATCTCGTCGCCCTCGGTCAGGACGCGCGGCGGATCATGCTCGACGAAGAACGGCTGGAAGGCGCGCACCTCGCGTTCGACCGCGCCGATCTCGCCGTCGGCGGTTGAGCCGAAGACCGATAGCTTCCACGTCGTGATGTTGTCGGCCATTTTAAAATCGAGTTGTGCGCGCCCGCGTCGATCAGTTTCGAGCGACGGTTGCCAGAGCAGAGTTTCGGGAAAATATTCACGCAGGCGCGGCGTCGTGGTCTCTTCGCCGGACTTGGTTACGGCGCGTACAACGCCCGGCTTGAGCAGCGTGAAGCTAAGATAATGTCTCCCGTTCGCTGGCAACTCGATTATCTGGCGCGTGACCGTGGCCGACGACGTTTGCGTCATATCTGCTTCTGCTGTTGCGGCAGTGATGCTGACTGTTTCCGCTATTCCGCCGACTTCAAGCATAGCGTTGAGCGTTGTTAGGTTTTGCGAGGTCACGCGCACGTCGGTAATCACCATGTCCTTAAAGTTCGGCGCGGCGAAATGCACTTCATAAAACCCGGCGGGCAAATTACGCAAGAGATATTTGCCGTCATCGTCGCTCGTCGCGCTGAACACTTGGCCGCTGTGATTGTGCGTCGCCTGCGCGGTCGCGCCGGGCATAGACGCGCCGTTCGGATCAGTGATCGTCCCGCTGATCGCGCCGGTGCCGTTGACGATTTGCACGGGCGTCGCGTTGGGCTTGGGCGTTTTGTCCTGCGCCGCCTGCTCGGTGATGACGCGCATGAAGGTCGTTACGTCGAAGTCGTCCGCCGTGCCTTCCTTGCCGTCGGGGCCTGCGCTGCGCAGGTCTATGAAGTTGACGGTCTGCGTGACGGGCGTGATCTCGGTGCGCTCTTTCGGTTGTTGGCCGTACTGCGCGTAAGTCTGGACGGTGACGCGGTCGGCAAAGTTCGCCTTCTGGCGAAACGTGACGTAGTAAGGCTGACCCCACGGGTCGTGTAACGCATTCGCGGCGAGACCGGCGAGGGTCATGGCCGCGTCGAACTCCGTCTGGTCTTGCGGGAAGCGCGCGGTGGCCGCAAAGTGGCGCGCGAGCGCGGCGTCGAGTTGGGCGCGCAGGTCTGTGCTGTAATCAATCTGCGCCGTCCACAAGTGGAAGTCGTCGGCGTGTGGATCATTCGGCGGATCGAGCTTGCCGTTGGGGCCGTCGCTCTCCACGCCGACGAAGTACAACTTGCCCGCCGCATTGAAACTCAGACGATAGGGCTGACCCCATGGATCGCGCAACGCATCGAGATTGATCGCCTCACGATTCAACTCGCTCTTGAGCGTGGCGGCATCGCGGATGTATGCACCGGTGCGCGCGTGATAGCGTATGACGGCCCGGTTGATCGCTTCGCCGATGAAACGGAAGTAGGGCCGCATGAGACGTGTGGCGACGAAATCGTCGGGCGTGTCGAAGCGTTTGTCCGCGCCCGCGCTGACGACTTCTAATACATCGTTCTCACGCGCGACCGCGAAACGCACGTGGAAAGGCGTGCCCCGGGGATCGCGCAAAGCCGCGAAATTGACGCCCGACGTGAGCAACAGGCGCTGCATGGCCGCCTCGTCCGTCGGATAGAGCGCCTGTGCGAGATACTGCCCGTCGAGCGTCTGCCGCAACGCAGTGAGTTGTGCCGCGACGAGCTTGTCGAAGACCGCGCTTTCGTTCGCGTTGAGATTAAGCCCGCCGAATAGTTGCGGCGCGAGCCCTTCATTGCGCAACAATATCTCGGCGACGAGATCGAGGCCGGCGGGCAGAGGCTGCGACAGATCGATGCGATTAAGATCGCCGCGCGCGATACCCGCGAGCGCGCCCGCGCCGTGCCAGTAGCGATAGAGATTGTAGAAACCATTCGTGCCGAGCTCGCCGTCAGTGCGGGCGCGTTCTTCGACCGCTTTATCGAAGACGACGATGCCGAGCGCGCTCTCGGCCGCGCGCCCCGCACC
>JBBRYU010000371.1:0-3208 GCA_038237345.1 Pyrinomonadales bacterium
AGTGAGCGCACGGACGCGATGGCGGAGCCTTCGTTAGCGGCGCGGCGCGAGGCGAGCAGATTGGGGATGGCGATGGCGGCGATGATGCCGATGATCGCGACGACGATCAAGAGTTCGATGAGCGAGAAGCCCTTCTGGCCTGTTTTAGCTTGCATGTGGTTTCTGTTGCTCCTTAGTAGCAGTGGTGATGGTTTGCAGGATTGGTTGTCTCGCGCTCGGTCGTCGTTCTCAGGCCACGCGCCGTGCGTGCGCGACTGTTACGCGGATCAGAGAAACAAGCCGCATGCCACATGGCATGTGGGGGCGTGACTGCGCAGAATCATAGCTTTACCGCCGGTTTCGGCATGGATGAGAACTTTGCGTGGCGGTGCAAGTCCGGTCGCTAACAAAACGCGGCAGCGCGAAGCTGACGAATTATGTCAGGTCGTGCGTTCGTGTGCGGGCTGGGTTGCGTGGTGGAGTGCAGCTTTGAGGAGAGTCGTGGGCGGGGCAAACCCTACGTTGGCAAGCGGGGAGAATGCCATGCGGCGGCGGCGTTACGGCTGAGTTGTCGGTGCGGTGCGGATGAGCGTTAGTAGTTGATGGGCGTGCTGCTGCCATTGGCGACCGCGCCTAACTGCGAGCGGATGACACCGGTCACGTCCATGTAGTAGTAGCGCCAGGGCGCGACCACGGGCGCGGCCGTCACCTCATAAAAATTGGCGTCGAGCGTGCCGGCGGGGATCGCAAAATTGTAATTACTGCGCTGCCCGTTGGCGAGCAGCGGGTCAAGTAAGTAGCCCGTCGTGCTGAGCGTGTTTAGACTCACATACTGATCGTGCGCCGCGCGATAGGAGACTTCGGCGTTGTGGATGAGACGGAGCGAGCCAAGCGCGGAGGCGTTGTGCGCGGCCTGGCGCGACTCGAAGAAATTAGGCAGCGCGATAGCCGCCAACGTGCCGATGATCGCGACTACGATCAGCAATTCGATAAGGGAGAAGCCGTGCGCACGTGAGAGAGAGGTAGTGGTTTTCATTATGTGGACAAAAACTTCTTGCAGAGTCAAACTGACCGACCTTGTGGTCATGTCTCAGTTCAACTTGAGCAATGGTCATGCCAGAAAGAAAGGATGAAGGATGAGAGATGAATAAGAGAATCCAACCGCGTTGAGCGGTTTTCTTCATCCCTCATCCCTCAGCCTTCATCCCTATTTCCCAGCGGCGTCGCTGCGTAGCTGTGCGGTCAGATTGCGGATACCGTGCTTGTCGAGCAGGTGGCGGAGCGAGCGGACGGAGAGATGCAGAATCTCTGCGGCGCGCGTCTGGTTGCCGCCGGTGCGGCGCAGGGCTTCGAGCAGATAAGTCTTCTCCAACTGATCGAGGTGCGCAGTGAGGTTGAAGCCTTCGTCGGGTAGATCGAAAGCGGCGGCGATGCGTGCCGGATTATACTGCGTCACTTGCTCGGGCAGACGCTCCGGCTGAATCTCGCCCGTGCGCTCAAGCGCGACGGCGCGCTCAATCGTGTGCTCCAACTCGCGCACGTTGCCCGGCCAAGAGTAGCGTTCAAGTAGTTCCAACGCCTGCGGCGAGACGGTGAGCGTACGTCCTGCTTGTGCGCAGAACTTCTGCACGAAGTGCGCGATGAGTTCCGGAATGTCCTCGCGCTTCTCGCGGAGCGGTGGTAGTTCCAAGGGGATGACGGAGACGCGATAGAAGAGGTCTTCGCGGAACGTGCCCGCCTTCGTCATGGCGGCGAGGTCGCGATTGGTGGCCGCAATGACGCGCGCGTCCACGCTCAACTCTTCGTGCCCGCCGACGGGGCGCACCTTCTTCTCCTGCAACACGCGCAAGAGTTTGACCTGCATCGCCGGCGACATCTCGCCGATCTCGTCCAAAAAGATCGTGCCTTTGTCTGCCGCCTCGAACAGACCTTTGCGATTCGCGGTTGCGCCCGTGAACGCGCCGCGCACGTAGCCGAATAGTTCCGATTCGAGCAGCGTCTCGGTGAACGCGCCGCAGTTGATCGACACGAACGGCTTATCGACGCGCGGTGAGAGATTGTGAATCGCCCGCGCGACCAACTCTTTACCCGTGCCCGATTCGCCCGTCACCAGCACGGTTGACTGCACGCCCGCGACCGTCTCGATCATCTGATAGAGCGCCTGCATGCGCTCGGAGCGACCGATGATGTTGTCTAAATTGCCGCGCTCGCGCTGCCCCTTGATGAGCACCTCGTTCTCGACGCGCAGCGTCTGGTTCTCTTTCCTGAGCGCCAGTTTTTCGAGCGCGCGTTCAACGATGAGCTTCAACTCGTCCACGTCAAACGGCTTCTGAATAAAGTCGTCCGCGCCAAGTTTGAACGCCTCGCGCGCGGTCTCGACGGTGGCGAACGCCGTCATCAACACGACCGCGACATCCGGCAACAGCCCGCGCGCCGCACGCAGCAACTCGATGCCACCCATGTCCGGCATCCGCACGTCCGACACGATCAGATCGGCCGGCTGCTCGTGTAACAGCGCGACTGCGCGCCGCCCATTCTCGGCCGCGCGCACTTGATGGCTTGCACGCGTAAAGACCAGCGTCAAAAGCTGGCGCATGCCCTGTTCATCGTCAACGATTAAAATGTTGGCCATAAAACTTAGAGGTCAGAGGTCAGAGGTTAATGAACGCAGCAGTCCATTGATGATGCGCCCAACCTCACGAAGTTGCTCTTAAATTGCGCCATGTTCTTGCGGCTGCAAGTAGTTAAGCCGCAATGCTAACTCTAAATGAGTAGCAAATTCCAAGAGAGCCATGCGCCTTGCCGGGAAATTGCCTGAACTCCGGCTTCGACCTGCGCCCTTGGCCCGCAGCTTTGTTAGCCGGGATGGAGACGGCAGCACGACGCAATTGATTGGTTAATCCGTATAACTCTTCGCGTGGAAACTGCTTGCTTATGTTGTAGACACGGACGACCAATTCCAGCGCCTTCTGCCATGTGAGCAAGTCTCGATGACTTTTAATCTGATTGTTGGAATCCATCATTGCGGCACTGCTGCAAACCCACTGACCTCTGACCTCTGTTCTTCCGGCAGTTCGATAATAATCGTCGTGCCATGTCCTTCGCGGCTGCGGACGCTTATTGTACCACCATGATCGCGGATGATTTGATAGACGATTGATAATCCTAGTCCCGTGCCGCCGGTTGTCGAAGATGAGAACGGCTCGAACAGGCGCTCGACCTGTTCGGG
>JBBRYU010000372.1:0-3194 GCA_038237345.1 Pyrinomonadales bacterium
CGGCATGGGCACCTTCGTCGGCCAGATCACGGGCACCATCTTTTTGACGCCCCCTCCCGGCGGCAGCAACGCGGTGGTGATGTTCACGACGACCTCGTTCGTGATCGGCAACGTGACGTATACCATCGACCCGTTCTTCCGCCTTCCGGCTCCGGGTACGGGCAACACGCTGACGTTGCAGGGCACGGTCTCGGCCGTGCCTGAGCCGACCACGATGCTGCTGCTCGGCACAGGACTGGCGGGAGTCGCTGCCCGTATTCGCCGCCGCCGCAAAAGCGCTTAGGTATTAAGTTTCCTGTTGCTCTGAAGGTGGGCGGATCGAATAGCGATCCGGCCCACTTTTTATTGAATAATATTTCTCGCCGGACAGTTTTTTCTGGAGAACCGCCGGCTTTAGCCATTTCAGATAGATACAACGGACGAGACGGCGAATGTAGCGGCAGGCAGGCGGGGAGAGCGCGAAGAAGGCGCTCTTTTTTATTTGTCCCGAAGTCAGGCGTCTTGCCTTTAGAATTATTTGCCCTCTTGTCGCGCGTCGCCGCCGCTCAGGCCTGATTGACCACTGCCCGCCCGCTCCTTATCATCAGCAACGTGCGCAAAGTCATCACAGCCGCAGAAATGCGTGAGGTTGACCGGCTGACCACAGAGCGTTTCACGGTGCCCTCGTTGCTGCTCATGGAGACCGCCGCCCGCACAGTCGCCCACACGCTTGCCGCCCGGTTTGCTCATGGACTGGCAGACCGCCGCGTACTCGTTCTCTGTGGGCGCGGCAATAATGGTGGCGACGGGGCGGCGCTGGCGCGGCAGTTGTGGCTCGCGGGCGCGCACGCCCATGTCGTGCTGTGCGGACGCTTTGAAGAGACACGCGGCGACGCCCGCACCAACTTCGAGATCGTGCGGCAACTGGCGGGCACGAAACCGAACGACGGTGAAACGACCGCCGCCCTCTCCTTCCGCGCATGTGCGACGGAAGCAGAGTGGACGGCCGAGCTTATTAACGACGACTATGACGTAATCGTTGATGCGCTCTTCGGCACAGGTCTGACGCGACCGCTCGCCGGTCTGTGCCAACAGGTCGTGCTTGATCTGGAAATTGTGCGCACACAAGGTGCTGGGGCCCGCCCGCTCATCGTCGCGCTCGATCTGCCTTCGGGACTGGATGCAGATTCACCCGCGCTCATCGGCGACTCAGTCCGTGCCGATCTGACTGTCACCTTCACCGCGCCGAAGCCAGCAAACGTGCTGCCGCCCGCCGTGCATTGCAATGGTCAGCTCCTCATCGCCGACATCGGCTCGCCCGCCGCCCTGCTCGCTGAAGCAGGCTCACAGCTTTTTCTGACAGAAGCCAATGACGCACGCGCATGGCTCATCAGTACACGCTACGCGCCCGACTCTTACAAGAACACGCACGGGCATGCGCTTATCATCGCCGGCTCGCGGCACATGACGGGCGCGCCCGTGTTGACAAGTGCAGCAGCGATGCGCGCGGGCGCGGGACTTGTGACCGTGGCGACGCCCGCCTCGGCGCACGCGGCTGTGGCGGCGCGCATCATGCCCGAAGTGATGACGGCGACGCTTGCGGAGACAGCACAAGGCGCGGTCAGCGTAGCGGCGATTGCAGCGGCGCAAAGGTTAAGTGAACGCGCTGACGTGATCGCGCTCGGCCCCGGGCTGACGGCGAGCGATGAAGAAACCCGCCGCTTCGTCCGCGCTCTTGTCGAGCAACGCACTACGCCGCTCGTCATTGACGCCGACGGTTTGAACGCGCTCGCGCCTTGGCCCGCCGAGTTGCATGGCACAGACGCGCGCCCGCTCGTCCTCACGCCGCACATCGGCGAGATGCGCCGGCTGCTCGGTAGAAGTGATAGTGATGTACTAGCAAATCGCGTGCAGGTCGCGCGCGAGTTCGCCGGCGCGCACAAACTGATCCTTGTCTTGAAGGGCGCACGTACGCTTATAGCCGCACCGGACGGCCGCGTCGCCGTCAACCCGACCGGCAACGCGGGTCTCGGCACGGCCGGTGCAGGCGACACGCTGACCGGCATCATCGCCGGTTGCCTCGCGCAAGCCTACGGCACATTGAAAGACAAAGCCGACGCCTTTGCGACCGTCTGCGCGGCCGTTTATCTGGGCGGTCTCGCGGGCAACATCGCGGCGCGCGAGCACGGCATGCGCACGCTCGTCGCTTCGGACATAAGCGCGCATCTGAGCGCGGCTGTCCGCGTGCTCGACGCAACCGGAGAACAACCGCGATGAGCGCCGCGCACGAGCTTGTGCCCGTCGGCACGTGGGACACGCACGACGAGACGGAGACGTTCGCGCTCGGCGCGCGACTCGGCACGATGCTCACCGGCGGCGAAATCCTACTCCTCGACGGCCCGCTCGGCGCAGGCAAGACCGTCTTCGTCAAAGGTCTCGCCAGCGCGCTCGGCCTTGATGTGGACGAAGTGACCAGCCCTTCGTTCACGCTCGTCAATCGTCATGATGCGGGCCGGTTGACGCTCTATCACCTCGACCTCTATCGCTTATCCGCCGGCGCGAGCGCGGCGCATGCCGTCGATCTCGATGAACTGCTCGCGGACGAGCGCGCTGTCATCGTCATCGAATGGGCCGAGCGGCTAGGGCGGTATCCGCTGCCCGCGTCCGTGTGGCGCGTTTCCGTCAACGGCGACGGCGCAGAGTCGCGCCGCATTACGATTGCCCGCGCATAACCGTTCGCCATACGCCCACGAGTTGGACGTGCTGTGCTAAACTTTACCGCGTAACAGTCAATAGTTAGCTGAGCAACCCAAGGAGAAATATTTATGCCCTATCCAGAATTGATGATCCGGCCGATGCGTGAGGAATTGACGCGCCTCGGCATTGAAGAGACGCGCACGCCGGAAGCAGTGGACGAAGCGGTGAACCAGACGAAAGGCACGTTGATGGTCGTGGTCAATTCGGTCTGCGGCTGCGCGGCCGGCAAGGCGCGCCCCGGCATCGCCATGGCCCTCAGGCACGACACGCGCCCCGACCGCGCCATCACCGTCTTTGCCGGCGCGGGCATCATGGCGACCGAACGCGCACGCGGCTACTTCACCGGCGCACAGCCGACCTCGCCCTCCGTCGCGCTGCTCAAAGACGGCCAACTCGTCTACCTGCTGCAACGCCACGACATCGAAGGCCGCGACGCCCTCGCCATCGCGCAGGAACTA
>JBBRYU010000373.1:0-3183 GCA_038237345.1 Pyrinomonadales bacterium
AATTTAATCCAGTATGTTTTCGGGAGTTTGCTTGGGCTTCCAGGGGGACACCCGCACGTCTGTCTTCTTTCACATCTTTCTTTTTCTTTGCATCCTATTTGAGTTATTCGCTTTATTTGCGTCTTTGCGGTTCTATCGGTTTCATCCTCTTGCTGATCGTGCCGCCTCGGGTGGGGGCGCATCCGCTGGGGAATTTCACGGTTAATCGGTACAGCCGAATCGAGGTGGGGCCGGAGAGCGTGCGGGTGCAGTATGTGCTCGATATGGCGGAGATTCCGACGTTTCAGGAGCTGCGCGCGCTCGACCGGGACATCACGACCGACGCTACGGCGCGCGATGCGTACGTCACAAAGCAGGCGGCTGCGCTCCGTGCCCGCCTCCAGCTGCGGCTCGATGGCACGCCGGTGAACCTGAAGGCGGAGGCGATTGACCTGACCTTCCCGCCGGGGCAAGGGAATTTGCCGACGCTCCGCCTCGCCGTGCGCTACACCGCGAGTTACCGCACGACGCGCGCGCAGGCGGCAGACTTTCGCGACGACAACTACGCGGACCGGCAGGGATGGAAGGAAATCGTTGTGCGCGGGCTGCCGGGGATCGCACTGAGCGAATCGAGCGCCCCGACCGAGGACGCGAGCGACGAGCTGCGCGCCTACCCGCAGGATCTGCTCGCCAGCCCGCTCGACCTCTCGACGGCACGCTTCCGCTTCGCGCCCGGTGAGGGCGGCATCACCGTCGCCGCACCGAAGAGCGAAAGCACCGGGCGGAGCGGGGCGGCCTTCGCCAACCTGATCACGACGGGCGAACTGACGCTGTCGGTGCTCGCACTCTCGCTGCTCGCCGCCTTCGCCTTCGGTGCGGCCCATGCACTCACTCCCGGCCACGGCAAGACGCTCGTCGGCGCGTATCTCGTCGGCAGCCGGGGCACCGCCCGCCACGCGCTCGCCCTCGGGGCGACGGTGACGGTCACACACACCGCGAGCGTCTTCGCCCTCGGCTTCATCACCTTGTTCGCCTCGCGCTACATCCTGCCGGAGCGGCTCTATCCGATCCTCGGCGTCGCGTCCGGGGTGCTGGTTGCCGGGATGGGTGGGGCGCTCTGCTGGCACCGCTATCGCGAGGTGCGCGCCGGTTGGGGTCTGCCCCGCCAGCGGCGACGCACGGCAACACCGTCCGCCGCCCCCTTCTTCCACGAACATGAGGACGGCGTTGCGCATTCGCACGGCCCGTTCGGCGGCGCGCACACGCACGCGCTGCCGGGCGACGACGCAATGACCTGGCGAAGCCTCATCACCCTCGGCATCTCCGGCGGTCTCTTGCCTTGCCCCTCGGCGTTGATTGTCATGCTCAGCGCGATTGCCCTGCACCGCGTCGGCCTCGGCATCGTGCTGATCCTCGCCTTTAGTATCGGCCTCGCGGCGGTCCTGACGAGCATCGGCGTGCTCTTCGTCTACGCCGGGCGGCTGATGGGCCGCTTCTCCCCGCGCGGGCGTCTCGGCGCCCTCCTGCCCGTTGCGAGCGCCCTCGGCGTCACCGTCCTCGGCATCATCATGACCGCCCGCGCCCTCACACAAGTGTAGCCTCGGCCCCCGTACTAGCGATTTGGGGCCAAGGTGGGGCTAGACAAATTCGAACATTTGCGCTATATTGGGTCTCGTGAGGAAGATGTCACATGCGATTCGAGGCGAAGCATGAGAAAGGAACCCTCTATGCAAGTAGTCAACAAACTTATGATGTTCTACATGGCTGTCAGCGACATGCCAAAAGCAAAAGCATTTTACGCGGACAAACTTGGTTTGAAGGTCACGACGGACTACCGCCAAGACGACGACCACTGGTGGTTATCGCTTACCCTCCCTGAAGGTGGAGTTACTATCACCCTCTCTACGTATCACGGACACATGAAGCCCGGTATGATGCAGGTCTATTTTGCAACTTCCGACGTTGCCGCAGCCCACAAAGAGCTGAGCAACAAAGGCGTCAACGTTAACGAAGTCAAAGATGACCTGTTCGGCCCGGGGTCAGGCGTAAAGTGGTTTGATCTTGAGGACCCTGATGGCAATCATGTCTTACTGGTACAGGCGTAAGCCTACGATCACCTTTTTGCAACCCATTGAGAGGCCGAAAGGCCTCATTTGGATGGAACGCAGAGTATGATGCAAGAATATATTGAAGTTCGCGGTGCTCGCGAGAACAACCTCAAAGATGTCACCTTAAAAATCCCTAAACGTACGATTACAATTTTCACCGGTGTATCCGGTTCGGGTAAGTCATCGCTGGTTTTTGACACCATTGCCGCTGAGGCGCAGCGATTGCTTAACGAAAACTTCAGTATGTTCGTGCGCAACTTCCTGCCGCGCATCAGTCAACCGGAAGCCGACGAAATTAAGAATCTGAGCATGGCCGTCATCGTCGATCAAAAACCGCTTGGCGGCGGCTCGCATTCAACGGTCGGCACCGTCACGGATATTGCCACGGCGCTTCGCCTCATGTTCTCGCGCTTCGGCAAGCCGTACGTAGGCTACGCCAACATGTTCTCATTTAACGATCCTGCGGGCATGTGCCCGAACTGTAACGGCATCGGGCAAAAGCTGAGTATCGACATGGATGCTGCCTTTGATATGAACAAGTCGATCAACGAAGGTGCGCTGCGACTGCCCGACCTCCTCAATGACAGCGTTGAAATCGTGAAGCATTCCAAACTGTTCGACAACGACAAAAAACTCAAAGATTTCAGCCAGGAAGAACTCGATGACCTCTATCACTCCAACAAAAAAGTCAAAGTTGACCTAGGCGGTATACACCTCAACTTTGAAGGCGTGGTCGACAAGTTTGTCCGCAAATACATCAAGAACGATGGTAAGACGATGTCGGAGCGCACCCAAAGAATTGTTGCTCCGTTTATTATCATGGGCCCGTGCGAGCTGTGTCACGGTGCACGGCTCAGCCAGAAAGCGCTGGCATGTACAATCAAAGGCTACAACATTGCCGACCTAAGCTCCATGCAGGTCGATAAGCTTTTCGAGGTAATTAAAGAGTTTGATACTAAGGAAAGGTCAAGTCCCTGAAGTTCTGTACTTTCCTCCACGCACCTTCATTAGCCGACGAGAGCCATCAGCGCCTCCTGACGGAAGACCGGCGGCAGCTCGGTCATGTCGAGATACTGCCATCCGCTCTCCCATTCCT
>JBBRYU010000374.1:0-3176 GCA_038237345.1 Pyrinomonadales bacterium
CACCACAGCCTTGATCGCGTCCAGCCCACCGAGCCGGTCATAGAGCGACTTCTGCATGGCCGCACCACCGGCCATATCCTGCGCGGCGGCACTGACGGCACACGCACCGAGCAGACAGAGCGACATCAACACAACTTTCACGTTCCGCATAGCTTCATTCTCCTTGTGGGAATCATGTTTAAGACTGCCTGTTAGACTTGCCGCCCGCCTGCGTCGGCGTGCGGTTTGGAACACCTGCTTGTTCGCTCGAATCTGATCCGCGAACTGCCGGTGGGCACAGAGCGCGACACGAATGGCTTGTTTGCCTCTGCTCTTCCCCCGTGCGTTCGTTTGCTTGAAATACGGGCTATTGATAAAGCGCGGATGCCGCGCACACACTCCGAATAGTGATGGAGGTCGCAGTGACCGCTGCCCTATTAGACCCTGAAGGAGGCGAGCGCGATGATACACGATTTCTCGTCCGGCGGCGCAAATTTTTCCGCCTTGGGTCGCGCCGCGAAGATGACCGAGCGCCGCCACGCCAGCCGACCGCCCCTGCTTCCTTGACAACGTTCCGCGCGCTTCAGTATTCTACCCGTTCGCGTTCTAAACGCTAATTTTAGTGAGAGTTATCTATGTCAACATACTTTCCCAGCGGGCAGGGACTCGCGGATAAACGCAAGTGGTACGTCGTGGACGCGGCGGGGCAGACGGTCGGCCGTTTGGCGACGGAAGTGGCGCGCGTGCTGACCGGCAAGAACCGCCCTGAGTGGACGCCGTTCATGGACATGGGCGACCACGTGATCGTCATCAACGCCCGCCAAGCCGTCTTTAAAGGCTCGAAAGCAGAACAGAAAGTTTACCGCCATCACACGCTCTATCCCGGCGGCTTGCGCGAAATTTCCGTTAAGGATCAGTTCGCCAAGCATCCGGAGCGGGTAATTGAGTTGGCGGTCAAAGGCATGATGCCTAAGAACAAGCTGGGCAAGGCGATGGTGAAAAAGCTGAAAGTTTACGCCGACGCGGCGCACCCGCACGCGGCGCAATTGCCCGAACCGCTCACGATTGACGCGGGCGCACGGCAGTAGCACACAAACTCCGAACTGGAATTTAAGGATAAAGAATCGTGGCTGAAATGCAGTATTACGGAACGGGCCGGCGCAAGACTTCAACGGCGCGCGTCTATTTGCGCCCCGGCACGGGCGAGATCAAGATCAACCGTAAGACGTTTGATCAGTACTTTCCGAACGAGGCGTTGCGCATGATCATCCAGCAGCCCTTGCGCCTGACCGAGACGACAGGTAAGTTCGACATCCTCGTCAACGTTGCGGGCGGCGGCCCCGCCGGGCAGGCCGGCGCGGTGCGCCACGGCATCACGCGCGCCCTGATGGTGTTCAACATCGACCTGCGCCCCGCGCTCAAACAGGCGGGCCTTGTGACGCGCGACCCGCGCATCAAAGAGCGCAAGAAGTACGGACAAAAGGGTGCGCGCAAGCGCTTCCAGTTCTCGAAACGCTAGTTCGAATGCGGATTGTGGAATTCGGAATTGCGGATTAAAAACAAGCTGTCTTTACATTCCGAATTCCACAATCTGCATTCCGCAACTCCATTGTCGTCGTCCGGGTTGGTTGCTCCGTAAGTCGGGGCTGACGGGCGCGGCGAGTACATAAACCGATCAACCTAAGGAGGCTCTCGTTTGGTATCCGTTACGATGAAAGAACTCTTGGAGGCCGGCGTGCATTTCGGCCATCAAGTGCGGCGCTGGAACCCGAAGATGAAGGACTTTATCTTCGGCGAGCGCAACGGCATCAGCATCATTGACCTACAAAAGACGCAGCGCATGTTCCGCGATGCGATCCAGTTCGTCACCAACTTATCAGCCGAGGATCGCGGGCGCACCATTCTCTTCGTGGGCACGAAGCGGCAGGCACAGGACGCCATCCGCGAAGAAGCGACGCGCGCTAACCAGTATTACATCAACCAGCGTTGGCTCGGCGGTCTCTTGACCAACTTCCAGACGGTGCAAAAGTCGATCAAACGGCTGCGCGAATTAGAATCCATGCAGACCGACGGACGCTACGAGAAGTTGACCAAGAAAGAGCGCATCAAGCTCGACCGCGAGCGCGAGACGTTGGAAAAGAATTTCAACGGTATCAAGAACATGGCGCGCCTGCCCGACGCGCTCTTCGTCATAGACGTACGCAAGGAAGAGATCGCAGTGGCCGAAGCGAATCGCCTGGGTATTCCCGTCATCGCCGTCGTGGACACCAATTGTTCACCCGAAGGCATTGACTACGTGATCCCCGGCAACGACGATGCCCTGCGCGCCGTGCGCCTGTTCGCCTCGCGCATCGCCGATGCGGTCGTCGAAGGGCAGCAGATGCAAACGCGCGAGAATGAAGGCGGCCCCGATGACGGAGCGGCTGCGGCAACGCAGACGGCAGAGGCGGGCAGCGAGACTGAGACGCCACAGCGCCGTCACAGCGCCAGCGCCGACAGCACTTCGTCGATCACGACCGAGCGCAATCCCGGTCGCGAGGCCGCGAACGTCACGGACATGGGCGCAGCCGCGCCGTCCGCCGAGACGCAGGTCTCCGTGCCCGGCAACATCGGCTTCGGCATGACGGGTCAACAGCCCGACAGCGTCGGCGATCACGCACAAGTCGGCACGCACGCGCCGGTGCGCGGTGCGACGGGCGGCGATGCTACGGGCAGCGGCGGGCAACCGGCGCAGTCGCCCGCACAGGAGCAGGGCGCGGAGTCGGTCGGCGCAGCCAAGTAACGACGGGCGAACAGTTCAAGTTTTCATTATTCGGCGAGCGCAGCCACGCGGAACAACCCGCCGGGGCTGCGCAATTTTTTAAGAAGCTGTTGGCTTTTAGCTTTTTGTCTTTAGCTGACAGCTAATAGCTATTCTTAAGGAGTCAAAAGATCATGGCAGAAATAACAGCGGCGGCGGTGAAGGCGCTGCGCGAGAAGACGGGCGCGGGGATGATGGAGTGTAAGAACGCGCTGACCGAGGCAAGCGGCAGCGAAGAGCAGGCCATCGAACTCCTACGCAAGCGCGGTCTCGCGTCGGCGAAGAAGAAGGAAGGGCGCATCGCGGCCGAGGGCGCGGTCGGCTCGTACATACACATGGGCGGTAAGGTCGGCGTACTCGTCGAGGTTAACTGCGAGACGGATTTCGTCGCGCGCAC
>JBBRYU010000375.1:0-3153 GCA_038237345.1 Pyrinomonadales bacterium
ATCTTTATCAGGGTAAAAATGCGCCGCCGCAAACGGCGTGAGCCAGTGCCCATCAGCGTAGCGCGGACGTGTCGAGCGCGTTTCATCACTCCACACGTTCATCCAGTTTTTCGAGCGCTCAAGATACTTGCGGCTGTCGGCGGTGTGTCCGAGAGCTTGCGCCACTTGCGCGATACAGAAATCGTCGTAGGCATATTCCATTGTGCGCGAAGCCGAGCGCGGGTAATTCATACTCACGTAACCGAGTCGCTTGTATTCGGAGACCGCGCGCCCTTCGTAAAGCGGA
Source organism: Pyrinomonadales bacterium (assembly GCA_038237345.1). GTDB lineage: Bacteria > Acidobacteriota > Blastocatellia > Pyrinomonadales > Pyrinomonadaceae > QHXQ01. The sequence continues at coordinate 287 of JBBRYU010000375.1, forward strand.
CGTGGACTGTCAACCTCCGCGTTCTTGACCAGTGCCTCGTAAGCTTTCCGGTAGTCAATTCCCGTCACGCCCTTTGCCAGCGCATCCGCCACCACGACATCGCCGTTCGAGCCGCCCTGCGTCATACCGTTCGCTCCGGCGATGCGCGAATCAGGCATCCAGCCGGTATGAACGTATGTGTCCACGAGCGAGCGCACCATGTCGCGTTCGCGCTCAGGTTGAATTAAAGTCAGGAGCGGGAAGTGCGTGCGGAAAGTGTCCCAGATGGCGTAGAAATCTTCGTAGTGCGGCTCATTGGAATTCCACCACACATTCTCCCCGGTGAGGTCGTGCGGCATGTAGTGTGCATGATAAAGGGCGGTGTAAAAAATCTTGCGCTGTTCTTCTGTACCGCCCTCAACTTTGATTTGTCCGAGTACGCTCTCCCAAGCGGCTTCAGCTTGGCGACGAACGGCGTCGAAGTCCCAATTGGGCACCTCTTGCAGGAGATTGGCGCGCGCCTTTTCAGGGCTGATGAAGGAGACGCCGATCTTCATCTGCACCGTTTGCTTGTCCGTCGTGTCGAAGGTGGCGTAAGCGCCGACCTTGCCCTCGTTGGCGGCTGCCGCCGTCCCGGGTTCGATGCGATTGTCTCGCCACGTGCCGAAGGCGCTGAACGGGCGATCAAACTCGGCGGAGAAGTGAATGGTATAAGGCGATTGGTTCCAACCGCCGATGAAGTTGCCACTGCCCTCGATGCGATTCGGCGCGACGACGCGCACGTGACAATCAACCGGGTGCGGGTTTTTGATGGCGTCGTTGCCGGTCTCCGGTTGCACTACGGAACTTGCATCAAGCAACACATGAGATAGTTTCGATGCAGGATAGGTGTAGCGGTGCATGGCGACGAGGCGCGTCGCCGTCAATTCGGCTTTCACATTTGAGCGCGTGAGCCGGACGGTGTAGTAGCCGGGCGATGCCGCTTCTTCGCTCTTGGGCGAGCCGAGATCGTTGACTCGTAACTTGCCCACGAGCGGCGTCGTGCGAAAGTTTCCGTACTTACTCGCGCCGCCCGTGCCGCTGACGTGCGTCTGGCTAAAGCCGAGAATGTTTTCGTAAAAGTTGTACCCGGCAGTCGTCGGCTTCTCTGTGTCAGGACTCACGTGGACGAAGCCGAAAGGGATTTGCGCGCCCGGCACAATGTTGCCGCCGTTCTCCGTGCCAACGAATGGATCGGCGTAAGCGATCAGGGCCTGGGGGCGATTTACCGTTTGCGTAAATGTGGGTATAGCCTGACCGAGCATGAGCGCGATGGCAAGCAATGCGCGCGTTACCGTTTGTAAGTGCGGCGAGAGGCGATGCTTCATCATCGTTACTGCTCTGTCAGATTAAATCCCGATTACGTCTCGGAGATACTGCCGGCTGCGGCGGGCACTCTCAAAAGGCTTTACATCGGCGCTACGCGTGTCCACATCTTGCTCGACGATGGCCCAGTCCGAGTAGCCCCCGGCGGTCATGTCCCCAATGACTTGCTTGAGGTCAACCGCGCCCGCACCGAGTTCGCAGAACACGCCGCGCCGCACCGCCTCAAGAAAGCCTACGCCATCCCGGCGCGCGGCCTCTAAGACCGGCAGTTTCACATCCTTCAGATGAAGATGGCGTATGCGCGAGCCGTACAAGCGCACCGCCTCCACAGGGTCGCCGCCGCCGAAGAAATAGTGGCCCGTGTCAAGGCAGAGGCCGAGCAGGTCAGGGTCTGTGCTCGCACAAAGACGCGCGATCTCTTGCGGTGTTTCAACGAACGTTCCGGCATGGTGGTGAAAAACTGCGGACAGCCCAAGTTCACTACAAGCCGCACCGATGCGCCCGAGTATCTGCGCTGCGCCGGCCCACTGCGCCTCGCTCATCCCGTCGCGCGCTTCATCAACTCGACCCGATGCGGCCATACGCGCCTCGCTCATCTCATCGGCTAGCACGATCAGACGCGCGCCGGACTGCGCCAGCAATTGCGCAACCTTCATCGCTTCCTGATAGCCCGCCTCGTGGCGTTCCGCATGAGCTAGTGGAACGGGGACGAAGCTGGCGACCAGTTGCAGCCCGCGGGCGGATAATTCCGGCAGCAACTGGTTCGGCTCGGTCGGAAAGTAGCCGTAAGGCCCTAGTTCCGTGCCCGCGTAACCTGCTTCAGCTATTTCATCAAGCACTTGCCGGTAAGGTATTTGCTCGCCCCAGTCGGCAACTTCCATCACGCCCCAGCTAACCGGCGCATTCCCGACCTTGATCTTCATCTTCATCTCCTCATACTCGCGTTGGCTCACAAGAGATCGTCACCCTGAATTTTCACGGGGCGGTTCTCCTTGAATGACAGGGTGGCGGCCGCGCTACAGGCCACGCCGTCGGCGCATGTCACGGCAGGCGGTTTGCCTTGCAGGACGTTTTCCACGAAGCCCTGAAGTTGAGTAATGTATGCCTGTTCAAAGCGCTCGGTGAAATAAGGCACGGTGTCGTGGGTGATGCCATCTTTGGTCATCACCAGAATCGGAGTTTCGCGTAGATACCCGATCTTGAGCGTGCCCTCAGTACCGAGGATTTCGGTGCGGATGTCGTAGCCGTAAACGCCGTTCCGGCTGAGATCAATCGCGCCCAGCGCGCCGCTCGCGAAAGTGAGACTCGTAATGGCGTTATCAATGTCGCCGATCTCTTTCATCTCCGGGTAGGCGAGCGTCCCGCCGATGCTGTACACGCTCGCGATCTCGCCCATGTACCAGCGCGCGAGGTCGAGATCATGGATGCCGCAGTCAATAAACAACCCGCCGCTGTGTGCCGGGTCTAGATATTCGAGGCTCGGACGGTACGGGTCGCGCGAGGATGATTTGAAGACCACCGGC
>JBBRYU010000376.1:0-3143 GCA_038237345.1 Pyrinomonadales bacterium
CGACCACGCTCGGCCGCGCCGAGAAAATCGCTGACGCCGTCGGTCGTGACGGGCGCGTAACGCAGGCGCGGCTGCAATTCGGCGATGGCCTCAATCGCGCTCGCCTTAAGCAGGCTGGGCCAGAGCTTGCGGAAGAGCGTATTCGCCGCGTACACGTCCGCGCTGTTGATTTGCCCGTTGATGGCGAAGGCGTAGCCAACCACGTCGCCTTGCTCGTCGGCGATGTGCGTGAGCGCCTTGACGTAGTTCGCGGCCGTCTCCTGCACCTGTTTATTTTCGAGTGTGAGTTGGAAACTCGACTCGGAGACGGACGAGTTGACGCGCGTGCCGACGTTTGCGCTCAGTTTGTTCTGCGCCTCTTCAACCTTCTGCCAGACCTGACTCTGCGAGCGCGCCTGATTGGCCGCGATCTTCAACTCGCGCGTCGCCACGCGGTCGGTCGAAGAGTCGAAGCGGGCGGACGACTCGCCGCCGCGCCGCGTCCAACGCCCGTGCTCGACACAGAAAGCGTCGATCTTGATCCGCCCGGAGCGGGGCGGCACGATCATGTCCACGCCCAGCATGCGATCCTGCTGCCCACCCTTCACGATGTCGCCCGACTGCACGTAGACCTGCTCGTTCGACACGTTCTCGATGGCCAACTCGTTCACATTCTGCGTCTCATAGACGATCACCTGTCGGCGCTTGAGCGCCTCGGAGAGCGTCACGAAGTTTTGCCCGGGCATACTTTCCGGCCCGTGAATCAGAAAGACCGCGAGGTTCTGATAGGTGTAGGGGCCGGTGACTTTGTACTCGCCGGCCGGCGGGTTGGGCACGCGTGCGGGCGTGCGTTGGTGCTGAGTTGCGGCGAACGGCGCGAGCGGGAGACACACGGCCACAAGGGCGACCACGAGGATCGCCACGGACGTTAACGCTTTCATCTTTTCTTACTCCTCTTCTGCTGCTAGAAGCTCAAATCGCGCGAGGCGCTATGTTCGTTGAACGAGGCAGCATAAGGTTCTTGCGGGACAGGGCCGGCTAAAACGATATTCGATTGATCATGTGCAGCGTGCAGCCGGGAACGCGGGCATCCTGCCCGCAAGCGTGCGCCAGCACGCTCAAAGGAAGTATTAACAGTCCAGCTTGAGTTTAAGCGCAGGTTTGTTCGCGCTGGCGCGCTCATGGCAGGCAGGATGCCCGCGCTCCCAGCCGCGAGGTGTTTGGTTTAAGTCCGTTTCATTAACTCCAATACAGCAGTGGTCATCGCTTTGATGGCGGTGCGGATCGTCGGCTCCGGCACGGGCGCGAACAGGCTTGAGTGCAGCGATGGGAGCGGCTTGCCTGTTTGGTTGCTCGCATCGATCCGCGTTTGCTCAACCGCGCCGACATGGAACATGACGGTCGGGATTTTGTGCCCGGCGAGACTGTAATAAGCGAAGTCCTCGCTCACCATCGCCGGGTCTAACACGACGACGTTGTCCGCACCTAACGCCTGTCGCCACGCGCCGGCCAGACGTTCGGTCAACGCCGGATCGTTGAAGGTCGATGCGACCGACTCGCGCGTGACGAGTTCGACGGTCGGGGCGCGTTCTGGCGGCACACCGGCGGCGAGCGCGACGCCCTTCGTGATGCGCTCGATGGCGGCGAGAATCTTCGCGCGCGCTTCGGCGCGATAGGTGCGGACGGTGAGTTGGAGTTGCACCTCGTCGGGGATGATGTTGCGCTTCGTGCCGCCGTGGATCGAGCCGACAGTGACAATGGCCGGATCGAGCGGCGAATTTTCACGGCTCACGATGGTCTGCAAAGCGAGGATGACCTGCGCCGCCATGACAATTGGGTCTTTCGTCGTCTGTGGGGCCGCGCCGTGCCCGCCGACGCCCCTGATCGTGATGTTCACGCTGTCGGCGCTCGCCCCCGCGTAGCCCCACGTGTAACCCATGCGGCCCGCGGCGAGCGTCGCGGTGTCATGGAGCGCAACGGCGAAATCGGGCTTGGGAAAGCGCGTGTAGAGACCGTCGTTGAGCAAGGCGAGCGCGCCTGTCACCGTCTCTTCGGCGGGCTGACCGACGAGCACGAGCGTGCCATGCCATTGCTCCTTGAGGCGCGCGAGCAGTTTCGCCGTGCCGAGAAACGACGTGATATGTATGTCGTGCCCGCAGGCGTGCATCACACTGACCTCGTCGCCCTGCTCATTTCTGGTTCTGACCTTGCTCGCATACGGCAGCCCCGTCTTCTCTTCAACCGGCAGCGCATCCATGTCCGTCCGCACCAGCACGGTCGGCCCTACGCCGTTCTGCATGACGGCCACGACGCCGTAGGCCGTCAGTCCCGCGCGATCATATTTGCCGACATGGTCGGTAACGGTGTAGCCGAGCGCACGCAGTTGCGCGGCGACGAACGCGGAGGTCTTCTCCTCGTGCTGCGACAACTCCGGCTGCGCGTGCAGCATTTTGTATGTCGCCACGAGCGCGCCCAACTCCGGCTCGATCAAACTGTCGAGCGATGGCTGCTGCTGCGCTTGCGCTTGGATAGTTAAGCAAAGGAGGCAGAGCAAGACCGGCACATATTTTCGGCGCGTCATAAAAATTCCTCACTTGATTGGCTAACTTACGATTTGAGCTGCTAGTCCTCTGCTTCGACGAGATATTCGGTCGGCGCGTCGGCATGGGGCACGAAGCAGCGCCGGCAGCGCGCTTCATATGCATCGGCCGCGCCGACGACGACCTGACCTTCGAGCGGCACGATGCGCTGCGAATAGTTGGCAGGCTGGCCGCAGCGGACGCAGATGGCGTGCGTCTTGGTGATGAACTCGGCGATGGCTAAGAGTTGCGGCATCGGCTCGAAGGGCTTGCCGGTGTAGTCCTGATCGAGTCCGGCGATGATGACGCGCACGCCGCGATGTGCGAGTTCGTTTGCCACTTCGACGAGGTCTGCGTCGAAGAACTGCGCTTCGTCGATGCCGACGACTTCCGTCGCAGGCAGAACTTCAGCGAGCAGTTCGCGCGCAGATTTGACCGCGCCGGATTCATGGCGCATCTCGGAATGCGAAACAATATGGTTGGCGGAATAGCGCACGTCTATTTCGGGCTTGAAGACTTGCACTTTAAGGCGGGCGATCTTGGCGCGGCGAAGGCGGCGTATGAGTTCTTCGGATTTGCCGGAAA
>JBBRYU010000377.1:0-3137 GCA_038237345.1 Pyrinomonadales bacterium
CATCGTCTTCGCTGCGGGTGCGGCCATCTATCTGCTCGGCGTGATGGCGATGGGCAAACAGATCAGCTACAAGCAGGCGCTGGCCGTCTGGACTTATTCGAGCTTCCCGCCGCTCGTGATTGCCATGTTGGCGAACATCCTCGTGCTGTTCATACGCCCGCCTGATCCGGGCGACTACTCCGGCGTCACGCGCGGTGTCGGCGGCCTCGTCCACGCCAACCCCGGCGCGTTCATGTCGGCGGACGCCAACGCCATCATGGTGACGGCCCTCAACTCGTTCGATCTGTTCGCCTTCTACGGCCTCTTCTTAGCCGCGTTAGGCTTGCGCAAGATGGCGCGCTTGTCGAACGGTGCGGCGTGGGGCATCGTCCTCACGATCTGGCTGCTCGGCGTGATCGCGCGCATCGCCATCGCGGCCGTCACGAAGACGCCTATTGGTTAACAGCAGTGACGAGTGACAAGGGACGAGTGCCGAGCAAGAACTATTTTCGGTAGCGAGCAAAATGCACTGCCGCCGCGGGCTGCGCCGCGCGAGCGGCAACTGACTTTAGCCCGGCGTTTTAACGTCGGGGAAAGATGGCCCGCAGCCCGCGGCGCGGCAGCAACGGCTGAATTCAATCGTCGCTAACGCGACGCGGAATCATCTGCCGGTTGACCGTGCGTTGAAACGCACAGTTAAATTCAAGCCGCCGCTACGCGGCGCAGGCGGCATTACTTTTTGCTCACTACCCTATTTTCTTAGCTCGGCACTCGTCCCTTGTCACTCGTCACTGCTTTATTCGTATCGCAGCGACTCGATGGGATCGAGGCGGGCGGCCTTCCATGCGGGCCAGAGACCGAAGATGATGCCGATGCCGACGGAGGCGACGAAGCCGGCGATGGGGGCCCAGAGCGGCACATAGGACGGCACGAACAGACGGATCAAGAGCGTTGTAGCCCAGCCGAGCAAGAGACCGATCAGCCCGCCCATGCCGGTCAGCGTCATCGCTTCGATCAAGAATTGCCAGAGGATGTCGCGCCGCCGCGCGCCGACAGCTTTGCGCGTGCCGATCTCGCGCGTGCGCTCCGTCACACTGACGAGCATGATGTTCATCACGCCGATCCCGCCGACCATCAAACCCACCGACGAGATGACGACCATCGCCAGCGCCACGCCCGCCGTGATCGAACGGAAACTGGCGATGGCAGATTCGGCGGTCGTTGTGCCGAAGTTGTTCGGCTGATCGAAGGGGACTTGCCGCCGGACGCGCATCATGTCCGTCACCTGATCGACGGCCTCTTCCATGTGGCCTGTCTTACCGACTGCGAGGATCGACACGTCGTCCGCGTTAGGTTTGAGTTTGCGGGCGACGTTGTAGGGCAGGTAGACGACGTTGTTGTCGTCGTTGTTGCCGCCGCCACCGCCCAACTGCTCGCGCTTCTCAAATACGCCGAGGACGCGAAACTCTTGCCCGCCGATCTGTATCTGCTGTTCTAGCGGCGACGAGTAAGGGAAGAAGTTCTCCACCACGCTTGAGCCGATGACGCAGACCTGTTGATTCGTGTCGTTCTCGAATTGGTTGAACCAGCGCCCGTCGGCAATGTTCTCAATGCCGGCGCGCTCGTAGTCAGGCAGCGTGCCTTGTAGATTCACGGCCGAAGAGGTCTTGCCGTTCGCGCCGACAAGGAGTTTCTGCCCGAAGAAGCCGTTCGTGATGTCGAGGAACGGCACGGAGAGTTCGATGGCGGGCAGACTGCGCAGCGCGACGGCGTCGTCGTAGGTCAACTCCTTGCGCATGCGCTCCTCGCGCGAGCGGCGGCCGACGTGGATGCCCGTCTCGTACTTGGTGAGGATAATCGAGCGCGTGCCGAACGACTCGATCTCGCGCGTCACCGCCAGATCGATGCCGCTGATGATCGAGGCAATCGCCATCACCGTCCACACGCCGATGACCACGCCGACGACCGTCAGGACGGAGCGCAGTTTGTTGGCGCGCAACGTCCCCAACGCCATCTTCAAATTCTCATAAATGTCGCTGCGGATCAGGTTCATAACTTTAGTCCGCCCTCAACGCTTCAATCGGATCGAGTTTGGCGGCCTTCCATGCGGGGAAGATGCCGGCGGCGACGCCGATGCCGCCGGAGACGCCGACGGCCACGAACACCGCGATCATGGACAGAAACGTCGGGAAGAACACGGCCGTCAGAATGCGCCCGACCGCCCACGCCAGAAAGACGCCAGTCGCCCCGCCGATGGCCGAGAGCGTGACGGCTTCGACGAGGAACTGCCTCAAGATGTCGCCGCGTCGCGCGCCGAGCGCCTTGCGGATGCCGATCTCTTTTGTCCGCTCCGTCACCGACACCAGCATGATGTTCATGATCACAATGCCGCCGACTAAGAGCGCGATGGCGGGCACGAGGATCGCCACGATGAAGATCGAGCCGAAGATGCGGTCGCGCAGACCCGTGATCGCGTCGGGCGTCAGAATGCCGAAGTTATCTTTCTCTTTTGCGGGCACGCGGCGGCGCACGCGCATGATCTGGCGCGCCTCTTCGACCGCGTCGTTGAACTGCGGATCGGACTTCGCCGTGGCGATGAAATAGAGCGAGCGTTGGCGTACCAGCCCACCGAAGTTGTTGGCGTAAGTCTTCAAAGGCAGGTTGATAAAGTTGTCCTGCGGGATGCCCAGCACAGTGCCTTTGACGGCGGCGACGCCGACGACGCGATAGGGCAGACCGGAGATGCTGATCTCTTCACCGACCGCATTGGTCGTGGGGAAGAGTTTGCTCGCTACGTCTGAGCCGAGGAAGGCGACGCGCGCCGCTGCCGTGTTCTCCGACTCGGTGAAGAAGCGGCCGGCGGCGATGTCTACGTTCTTGATGTCGGCCACGTTAGCGGTGACGCCGTCCACCTGCACGTCATCTAGCACCGCTGCCCCGCGTTTGACCTGCGCGTTCGACCCGCGTGCGCCCGCGCCAAGCTTATCTATGAGCGTGGTGTGCGTGCGGAGATATTCAAAGTCGTCGAGCGTCAGGTCTTTGTTGCGGCGTGTGGCGGCGGCGATGGTGTCCGTGTCCTTGAAGTCCTCGAAGATGTTGAAGCGTTGCACGGTGAACGACTTCGAGCCGATGCCCGCGATCTTCTCGTCCACGTAAAC
>JBBRYU010000378.1:0-3115 GCA_038237345.1 Pyrinomonadales bacterium
AGCATCTGCGTGTAGCTCGATACGCCCGTGAGCGGCGTGTTGATCTCGTGCGCGACGCCGGCAGCCAAGAGACCGATGGATGAAAGTTTTTCGCGCTGCTGCAATTGCTCTTCGAGCCGGACACGCGCCGTCACGTCCTCAAGCACGACGAGCGCGCCCGTATGCTCGTCGCCGGCCGAGCGGCGCAGGGGCGCGAGCGCGATATTAAGAATGAGCGAGCGATGCTGCCGCGTCGCCGTATGCAGTTTGTAGATGCGGCGCACGTCGGCGAGCGCCCAGGCATCTGCGCCCAAGACCTGCCGGAGCGTTTCAGCGAAATCTTCGGCGAACAAATCTTCGACGCGCTGGCCCGTGGCCTCTGCGCGACTGACACCGAGCAAATCTTCGAGCGCGCTGTTGCAACTGGTGATGCGCCCGTGCGGATCGACGGCGAGCAGGCCGACGTTGATTGATTCGATGATCGACTCGTTGAAATCTTTCAGCAGTTCCAACTCGGTCGCGCGTTCGTGCTGCTCCTGATAAAGCAAACTGTTCTCGATGGCGACGGCGACGTAGCCTGATATGGTGCGCAGGATTTCCAAATCCTCCGACGAGAGCAGTTCGCCGCCGAGCGAACGCCCCAGCCCGATGACCGCGACCAACCGCCCGCGCACAACGCAAGGCACGTAGTAATGAAGGGTGCGGCGCACGTAACTGCCGGAATCGTCGAGCGGCACTTCGATGTCGTCGGCGCGCACGATCCCTGTCGCAGCCGAGCGGGCGCGGATCATCTCGCGGAAGTCGGCGGGCACGCGCAACTCTTGGCCGAGACCGACGGCGCGGGCGACGCGATAGCCCGACGGCGCGTTTGCGTCTTCAATAAAGATGGCGATGCGGGCGACGCTGAGTACCTGTTGCAGCCGACCGACGAGCGCATCAAGCAAAGGTTCGAGCGTCGTAGTAGCGGAGAGCGTGCGCCCGAAGTCGAGCAGACCTTGCCGCAGGTCGTAGCGTTCGCCGTAGAAGAGCCGGTCAACGCGTACCTGCAAGAAATTCTTGAGCGGCGCGGCGCTCATCACAATGGCCGCCATACCGAGTACCGAGACGACGACGCGCAGGGTGATGACACCCGGCGTCATCGCGCCGCCGAAAGCGTAGAGACCGGCGACGTAGACGACCGCGCCGAGCAGCAATGCGATGGTCAAAGTCGTCAGCGCGTAGACGGCCGCGCGGCGCACGACCACGTCCACGTCCATCAGCCGATAACGCACGACCGAGTTGCCGAACGTAAGCGGGATCAGCACGAGCGGCACGACGGCCGCGTTAGTCAACCAACGCCGCGTCTCCCCAACGGCCGCCGTGGTCGTCGCAGTCACGTCGCCGAACAGATACCCGACCGCGTAGAGCAACGTGAACGGTGCGATGGCCAAGACCGATCCCCAAACGACCCATTTCAATTGCTGGCGCACGACCGCGTTCTTGCTGTGCCAGAAGCGCCGGATGAAAATCAGCGCGCCCGCAACGAGCGCGAGCGCTAAGTGCGCTAGCTCAACCCGATATAGTTCGCGTATGAACCCATCGGAGAAGGTGGGCGGGCGCAGGTGCGTGACATACTGTATCTCGTTCTGATAGAGCACTAGCGCGGTTAACAGGCTCAGACAGATCGCGGGCACGTATAGAAGCACGGCGAGCCGGCGGTGCTGCGCGAAGAGTTGCCGCCGGACGGGATAGATCGCGCAGAAGTGCAGAAAGAGCGGCGCGAAGAAAACATAAGCCACGTCGTCGAGGAACGCGATGGATTTGTCCAAGTCCTCGAACAGTCCGATGGGCTTGTAGAAATGAAACACGAAGGCGGCAAGACAGAACGACGCGAAATGTAAGACGAAGGGAGCGCGCCCGCCCTGTTTGAAGAGGACGAAGAGACCGACGAGCAGATAAACGACGCCGATGAAATTGATGTAGTAGTCGCGCGTCGTGCGATTAACGACCGGGCTGAGATCGGATATGGTGGCGTCGTAATAACGTGTGGCCACGGGGAACGACGGCCGTTCGATCCGGTAGACAAGCGGTCGGCCTTCTTTGCGCGCCTCTTCCAAATAAATCTGGATGTCGGCGGCCGAGACAATCGGCTCGAAGTTGATTTCGTCTTGGCTGATGGCGATGAGGCGGTCGCCGGGTTGGAGTCCGAGCACGCCGGCGCGGCTCGCGGGCGCATTCGGCGCGACCGTGCGCGCGACGATGCCCTTGACGTCCTGCGTCCATTCGACGCCATCGGTAACGGGCGGTTGGCGCGTCTGGCGCTGCGCGAAGTTGAGCGCGCCGGCCGCGACGAGCAAGGCCGTCGCCAGCAGCAACACCCACGTCCGCGTTGTCAGCACCGATCCTTTCACGGTCTTAAACCTCGCGCCTCTCTAGCTAAACCGATATAAGAAAAGCAATTGATGTTCCAGTTTGCGCTTTGATAGCGAGATTGTTTTCAGGACGAGCGCAAACCGCAAGCGGCACAACCAGTCCGCCCGTATCGCGCGCGCTTCTCCGGCAGCCGCCCGCACCGCTCACGCAAGTTTCGCCCGAAAAATACGCTGCGCCCGATCCGATTTTTCGTATATCTCCGAGATTTTGGAGAGAAATAAAAAGTAGTGACGAGTAATAAGTGCCAAGTTCTTAGCTTGAACTCGTCACTCGTCACTCGTCACTGGGCATTGCTTTTAAAACCTGACTGAGATACCGCCGCGCACAGAGCGGCGTGTGTTGCCGATGAAGGTTAGCGTGTCGCCCTCTTCAACGCCGCAGGTCGCGTCGAGCAGATTGCGCGCGTCGAGGATGGCTTCGGCGCGCAGAGGCAGACCGAAAGTCGGCAGGTCTTGCGTCACGAGGATGCTCAAGCTGGGGTCGAAGACGGCGAGCCGGCCCGCGAACGGATCGATGGCGAACACGGACGCGCGCGGCGAGAAGCGCAGCACGGTGCGGACGCGCGTGCCTGTGCCGATGTCTGAATCAAGTTGTGCGGCGGCCGTCTGGAAGAAGCCGTTGCGGAAGACTTGTGCGGGCGACGTGGCCATGCCCGCCCCCGGCGCGAGCGCCTGTCCGCGCCCGACCGCGTAACCGGCCGATGCATGCAAGAATTTGCTCAAGC
>JBBRYU010000379.1:0-3083 GCA_038237345.1 Pyrinomonadales bacterium
AGTTGGCGTGGGTGAAACTGTTGCAGTCTCAGCATTCGCGCCGCTAACGCGCGCGGACAGACTCGGTGGCGCTGTAGTTGTGTCTTTGCCATCGAGATTGACCGCCAGGCCCGCCGCCCGTCGCGCCGCGACGACCTCTTCGCGCGAGTACATTACGACACAGCGATGCGCCATGCGCGCCAAGTCCCGCACCGGGTAGAAAACCAATGTGACGAACATGCCCGATTGCATTTGCACGGAAACGGAAGCCAGAGGCTCGACGGGGCGGCGCGAATCGGGAGGCGGGACGACGAAATCACGCCCTGCGCGAAACACGAGAAAGTGATCGGAGCCGAGCGTCGGCGAATTGTCGTAAGTGACGAGTTGCGAGCCGCCCGGATGCACGGCGAAGAAATTGTCGGACGCGGGAAACTCGATGATCGCCGGACCATGCTGTGCGAGTCCCAGGCGAATAATCGGGTCTTGATTTCCCTTGACCGTGACCTGAGCTTGACCGAATAGGTATTCAGGCTCCGCAGGCTGGTTCATGTAAGCGACCGGCACCGCAGAGGCGGGGTTTGTCGCTGCCGTCGTTCTTCCTCGCAAGCGTCCGCCCGAGGCACGACCACGACGGCTTAAGCGAGGATTGCTTCTACTCGCCGGAATCTGACTATTCGTCGTCTGCGGCGCTCTTGTTACTGCGGGAGCGGTTTCCGGGGTGCGCGTCGTTTCCTGTTGCGCATTGACGGGAACACCGAGGGTGGCGAAGCCGCCGACACAAAGCATCAGGGGAATGAGAATCTTACTGAGCTGGTACATCATGTTTCTCCAGATATGTTGTATTGCGGCGGCGCACACGCTCTTTCTGCCCGCGCCCCCTGTTCATCTATGTGCCGGGTTGAGCGTTGTTTGACAGGGCAGCGGACTTCGGTGTGGAACCTACCGTGTCAGGGCTTTTCAGTTCGTTCCAGTCGAACCAATCCACCAGGTAGCCGGTGCGCAGGTTCCGATCATCGCGCCCTAGTTGATCGCGGTTTAGTTTGACGATGACGTTCAGTTGCCGCGTCTCTTCAACCGATGCGCCGTTCACGATGCGCGTCAGTCGCTGAATCCCGATTGCCCGCACCGTGAAGGGGTCGTTCGCATCAATCGTGACGGTTTGCGGCGTCCACACCGCCTGCCAACTCTCCACCGCTTGCTGCTCCAGAATTCGATTGTCTTTAAGGTAGTTGAAGAACTTGCGCCCGTTGACCGGCGTCATCAGGCGAATGGCACGCTCTAGTTGCTTATCGCGCGCATCCGGGTTGTTGCCGTAAAGCAGTTCGAGGTAACGCGAGGCGAGATACTTTTTGTCCCCAGCGGTTGGCGTGTCTTTACCGAACTCGACCGAGTCGGACAAGCCGTACTCCCTGTCATTCATCACGACGACGCGGTCGCCGCCCGCCGTTCTATCAACCACGATGCGATCAGGACGACGCAGGTAGAGCATGAGGCAGAAAACGGTTTGCACGAGAACGACGACGACGCACAAGCCGACGACTCCGACCAAACGGTAGTTCGTAATCGTTTGCTCCGGGTCGGCGCAGTATTCGATGACGCGCTCCGGGCTGGTTGCAACGGACGGCGCTTCCAGCTTGTCATCCGATGCTAACGCGCCTGATTCCATCTCCTCGCCGCCGGAGTCCGCGCTAAAATCACTGACGCGGTGGTAACGAGCAGGAGGAGAAGGAGGAACTGCGGTGAATGTTTCCGTCGAAGGTGGAGCACTGCTGCCGTGTGCGGCTCGCTCTTCGACCCCTTGAGTCGCCGTCGCCATATAGACACTTCCCTCGCTCTATGAACCGAGAATGTTTGTTGGTGTCGCCCTTAAAAGACGAGCGACGAATGACCTTAGCAATACGCGGAAAGAATCAACCCTTATGCCACGCTGGTTAATTACTGAGTCCTGATTTTCATTTCGTAGCGATTTTGGATGGTAGGAAGCCCGCGCCCAGCAGCTACGGTGAGTAGCAACAACAATCCCGGCCTCAGGCATGAAGAGATAACAAAGATGGAAGGTGCGCGAGGCAGAATGCTGAAGGCGTCGCTTCGTCCGTGTCGGATAAGCTTTGACCGGATGTAAATTACATCCGGTGGGGGATGCAATTTGCATCCGGGGGGATGTAATTTACATCCGGTTACCGCTTCCCACCGCGCGCGAAAACATAGGTTGATTGTGGTTGGGTGGGCGGAGTCACTGGGATAGGCGGTCTACCCGGCAAGGCAGAAGCAGGGGATGTGGTAATCATACTGGCAGCCGGTTGAACTGCGTTCGCCTGGTCTCTAACGGCATAAAAAGACGCCGGAGGAGCAACGGTCTCGTCAACCGCCATGGCTGGGGTGTTCGTGACAACAAGACTCTCACTCGCGCTCACTTTCATCACGTCAGGCGATGAGGGCGAAACGCGATAGGCGATCAGATTGGCGCTGCTAAAAACTCCGGTAGCAGAAATGTATTGCGTGACGTATAAACCGCGCGCCACGTAATTTCTCGTCTCTTCAAAGGGGGGCACGCCACCTGTGCGTAAGCCCCGCGCATTTATCACCTTGCCGTTCGCCTGCTTGATTGCGACCCCCCTCAAGTAGGCATCAACCGTTCCTTCCCCCGAGTTGTAACCGGCGAGAATCAGGTCAATCCGGTTGTCGAAGCGCGCCGCCAAGTAGCGCACATACCTAGCAGCGGCATCAATCGAAGCGATTGGATCGAAAGAGTTAGTGAGACCGTAAGTGGCCGCCGTATCGGGCATGAACTGCATCATCCCGCGCGCGCCCTTTGGTGAAACTTGACGGGATTGGAAACGTGTTTCGAGGAATGCGATTGCCCACAACGCGCGCGGGTCAATACTGTAACGTTCTGCCGCCGCTCTGATGTAAGGCTCGTAGCGGGCGGCACGCGCGCGCACGTCGCTGCCGACGGGCTGCGCGGAAGGGGCGCGACGCGCCGACAGCTCTGTTGCCGGCGAGGTTGTGGAAGGCATCAGAATTTCAGTGCCGGGCTGCAACTGAGCATCTTGTTCGACCCCATTGAGGCGAGCGATTTCCTCCCCCTTCACGTTATATCGCTC
>JBBRYU010000380.1:0-3072 GCA_038237345.1 Pyrinomonadales bacterium
ACCTGCCCATCGGCACGCGCGTCATCTATCCCAAGCCCGCGATCAAGGGCTTGCCGAATCGCGCCGCCGCGATCCGTTACGCCTTGAATCACCCACACGGTTGCGATCCGCTGTTCGCGCAGCTTGAGCCGGGCATGAAGGTGACGATTGCGGTTGACGACATCTCTTTGCCGCTGCCGCCGATGGCCACGCCCGACGTGCGCCAGACGATGTTGGAGATCGTCCTGCAAATGCTTGCCGACTACGGCGTGGACGACGTACACATCATCATCGCCAATTCCCTGCACCGGAAGATGACCGAGTGGGAGATGCGGCGCATGGTCGGCGATAAAATCCACAAAGACTTTTATCCCGACCGTTATTACAACCACGATGCCGAGTGGGAAGACGGTCTGATCACGCTCGGCGAAACGAAGCACCACGAACCGCTACGTATCAACCGGCGTTGCGCTGAGAGCGATCTCGTCATCTACTGCAACATCAACCTCGTGCCGATGGACGGCGGGCACAAGTCGGTCGCCGTCGGCCTCTGCGATTACGAATCTTTGCGCGCACACCACGAGCCGCAGACGATCCGCGACTCGAACAGCTACATGGACCCGGCGCATTCGATGTTGAATCACAAAGTCGTGCGTTTGGGCCAACTTGTGGACAAGCACATGAACGTCTTCCACATCGAGACGGCGCTCAACAATCGCATCTACGACAGCAAGCTCGATTTCCTCATCAAGAACGAAGACGACTTCTCCGCGCTCGACCGCATGAAGTATGAAGCGATGCGCATGACGATGGGCAAAATGCCGCGCGCCGCGCGCCGCAAGTTGCTGCATAGTATGCCCGCAGCTTACGAGATGATCGCCTGCCACGCGGGCAAGACCGATGCTGTCCACGCCGAGATTCTAAAGAAGAACTTCGATCAGTACGCGATCCCCGTCAACGGGCAGTGCGACATTCTGATCACGGGCATCCCGGACATCTCGCCGTACAACGTCTATTCGATCCTGAACCCGCTGCTCGTGCAGGTGATGGCGCTCGGCTATCACTTCAATTTCTATCGCAGCAAGCCGCTCTTGAAAAAAGGCGGCGTGCTGATCCTGCACCACCCGTGCTATGACGAGTTCGATCACAACTTCCACCCGTCGTATATCGAATTCTTCAACCGTCTGTTGCCCGAATCACGCGACGCCTTCTATCTGCGCGAGAAGTACGAGCGCGAGTTTGCCACCAACCCGTCCTACATCGAGATGTACCGGCGCGGCAACGCCTATCACGGCGCGCACCCGTTCTTCATGTGGTACTGGGGCGAGAACGGCCGCCAGCACGTCGGCCACGTCATCGCCGCCGGCGCGGAGAACGCGCACGTGCCCGAACGTCTGGGCTGGGAGCGCGCCGACAATCTGACCGAAGCCATCGCCATGGCCCGCAGCTACATGGGCCGCTCCGCCGAGATCACGATGCTGCATCAACCCGTGATCGCGCTCTGCGAAGTGGAGTAGCCAGCTTGTGAAAGTCCGTGATGTGATTAAGCAGTTAGAGGCAGACGGCTGGTATTTAGCCAGAACGAAAGACAGTCATCGGCAGTTCAAACATCCGACGAAGCCAGCCGTCGTAACCGTCTCTGGCAAATCGGGAGTTGACGTACCCACCGGGACGTTAAAGAATATCTGGCCACAAGCTCAAATCTAGGACAAGGACTAATGGGTTACGGGATCGTAATTGAAAAAGGTGAGTCAAGCTATGGCGCTTACGTGCCTGATCTACCCGGCTGTGTGGCGGTCGGTGAAACGCAGGCAGAAGCCGAGGCGCTGATCCGCGAAGCGATTCAATTTCACATCGAGGGCCTGCGCGAAGAAGGACTGCCTGTACCTGAACCGACCAGCAGCTTTGAGTATGTTGAGGTCTGAAACTGTAGGATGAAACTGTCGCCCACAGATATTTATCAAGGCCGAAAGATTTTCCTCATCGGCAGTACGGGCTTTCTCGGCAAAGTGACGCTGAGCATGTTGCTCCATCGCTTTCCGAACATCGCGCGCGTGTACGTGACGGTGCGGGCGCGCTCGGCCGCCGAATCGGAGACGCGCTTCTGGGAGCACGTCATCACCGCGCCGCCCTTCGACCCGTTGCGCGAACGTTATGGTAGCGCGTTCGAGGGTTTTATTCGCGACAAGGTGCGCGTGGTCGGCAGCGACATTGGCGAAAAGGATTTAGGTTACACGGAAGCAGAGGCGCAGCAGGTCGCAGACGATATTGATGTCGTCATCAATAGCGCGGGCAACGTCACGTTCAACCCAACGCTGGAGAGCGCGCTCAGGACGAACGTCGTCGGCACGCAGAACGTCATCGCGTTCACGAAGCGGATGGAGCGGCCCGCGCTCGTCCACGTCTCCACCTGTTTTGTCGCGGGCAATCGCTCCGGCCCCGTGTGGGAGAGCGATCAGGTGCTCGGCTATTTTCCGCGTCGCGATGAACTGCCGGACGTTGAGTTCAACGTCGAACAGGAGATCAGAGACTGCGCGAAACTGTCGGAGCGCGTGAAGGACGAGGCGCGCGACGCGCTGCAAGCCGCTCGCTTCCGCGAAACGGGGCGCAAGCGGCTGATTGAAGAGGGCCGCGACCCCGACGATCTTGATGCGATGGGCTTGGCCGTTGCGCGCGAGCGCAAGGTCTGGACGCGCACGCGCTTGACCGAGCTTGGCATCGAGCGCGCTAAGTGGTGGGGCTGGCCGAACATCTACACGTACACGAAGAGTCTGGGCGAGCAGTTGGTCGCGGCGGAGCAAGGCATGGTGCGCGCCATCGTGCGCCCGTCCATCGTCGAATCCGCGAACAGCTATCCGTTCCCCGGCTGGAACGAAGGCTTCACCACGACCGCGCCGCTCATCTTCATCGCGCTCAAAGGGCAGACGCAGATTCCGGTCAACGAAAAGTTGATCCTCGACATCACGCCGGTCGATCAAGTCGCGGCCGTGATGCTCGCGGTGACGGCCGAAGCGTTGGTGCAAGAACCGCGTCTCGTCTATCAAGCGGCGACCGGCGACGCGAACCCGAACGACATGCGCCGCATCGTCGGCA
>JBBRYU010000381.1:0-3063 GCA_038237345.1 Pyrinomonadales bacterium
GACCGTGCGCAGCGGATAGGAATAGAAGAAGGCGTCGCCTGCGAGCGGGTATCTGCCGCCGCACAGCTCGCGCGGGAAGAAGGCGACGAAGAAGAAACCGAGACCGGCGAGCGCCGCCATGTCCGCGCGTCGTGCGCGCCACCACTCGTGCCAGCCATCCAGTATCATGCCTTAGCGTCGCCGCCTCTCACTTCAGCCTGCCGCGCGCGTACGCCGTGCGTAAATCGCCAGCCCCGCGATCAGGCTCAACGTCAACGCGGAGATGATCGCGCCGTTCAGCGCGGCGGGCGCGGTGTAACGCATCTCAACAGTGTGTTGGCCCGCAGGCAGCGCCACCCCGCGCAGCAAATAGTCGGCGACGTTGATCCGCGTCGCCGCGCCGTCTATTGTCGCCACCCAGCCGGGATAAAACATTTCACTCACCACCAACACGGTCGGCGTCGGCGCGCTCGTCTCGATGCGCAACCGGTTCGGCTCGTAACTCGTGATGCGTGCGACGCTCTCCGGTGCGACCGCGCCGCCCGGCAGTTGCGGCAACTCTTCGGGCCGGACTTCGAGCAGGGCCGTATGGCGCGGGTCAAACTCTTGCGCGCTCTCGCCGCGAATCCGGCGCAACGCCTCTGCCTCATCCACCGCTTCGGCGGCGGCGACGAGCCACGCGCGCGGCTGCGCCCGTGTGTTGCGCATGATCAGCGTCTGATTCTGCTCATAGACCGGCTGCCACGTGTCGGCCGGTCTGTCACCGAGCACGACCGTGCTCCCGATTCTAGTGTCGAGCAAACTGGCGCTGTAGATACCGAGGGGCGCGGCCGGTGTGATGTTTTTGATCTCCACCTGCGTCACGCGCGCCGGCTGGTCGAACTGCAACAGCCCCTTGTAACGATAAGCACGGAAGTCTTGTGCGCCGGCCACAGGGTCACTATCGAAGACGGCAGCGAGGTCGTGTTTGATGACCGCGCGCACGTCCGGTCGCTCGTGCGCCCACTCGGCCGTCTCTACCCCCGCGTGTAACTCGCGCTCGATGATACCCTTCGTAGTATGGATGCGCACCTGCGCCACGGGCACGCCCTGCGGGATGGCGACCGCATTCGCGAGCGAGGTCACGAGCAATAACGCATCGGCCTCGATCGGTGCGCTGGTCAGTGTGCCGGTGGTCTGCGGGCGCACCTCACCCGGCATGGGCATGTCCGCGAAGATATTGCCGTCCGTGCTGCCGGCTTCCGGGATGACCGCTAGATTCGCGTAAGAGACGACGAAGGAGGTGTTGAGTATGTCGAGCACGTGTGAGCGTGCGCCGAGCAGTGTGGGATCGGGTCCCGGCGATGAGAACCGCAGCACTGAATCCAGCCCGACGCCGCCAAGC
Source organism: Pyrinomonadales bacterium (assembly GCA_038237345.1). Classification (GTDB taxonomy): domain Bacteria; phylum Acidobacteriota; class Blastocatellia; order Pyrinomonadales; family Pyrinomonadaceae; genus QHXQ01. Next base: position 1,364 of record JBBRYU010000381.1, read on the forward strand.
GCGCGGCTGTATCGCTCAAGGATGAGCGGCTCATAGCCGGCGACGTTATGTAAGCCCGCGACGGCGGAGATATTCGCGCAGTCGAATCGAGGGCGCGGCTCAAGTTGTTCGGTGAGCGCGACGCGCGTGTACACGCGGTGCTGCTCCGGCGGGAACGGGCGTAGATAGCGCGTCGCGTCCGCCTCGGCGCGAAAGCGGCTCGCGGGCAGACCTAAGCCACCCCACCAATGCTTGACCAGCGCCGCCGGCTCGACGTAGCACAGCGTTAGCACAGACGCGAGCACTAATCCGTAGCGCCAGCGGGCGGGCGTGATCAGACTCGCGCGCCAGAGCGCGCCGCACGTCAATAAAACGAACGCGGCCTTCCACAGCCGATAGATGGTCGTCGGCGCGAGCGCGGCGGACAGAGTGCCACCGCTGATCTGTAGGGTCTGTATCTTCAACCACCACAGCACGCCGACCAAAACGCTGCTGGCGAGCAGCACGAGCGCGGCGTAGAGCGTGTGCGCTCGTGACTGCGAATGTGCCGCCCGTCGTCTGCACAGTATGAGCGCCATTTCGTCCCAGCCATATGCGGCGAGGACGCCGAGCGCGAACGTCCACTCGAACGTGTGGCGCGAGGGCACGCGGAAACGGTTCAGCAACGGGAGATAATAGACGATGCGATAAAACGGCGTGAACGCCCCCAACATCAACACGATGGCCATGAGCGCGACTGCGAGCCAGAAGAAGACGCGCGGGTCGCGCTCACGGCGCACAAATACGTGCGTCAAGCTGGCGACGAGCGCAAGCGCGAACGCGGGCGGCGGCACATATGCCGTCATGTCAATCACGTAGAAGAGCGGCGTCGTGAGCGACTGCCACAGCATCAATGGCGGGAAGGAGCCTTGCGTGAAAATTTCATAACTCAAACCGCTGCGCACGCTGCGGCGCACGACGCGCGCCGTCTCCAGAAGCTGAAATGCTGCCACGCCCGCCGCCAACAAGCCCGCGCCGCCCGCCACGAATAGCGGCCGCCACGCGCGCACGGACGCGAGGCGCGCACGCAACCCGGCGCGTTCCACATCGTCCGGCATGAAGGCGAGGGCTAAAGCGTAAGCCCCTGCGAGCAATCCCGTGTAGAGAAAGCCCTGCCCGATGCCGGTCAACACGGACATGGTATACGCGCACGTGCCGAGCAGCAGACAGGGGAGGAAGGGGCGGCGGCGTGCGCGCTCGATGGCGATGAGCAAGAGCGGCAGCCACATAACCGCGTTCGGCAACAGGCCGTTGTTGGCGAGCGGGCTGGCCATCATGCCGCCGTAACCGAAGGTCAGCGCGCCGAACAGTGCGGCCAGCGGGCTGCGGCGCAACTCGCGCAGGTAGAGATAGGTAAACGCAGGCGCGAGCAGGAACGGCGCGAGCACGTAAAGCTGTTCCGCGACATGACCGGGCAAGAAGAGATAGCCCCACGTCAAGGGATAGCCTAAGCCTAGTTGCGCCATTGAGAGGAGCGGATAGCCCGACATAATGTAGGGCGTCCAGAGCGGCAGTTGGCCTTGTCGCAGCATGCGCCACGCGACCGTGCGCAGCGGATAGGAATAGAAGAAGGCGTCGCCTGCGAGCGGGTATCTGCCGCCGCACAGCTCGCGCGGGAAGAAGGCGACGAAGAAGAAACCGAGACCGGCGAGCGCCGCCATGTCCGCGCGTCGTGCGCGCCA
>JBBRYU010000382.1:0-3050 GCA_038237345.1 Pyrinomonadales bacterium
ACGACACGGGGCCATCGAGCCGCACCTCGTAGCCCGTCGCGGCACTACCCTTGATCGTATGCAACAGCCGGTAGGCTTTGATCGCGCCGAATAGCTCGCGATATGCGGCCGGTGCTTGCGGCTCAACCCATAATTGCATGCGCACGCAGCGATAGAGCAACGCCTGCGCCTGCGCGAGATTGTAGAGGTCGAGCAAAGCGCGTGGCGCGATAGGGTCGAACGCGAGTAGCCGCTGTCGCTCTGGTAAATCAGCGTAAAGACCGGCGAGCAGATCATCAGGCGGACAGGCAAGCTCGCGCGCGACTTCATGCACAAGTTCAACGCCCGCTTCGCTCTGCCGATGCACGGGGTAATGCTCCCGCGCACGGCGAAACAACGCGCGGCGAAGTTCAACCGGGTCTTTTGTGGCGACGGTGTCGAACGTGCAGCGATCCAGTAGCAGCTTGATCAGCCCACGTTGAATGCGATAGTCCGTGCCCACGCCGATATACTCTGCCAACGCCTCATCAAGCTCCCCGTGCGTCCGCCCTTCGTAGCTTTGAAACAGTTGAATGAGTTGCGCGGCGTCGCTCAAGTGATCGGGCGCGGCGCTGTCAATGTAGCGCGGCCCCGTGCGATCACCGCGTTGCCAACTCTGCGCTAGATCGGCCGTCAACATCGCCTGCTCACCTCACCAGCCGCGCTTGCGGTTGCTGATACTGCACATCGCTGAACTGCTCGCCCGCGCTGCGCCGTTGGCTGATGTGCTCTTCCGTGGTCTCGCTTGCGATGACTTCATAGAGGATCGCCTCCTTGCCGGGTTGCTTGCGCAGGATGCGGCCGAGCCGTTGGATGTGCTCGCGCTCCGAGCCTGAGCCGGAGAGGACGACCGCGATTGCGGCTTGCGGGATGTTGATGCCCTCGTTCAGAACCTTCGAGGTCGCCAGCGCCAGCACCTCGCCCTGATTAAATGCTGCCAACCACTCGCGTCTTTCTTTGACGCCCGTCTGATGCGTGATCGCCGGAATGAAGAACTGCTCCGAGATGCGATAGACCATCTCGTTCTCCGCCGTGAAGATGAGCGTCCGCTCACTGCGATGGCGTGCGAGCAGTTCGCTGAGCACGCGCAGCTTGCTGTCCGTACCGAGCGCGATCCGCTTTGACTCACGATAGGCGAACATCGCGCGCCGGCCCTGTTCGCTACGTGCGCTCGCGGCGACAAATGTCTGCCAGCCGTGGAGCGTGCTGAGTTCAATCCTTTGCTCTTGCAGGAAGCGGCGGAAGATCGCCCGCGCTCGCTCATACGCCGCGCGCTCTTCCGGGCTGAGCCGGACGTTGATGCGGACGACGCTGTAGTCCGCCAGATATTCGCCGGCCAACTCGTGCGCCCCGCGCCGATAGACGAACGGCCCGATGAGTCGTGTCAACTCCCGCTCTGCGCCGTCGGCGCGTTCCGGCGTCGCGGTCAACCCGAGGCGGAAGGGCGCGAGCGACATCTCCGCCGCGTAACGGTAGATACTGCTGGGCAGGTGATGACACTCGTCGAAGATGAGCAGCCCGAACTGGTTGCCGAGCCGCTCCATGAAACGGAAGGCAGAGGCATAAGTTGTGATCGTCAGCGCGCCCACTTCAAAATAACCGCCGCCGATGAGGCCCACTTCGGCGCGGAAGCAAGCGAGCAGCAGATCGTACCACTGATTCATCAGGTCAATGGTTGGCACAACGACGAGCGTCGAACGCTGGCACAACCCAATCGCCATCTGCGCGACGAGACTCTTGCCCGCGCCGGTCGGCAACACGATCACGCCGCAACGCTCGGCCCGCCGCCATTCAGTGATCGCTTCGAGTTGGTAAGGTCTTGGTTCGTCGGTGAGTTGGGTAGGGAAATCGAAGTTGTGGTAAGCGCGTGCTTGATCGGTAAAAGGGATTTGCCGGCGGATAAAATCTTTAACGATGTGCCGGTACGCCAATGCCGGTGCGCGCCAGCGCCGCACCCGCTCATCCCAGCGAAAAGCTGTGCTCGCGGCGAACTCGCGCTCAGCGCCGGCGAGCACAATCGTACCGGCGTCAAATCTAATAACAACTTCTGCCCCGCTCATTACTACCACCGACCATTTGCTGCCATCTGTAGTTCACCAACTATCGCCTCAAGCGAAAGACAGCCGCGCAACGACCACTTGACTGAAAATTGAAAGCTCTGGTTTCGTCGGCGCTGAAGTGGCGCACTGTCTTCAGTCCATTCGCTGCTTGCAGCTACAGTACAATGTACCATGTACGATAGGGCACTGCATCCTGCGGATTTGTCTCTCCGGATGACGGTCGTCCTCGCGCCGCCGAGTTACGACCGATGGCGCGATCCGCAAGTGGTATTTCATTGCGATAGATCGATGAATCCCAGCGAATCGTGGCTGACGCAGTTGCAGCATAATCTCTCCAGTAGTCTGTTTTAATCTCATATGTTTGTAGTTGCCGCACCCCTTGTCATGCCGCCACCTGCTTATCAGCTTCCCGCTCGAAGTAGTTGTTGAAGTAAGGCTCCCTCCGCTGGACGATTAACCACAAGCTGCAAGCCAAATAGGCCGGGACGAATAGCCCTCCCCACCGCTCACATTGCCGCACGTGCGCCCGCTCATGCGGGCGTGTCCGCGCGAGCGACATTTGATCTCGGCCTAACACGACGTGGCCCAGTGTCATTGCTGCGGCACCGCCCGGCAGCGGAATGCACCGCCGCAGCAACATGGAGACCAGCCCTCCGTGTAGTTCCAGCACCCCATCGACTATTGAGCACTGCCCCCGGCTGACGATTGCCAGCGGCACGAGGAGCAGACCCAAGGCCGTCGTCGGTAAAGCCCACAGGTATTTGAGGAATCTCAAGCACATGTCTGTCTCTTGGCGTTATAACAACGCGCACACTATTTGTAGCGTAGTAGACCTGATGTCGGGACACATTTCATAAACTAGCCTCCAGATTGAGTTTGGCTTCATGATTGAGCAACTCCCAGAGACTCATTTCACTTTTCAGCAACTCCACGACGGCGCGTACCAGACTCAACTCCGCACGCCCCGTGCGC
>JBBRYU010000383.1:0-3048 GCA_038237345.1 Pyrinomonadales bacterium
AACCCCGTCTGCCAAATTTTGCCGGGGTGGGGCCAGCAATGGCGGCCCCCACCCGGTCTCTGACATTTACTGGACGCTAAATCTGAGGTGATGCAGTCTGTCCGTGCGGGCGCATGGTCGCCTCCGCAGGCCAGCAGGCCGCTACATACACTTGACGATGCGCGGCTCTTGGCCGCGCGTGACCGTGTAGGTGTCGATGACTTCTCTCGTGTCCGTGAGCGTGACGGTGAGTGTCATCGTCTGGCCCGCGACGGTGCCGGTGTAGCGCGCCGGCTGACCTGAGTTGCTCTGGTCTGCGCGGATGGGCCCGCCGCGTTCTATGACGTGCGTTCCCTTAACGGCGAACCTGCCGCCATGGTCCGGTATGATCGGTTCATCAATTGTTCCGTGGGCGCAGTCGTAGTTAAGCCGCGCGCCACTCGCGGTGACTTCCACGCTGATGTGCGCGCCGCCCCACATGCCCGGTTGCAGTCTATTCATTGCAGTTCTTGGCGCCCGGTGTTTTTTTCTCTGATGTCGGCCCGCGCCGCCCTGCCAGACGGTGAGCAGCAGCACTGGTAAAGCGATCAGGCTGAAGCATGTTTTAAGTCTCATGGCATAATCAGCCTACAATAACAGCACGCCGAGTGCCAGAAGCAACGGGCGTGCTGTTAGCGTTGCTGGGCCGTTTGTGCGCACCCGCCGAACTCGTTAGTCGGTCGCCATTGCCTGATACTCGCTCTGGGTTTCAGTCGGCTGCTCGGCTGCCCCGGCCCCTCTGACCTGAGCTACGCCGTGCCCGTTATGACCCGCTTCCACGGCGTGCGCTTGCTCGCTCACATAGGTGAGCCACGGCCCCGGCGCGGGCCGCTCGCCCGAAGTGATCTCGAAGTAGGTCTGTTGGATCCGGTGCGTGATCTCGCCGCGCCGGCCCGCGCCGATCTGTATCTTATCAACCGAGCGGATCGGCGTGACTTCGGCGGCCGTGCCCGTGAAGAACAACTCGTCGGCTACGTAGAGCGCGGCGCGTTGCAGGCTCGTCTCGGCCACGGGAATCTCCAACTCGCGGCAAATTTGGATGACGCTGTCGCGCGTGATGCCCGGCAGAATTGAAGATGAGAGCGGCGGCGTAATCACCTTGCCGTCGTGGACGAGGAAGATGTTTTCGCCGGAGCCTTCCGAGACGAAGCCGCGGTCGTCGAGCGCGATGCCTTCGGAGTAGCCGTTCTTGAGCGCCTCCATCTTGATCAGTTGCGAGTTCATGTAGTTCGCGCCCGACTTGGCCATCGCCGGCATCGAATTCGGCGACAGCCGATTCCACGAAGAGACGCACACGTCCACGCCCTGCTCGATGGCTTCGTCGCCGAGATACTTGCCCCAGTCCCACGCGCCGATGTAGCACGACAGCGGGTTCGGGAACGGGTTGACGCCGAACGCCGGGCGCGCTTCGTCCAGACTACGGAAGATGATCGGGCGCAGATAGCACTGCGGCAACCCGCCGCGCTGCACCAGTCCGACTGCGGCAGCGCATAACTCGTCGAGCGGGATACCATGCTCCATACGATAAATCTTCGCCGAGTTCAACAGCCGTTGCATGTGCTCGCGCAGACGAAAGATGGCGGGGCCGCGCTTAGTTGAATAACAGCGTATGCCCTCGAAGACGCTGGAGCCGTAGTGCAAGACGTGCGACATGACATGCACGCGCGCGTCGTCCCACTTAATAAATTCGCCGTTGTGCCAGACCTCCGGCACGATAGCGGGCGTCCGCACGTCCTTCTTTGTGATATCGTCGTTGAACATAAAGCGCCTGCTCCTTGATTACGTAATAATCTCACTCGGACAAACTACACGGCACTTGCTTTTATAGATTAAGCCTGTGCTGTCGCGGAAGTGTGGAAACTCGCCGTTCGTCACGTGGTTAAAGTAAGCCGCACGATACCGTAAACCGGCCGCGCTTGGCAACTTGCGGCGCAACCCGCGCAGCCGCTCTGCGCGCGGCTGCAATCGTGCTTACTGTGGGAGACCGATGCCGCGCCCGATGTCCACGAAGCGCGGGTCGGTGCGGAGGCCGTCGTAGGCCGGCACGCTGTTAATGAACGGGAGCCGGAATGTGTGTTGCTCGTCGCCGGGCGAACACCTCAAAGACTCCCGGCTCTGCGCGCTGTTTTAATAGCTCGCCGAGGTGCGTATGCAAGAGACCTTTCATGCCGGCGGCGGCAAACGCTTGCCCATACGACTGTCTCTCTGAGGGCGTTAACACTCGAACAGCCGCCCGCGCAAACTCTCGGTGGCGGTCTCAACTCTTCGCTCGTGGTTGGCACAATCACGCCGGCCGCTGCCTTGCTGCCGGGCGCGAGCGTGAACATCCAATTCAAGCTCGGTGTCCAGCAGACTGGCACGTTCCGCTTCTTCGTCAACGGCGAAGCGACGACGGGCGCGGTTGGGAATGCGCCCGTCGGGAAGGGCAGTCCGAGCCTGAAGCGCGCCACGCCCGGTATTAAATGAGCACCTGTCCGCGCCGGCGCGCAACCGCCGGCTGTGCCCAACATAACAAGCCGCGGCAACTGACTTGGCAACTCAACTCCGTTCGCCGCGGCTTGTGCTATACCGCGCATGCGCCGGTTAGCCGCGCTTGCTTCTGGCTCGGCCAGCCCGTACCATCTGCCTCGTTCGTCATCATTCCACGTCCCCTAGTGTTCGATGCGACACCTGCGCATTTGCCTGAGTTGTTGGCTGGGAGTGGCACTGTTCGCATCGCTCACCTGTACGCCGCGTCGCATGCCGGAACAGACAGACCAACAGATAGATCAGCAGCCAGCCACTGCGCCACCCGCGCCCGCCAGCGATCCCTTGGCCATCCATCGTCGCGCCATCGTCGTGGACATGCACGCCGACACCGTGCAGCGCATGATTGACGAAGGCACGGACATCAATCAGCGTCTGTCGGACGGCCACTTCGACGCCGTGCGCGCGAAAGAAGGCGGTCTCGACGCGCAGTTCTTCTCCATCTGGGTCGAGCCGGAATACTTCGGCGTGGGCGGCCAACAGGCGATTGCCCGCGCCGACAAA
>JBBRYU010000384.1:0-3046 GCA_038237345.1 Pyrinomonadales bacterium
ATGCCGCCCATGATGAGCAGCGAGACGTAAGGGAATTTGTGGCGCGGATGCACGCGCGCGAAGATGCGGAAATAGTTGCCGTCGCGCGCGGCGGCGTAGGGCACGCGCGAGTAGCCCAGAAGCAAAGAGAAGACGGACGCGAACGCCGTCCACATGATGAGCGCGGTGGCGACGAGCGCCGCCTTGTGCCCGTAGAGCCGCTCCATGAATGACGAGATGACGTATTTTTGCGCGGGCGTGTTGGCCGTGCCCGCGAACTCGCGCCACGGGATGACGCCGAGGATCGCGATGTTCATCACGATGTAAATGATCGCCACGAACATGATCGAGAGCAGCACGGCGCGCGGGATCGTCCGCCCCGGCTCTTTCACCTCGCCGCCGAAGAAGCAGACGTTGTAGTAGCCCCAGTAGTCGTAGACCGAGACGAGCAACGCTGCGCCGAGACCCGTGAAGAATTCGGGACGCAAGGTGAACGCGCCGGGCGGAAAGTCGAAGGCGAGTTTCGGATCGAAGTGCGTGACGCCTGCAAAGATGACCCACAGGATCGTGAGCATCACGCCGACCCACAGGAACTTTGAGAATCTTTCAATCAGCGTGATGCGGCGATAGAGCAAGAAGACGGCGAGCGCGAGCGCGGCAATCGCCACTAGCGCGACCGGCAGCGCGTTGATCTCTACGTTGCCTAAGATCGGCAGCGTCACTTTCGTCTCGTGGCCGAGCGCGGGGAAGATGTAGGTGGCGTATTGCGCCAGCCCGATGCCGCCTGATGCGATGGAGAGCGGCGCGCTGAATGTCAGTTGCCAGATGAAGAGAAACGACAGCAGACGCCCAAGTTTGTTGGGGCCGTAAATCTCCGCGAGGTAGCGATACGAGCCGCCGGAGCCGGGCAAGGCCGCGCCGAGTTCGGCCCAGACAAGGCCGTCGCAGACGACGAGGAGCGCGCCCAGTATCCAGCCGAGCATCGCCTGCGGCCCGCCCATCGCCGCGACGATGAGCGGGATCGTGATGAACGGCCCGACGCCGATCATGTCGATCATGTTCAACGTCGTCGCGCCCACGAGCCCGACGCCGCGAATCAGTTGTCCTTCGGCTTGGCCCTCATCAACGGGCGTTGGGATTGTTGTCTCAGTGTCCATTTATTCGCACTCTTTACGCGAAATCGGGCCGCAAAAGCAAGGATGAAGGACGAAGAAGCAACTGCTTTTCATTCATCCCGCATCCCGCATCCTTCATCCCTCATTCTTGCTCTTCCGCGCCACCACGCAAGTAGGATGAGCGCGGTCGTGCCGCCGACCGTGTCAATCATGCTGTCCCAGATGGAAGCGGTGCGTGTCGCCTCGAAGGATTGATGATACTCGTCGAGCAGCGCGTAAGCGGCGACGAGGATAAGTGCGCTAATGAGCCAACGCCGGCTGAGCCACGTGCGCGTCGAAGGAATGAAGGCGCGGGCCGCGAGCAGCGCAAGGACAGCGTACTCGCTGAAGTGCGCGAGTTTGCGCGTGACGAAATGTGCGCGCAGCAGTTGCGCTGCGCTGATGTCGGGGAAGAGCCAGCGCAGGAGCGGGCCGATGATGCGCGAAGTGTTCGGGGCGGACAGCGCGCCGGTTGACGCAAGGAAGATTATCGCAAGCCAAACGACGAGCGGCCCGTAGCGCCACAGGCGGTTGCGCCACGACGGCGCGACGCGGTGCTTACTCAGCAACGCAGGTCTGACTCTGTTACTCGCCGCCATCAATCTTGCTCATAGACAAAGAGGGAAGCCACGCACGCGCCGCCTCCCTCTTCCGCTACCTGGATCTGCTTGCCTGATCCCTTAACTCGCCGACGCCGCGCCCGACACGATTTCGATGATCTCTCTCGTGATGGCCGCCTGCCGGATGCGGTTCATGTTGAGCGTAAGCGAGCCGATCAGATCGCCCGCGTTCTTCGCGGCCGAATCCATCGCTGTCATCCGCGCCCCTTGCTCGGAGGCGATTGACTCAAGCAGCGCGCGGAAGACTTGCGTCTGGATCAGGCGCGGCAGCAGGCGACCGAAAATCTCCGCGGGCGGCTGCTCGTAGACGTATTCGACGAAGGTCTCGCCCTCTGCGTCCTGTTGGCCCGCCGCGTTTTCAGCAGCAGCGCGGGCGACGGGCAAGAGTTGATCGACGACAACGCGCTGCGATAGCACCGAGCGAAATTCGTTGTAGATGATGAAGACTTTGTCGAGCGTCTCGTCTTCCGTGAAGCGGCGCATGATCTCGTCCGCCACTTCGACGGCCTCGGCATACGTGATGCGCCCTTTGCCGGTAAGACCGATGTACTCCTGCACGATGTTGACGTTGCGCCGACGGAAAAAGTCGCGCCCTTTGCGCCCGACCGCCATCATCTCAATGGACTGGCCCGCGTGCTCCTTGATAAATGCCTGCCCGGCCCTCGTCAAGTTCGCGTTGAATGCACCGGCGAGACCTTTATCGGCCGTGATGAGCACGACCAGATAGCGTTCGTCGCTGCGCGCATCCAAGAGCGGATGGTGATAATTCTCGTCGGTGTGCGCGGCGAGGTCGCCCAGCACGTCCGTCATCTTGCGCGCGAACGGGCGCGCGTTGACGACGCGCTGCTGCGCCCGCCGCAGATTCACGGCCGCGAGCATCTTCATTGCCTTCGTGATCTGCTGCGTGTTCTTGACCGACTTGATGCGCCGGCGGAGATCGAGGAGATTAGCCATAATAAGAGTAGGCAGTAGGCGGTAGGCAGTAGGCAGTTAAAAAGCAGTTTGTCTTCACTGCCTACTGCTTACCGCCTACTGCCTACTGTTGTTCATGCTCCGGCGGCGGCCGTGGCCGGTGCGGTCGCGGCGCGCGGGGCCGGTTTGTCGCTGCCCCGCGTCTGTTTAAAGTCAGTGATGGCGGTCTTGAGATCGGCTTTGATCTCGTCGGTCAGAGCCTTCTTCTCGCGCAAGGCGGCGAGCAGACCGGGATGCGAGTTCTCGACGAAGTTTGTGAACTCCGTCTCGAAGCGGCGCAACTGATCGACCGGCACATCGTCCAAGTGGCCGCTCGTCGCC
>JBBRYU010000385.1:0-3039 GCA_038237345.1 Pyrinomonadales bacterium
GGGGCGTGACGGTGCAATCGGTCGAGATGCGCGACGTGATCATCCCGGACTCTTTGCAGGACGCGATGTCGCGCGAGGCGCAGGCGTCGCGCGAGAAGCAAGCGCGCATCATCCTCGGCGAGGCTGAGGTCGAGATCGCGCACATGTTCGAGCAGGCCGCGCGGTCGTACAAAGATAACCCGACGGCGCTGCACCTGCGCGCGATGAACATGCTCTACGAGGGCTTGAAGGAGAAGGGCGCGCTGATGCTCGTGCCCAGCTCGGCGGTCGAATCAATGGGCATGGGCGGACTGATCGGCGCGGCGGCGATGCGGCAGCAGTTGTTGACCGAGAACGACACGACCGGCGGCAAGACCAGCTAAACGCGCTTGTCCCGACCGGGACTTTACAGATGCCTGCGCGGCGGCCGACACAAGCCGCCGCGCGGGCTGCATAAGAGCGCGCGCGCACCTGCCAGTTCGGATCAGTTACGCACTAAACATAGGAGGTGTAACATGACCCTGTTCAAAACTTTGTTCAAGACTTTGCTCTTCATACTCGTCGCTCCCGCCACGGTCACAATCTATCTGCCTTACTCGCTGCTCGCCTCACGTCCTGCTACGGCGCAACCCGGCGCGTTCCGGTATGTGGGACTGCTGCCGATCTTGCTCGGCGTGGGCGTGAATCTGTGGTGCGCTTGGGATTTCGCGGTGACGGGGCGCGGCACGCCCGCGCCGATTGATCCGCCAAAGGAATTGGTGGCGCGCGGACTCTACGCTTACGTGCGCAACCCGATGTACGTCGGCGTGCTGTCAATACTGCTCGGTGAGGTGCTGCTCTTCGCGTCGCGCACGTTGTTGTGGTACGCGGCCGCCGTCTTCGTCGGCTTCAACCTCTTCGTGCTGCTGTACGAAGAGCCAACGCTGCGGCGGAAGTTCGGCGTGGCGTATGAAAGATATTGTGCCCGCGTCCCGCGCTGGTTGCCGCAGACAGTTAAACGATGACAGCGCGCGGCACGAACGTGCGCGGTCGCGCTACTTACTCAGCCGCCGTCTCGCTGCTCGTTACTTATCTAATTTGAAGAAGTGGCGGATGCGCCCGAGCATGTCCGTGTGCAGATGACTCAGACGTTGGCGCTTGGCCTCTTCGCTGAGTTCGCCGACCACGGCGTCTAACTCGACGCGCCGGTGCGCGAGTATGCGCGCGAGGTCTTGCGCAATTTCGGGGCGATTGGCCAGCACGTCATTGAAGTTATCTTTATCCAGCCGGTAGCATTCCACGTCGGTCAGCGCGATGATCGTGGCCGTGCGCGGCGTGCCGGTCAAGAGGCCCATCTCGCCGAAGAAGTCGCCCTCGCGCAAAGTGGCCACGCGCTCGCTCAAGTTACTCCCCGGCACGGCGACGCGCACTTCCGCTTCGCCCCGCCGCAGGATGTAGAGCCAGTGTGCGACCGCGCCCTGCCGCGTCACCACTTCGCCGCGCACGAACGGCGCAAGGTTCAGATGTGCGGCCAACTCCGCGCGCTCCTCTTCGGTCAACGATGCAAACAACTCGACGCGGCGCAGCGCCTCGCAACGCCGCACGATCTCTTCCTTGCGCTTGCGCTCGCGCCGTCCCGCATCGTCCTCTTCGATGAAGAGCATGTGCGCCGGGATCGAGAGCGGGACGCCGGCGCGCTTCAAGGCGAAGTAGATGCGGTGGCGCACGACCGAGTCGGTCGGGTCGGTCGGCGCAAGATCAGTGATCCAGTAGCGCGCGGCGTAGTGGCCGAAGCTGTCGCGGAAGTCTACTAACAGACAGTGCGGCGCGGGGTCGCGCGCAACGAACTCGATGGGCTCGGCGCGCAGGGCCGCTTCGACCGCCGCGATCACGTCGCTCGGCGCGAAGCGAAAGTCCACGTTGAAATAGACCCAGCGGCGTTGCTGGCGCGGCGCGGCCGTGCGGTGGCCCATGAGCGTCACCTGCCCGCGCATCAGCACGCTGTTCGGGATCACAATCGTGTCCCAATTGCGCGTCTCCACGGAAGTCTGCCGCCAGCGTATCTCCGTCACGCGCCCCTCGTCCGTGCCGACCCTGATCCAATCGCCGACGGTGATCGTGCGCTCCATCTGCAACGCCAGCCCGCCCATCACGTTGCCGAGCGTGTCCTGCAAAGAGAACGCGATGGCGGCGGTGATAACGGTGGACGTGACGATGATGCTGTTGAGATTGACGCCGCTCTCCGTGAGCAGCGTCAGCCCGACGATGATGTAAACGGCGGCAAGCAACAGGTCGCGCAAGATGCGCGGCACACGCAGGCGCACGCCGTTCAGCAACACCTCGAAGACGAGCACGCTCGCCACGTTGATGACGGCCACGGCCTCCACGAAGCGCGCCGCCCACTTCATAGACCTGTAAGCCATTGACTCCGCCCCGCCGACGGGCGGCGCGAGCGGCGCGGTGATGAGCAGTCCGGCGAATGCGAGCGCGAAGAGGATGGCGGCGGTACGCAGGCGCTGGCGTTCGGCCGGCACATAGACGTAGAGCAAAACGGCGACGACGAGAAAGCCGAGCACGAGCCACACGAGGTAGCGGCCCTGCGTCATGCCTGCGGCCAGTTGGACGTTCTGCCAGAAACTCATCGCCGTAGTTTTAAGGCTTAATGCTTGATCAATCTAGCCGGGTGTGGCGCGGACGAACCACGCCCGGTCGAAGTGGGCCGGCATCTTAACACGTCCCCGCAAACGCGCAACAGAATTACATCTTCAGTATCTGCCCGCGCTCAACATGAGGCTGCACGATGGTGCGGCGCGCTGACTTGGCGGTAGGCGAGGAATAGCAAAACGGAGCAACAAGACATTACAGTGAAAGTTGTGCCCTTGAGAACACGCGGAATTCCTTCGTATGACCGAGCAACGCCTTCATTGCGGGACACAACAGTAGGACTTACGCAAGAGCCATCTTAACCGAAGGGGATTTCAGTTGCTGAATCAGATATTCGGACAACTGCCCAAACTTGATTTGATAGACCGTGCGTTTAGTTTCATACGCCAGTTCTTTGAGCCTTAACCAGACCAGCAA
>JBBRYU010000386.1:0-2999 GCA_038237345.1 Pyrinomonadales bacterium
GAGAAGATGGCCGTGTTCGCGCCGATGCCGAGCGCCAGCGCGACGATGGCCACTAAGGTAAAGCCCGGACTCTTCCACAGCATGCGCACACCGAACCGTATGTCCTGCCATAAGTTGTTCATCGCACCCCCCCTAAGAACAGTGACGAGTAACGAGTGACAAGTGACGAGTTAAGACAATTTCTTGCTTGTCACTCGTCACTCGTCACTTGTCACTGCTTTATTCGTATCTCAGCGCCACCAGCGGATCGACTTTCGTGGCTCTGCGCGCCGGCAGCCAGCACGCGAGGAAAGCGACGAGCGTCAGCAGCAAAGCGATCAGACTGAACGACAACGGATCAGTCGCCTGCACTTCAAATAGCAGGCTCTTCATCAGGCGCGTCAGTGCGAACGCGCCCGCCAAGCCGAGACCTACGCCAAAGAGCGTCAGCCTGATGCCCTGCCCGATGATGAGTTGCAACACGTCGCGCGCGGTTGCGCCGAGCGCGAGGCGTATGCCGATCTCGTGCGTGCGTTGCGTGACGTAGTAAGCGGTGACGCCGTAGATGCCGATCAACGCGAGGAGCAGCGCGATGGCGGCGAACGCGCTCAAGAGCAGCATCGTGGTGCGCTGCGGCGCGACCGAGACGGCGACCACTTCGTTCAACGTCTTGACGTTGTAGACCGGCACGCTCTTATCGAGCGCGCGGATTTCGCCGCGCAGGGCCGCGGCCAAGGATGACGGCTCAACGGTCGTGCGCACCGCGAGCGTCATGCTGCCCCAGCCCGCGTCCTGCGCGTAAGGCACGTACATCTGCGCGCCCGCTTGGGTGTCGAGCGTCGCCTTCGTGTCGCCCACCACGCCGACGATCTCGCGCGCGAATTTCTCGTCGCGCCAGACCGTCAGCCGTTTACCGATGGGACTCTCGCCGGGCCAATGTTGCCGCGCCAACGTCTCGTTGATGATGATCACCTTGGGCGCTTGCTCCGTGTCTTGATCAGTGAACGAGCGGCCCGCAATGAGCGGGATTTGCAGCGTGCGGAAATAGCCGGGCGTAGCGACGAGGTAGCCGGCGTTGGCCGACTCCTCAGGTGTCAGCGGCCGCCCTTCGCGTATGAACGAGCGCCCGACGTTGAACGTGTCGCCGCCGAGCGGCAGGCTCAAGACCGCGCCGGCCGTCTGCACGCCGGGCAAGTGGCTGACGCGCTCGGTCAGTTGCCGCAGCATCTCGGCCTTCTGCGCTTTGTCCGTGAACCGCGCCGCCGGCAACGCCACGCGCACCGTCAGCACGTTGGCCGCGTTGAAGCCGGGACTCACGTCGCGCAAACGCACGAAGCTCTTGATGAGCAGCCCCGCGCCCGCGAGCAGCATGAACGAGAGCGCGATCTCCGACACCATCAACAAACTGCGCAGACGGTTGCGCCGCGATCCTTCCGCGCCGCTTCGTCCGCCCTCCTTCAACGCCTCGTTCAGATCAGGCCGCGACGCTTGCAGCGCGGGCGCGAGGCCGAAGAGCAAACCGGTCACGACCGTGATGCCGAGCGTGAACGCGAACACGCGCGCGTCCGGGTGGATTTCGTCGAAGCGCGGAGTGTTGGCGGGGCTGATGGCGACGAGCACATCGGTCAGCCACACGCTCAACAACAGCCCGAGTGCGCCGCCGATGAGCGAGAGCAGCACGCTCTCTGTCAGCAGTTGCCGCACGATGCGCAGACGTCTCGCGCCCAAGGCCGTGCGCACGGCGATCTCGCGTTGCCGGGCCGTCGCCCGCGCGAGCAAGAGGTTCGCCACGTTCGCGCACGCGATCAGCAACACGAACGCGACCGCGCCCAACAAGACGAGCAAGGCCGGGCGCAACTCGCCGACCATGCGCTCGCGCAGGTTCGTGACTCTTACGCTCCAGCCTGTATTTGTCTCCCGATATGTTTGCGCCAACCGCGCGTTGATCGTATCGAGTTGCGCCTGCGCTTGCGTGAGCGTGACGCCCGGTTTGAGGCGGGCGACGACTTCCATGTAGCGATTGTCGCGCCGCTCGGCGGCGGGGTCGAGTGTGAAGGGAAACCACATTTCCGTCTGCGCCGGGTAGTCGAAGCCGGGCGGCATGACGCCTACGACCGTCATGCTCGTGCCCCCCACCGCCACTTTGTTGCCCACGATCCGTGGGTCTGCGCCGAAGCGACGTTGCCACAAGCCGTAGCTTAAAACGGCGACATCATCGCGCCCTTTTTGCGCATCCTCAGCTTGCAGCGCGCGGCCCTTAACCGCGTTGGTGCGCAGCATTGGAAAGAAGTTGGCGGTGACGCTTGTGCCGCGCACGCGCTCCGTCTCGTCGCCGCTCGTGAGCAGCGAGCCGCCGGTGACGAAGCCGGCGAGTTGCTCGAACACTTGACGCTGGTCTTGCCAGTCGGCGAAGTCCGGCACGGACATGTTGCTGTCTGTGATCCCTTGCGCCGGATTGACGCCCTCAAGCCAGACGAGTCGCTCCGATTCCGGGTATGCAAGCGGGCGCAGCAACACAGCGTTCACCACCGAGAAGATGGCCGTGTTCGCGCCGATACCCAACGCGAGCGCCAGCACCGCCACGAGCGTAAAGCCCGGACTCTTCCACAACATGCGCAGCCCGTAGCGCGCGTCTTGCCAAAGTGTGCTCATCATCTTTCTCCTGCGTTACTGACTGACAACTGAAACCCGCATGCGCCCCCTCGATCAATGGTCTTCCCCGTGATCGACCATGTAGATCAACTGCTCCAGCGACAGGTCTTGCCGGCCACGCGCGCGCACCTTCTGGATAAAACCGGTGGAGACGCCGTGATCCGCGAGGCGCACGAGCAACTCGATGGGCACGTTGTCGTAGCCGAGCAGCTTGAGGTTGTGAATGAAGCGCGGGCTGACGCCGTGATCCGCCAGCCTGATCAAATCTTCGGCGGGCACTTGGCGATAGCCCAACGCGGCCAACTCCTGCACGTTCTGCGCGCCGACGCCGTGATCGACCATGCGGATCAACCCGTCCAACGTCTGAC
>JBBRYU010000387.1:0-2992 GCA_038237345.1 Pyrinomonadales bacterium
GGCTGCCAGAGGCCCAAACTGTCTTTCATAAGCCTTTTGTTTTCAACGCGCGCTATTTTCTACGCTTGATTCGCATTACTAATGCGAATCAAGCGTAGAATTCAGGCACGAAGAATCAACAACTTACAGTCTGCCTTCGCGCAAAAGCTAGCAGGACTATTTCATAAGTCCTTTGTTTTCAACAGGCGCGAATTTCTACTCTTGATTCGCATTAATACTGTATTCGATAACTGCCATAGCATCTCCCGTCTTTCCGCGTCGAAATGATTACATTTAAAGTCAATCTAGGCAATACATTCTTTCAGTTAATCAATTCAGACTCACAACTCTAAGTGGGTTAACCGTCCTATGGCGTTTAGCACGCTATAGGCACACAAAGCAGAAACGGCAGCTTGTGGGCTGCCCGTAACTGTTTGATTCTGTTGATGGCCAGGGACGGAATTGAACCGCCGACACCCTGATTTTCAGTCAGGTGCTCTACCAACTGAGCTACCTGGCCATGACTGGAAGGGCGCAAGTATAGGGATTCGTGCCTGCGACTGTCAACCGATATGGTCGAGCGCGATTTTTGTCGAATTAGTCACAAAAAGTCGTTGACAATCTGACCGCCTGGTATATAATCACCCGCGTTAAAGGATGTGCTGACTGCCATAGTCAGCTTGTCGCAAGATAACATCCGAGACAAAACAAAGACGCCCGCCCGTGCCGGCTTGGCCGCCGAAGCGCCCCCCGCTTTCGCAACCTCCAAGCCGGCACAGCTTTTATTCGCCAGCATCGTCAAACACTCACATCTTAAATCGCGGCTCGCTTGTATAAGTGTTCAGCCTGTTCGTGCGCCTCAGTCATCACAGTTTGCTCGGCCAGACTAAGCAACTCACCATCGCGCAAGACGACGCGACCATCAATCAGTACGTCGCGGACATCGCTCGCCGCCGCCGCATACACGATGCTGGAGATAATGTCCGGGCGCGGCGTCAGATGTAATCGGGCCAAAGTTAGCACGGTTATGTCCGCACGTTTGCCGACTTCGAGGCTACCGATTTCGGTTTGCAAGCCGAGGGCACACGCGCCGGCGATGGTTGCCAGTCGCAGTGCTTGGCGGGCGGGCAGTGCGTCCGTGCCCCGGCGCACCTTTTGTAGCAGAGCGGCCGTGCGCATCTCCGTGAATATGTCGAGCCGGTTGTTGCAGGGTGCGCCGTCCGCGCCGAGCGAGACGGAGATGCCGCGCTCAAGCATCTCCGCGACGGGCGCGAGACCGGAGCCGAGTTTCAAATTCGATGAGGGACAGTGCAACACGTGCGTGCCCGTGCGCGCGAGTATGTCCAACTCTTCGTCGTTCACGTGGACGCAGTGTGCGAGTGCGACGTGCGGCGCGGCTAGCCCGATGGTGTTCAAATAAGCGATGTTGCGTTGCCCCGTCGCCTGTTCGACCAACTCGATCTCTGTCCGGTTCTCCGAGGCATGCGTATGTATCAGCACGCCGTGCTGACGGGCGAGTTGCGCGACTCGTTCGAGCAGTTCGCGCGTGCAACTAACGGCGAAGCGCGGCGCGAAGCAGCAACGCACGCGGCCGTCGGCGCGGGCGTGCCATTCTGCGATCAGCGCGAGCGATTCGTCGATCGAATCATCGGTCTGTTCGTGCAGCGCGGCCGGCACATCGTCGCCCGCATCCATCATGCACTTGCCAACCGTGGCGCGAAAGCCCGACTCCTTGACCGCGCGGCAGACTTCGGCCGTGTGCTTGACCGTCTCCATCGTTAGCGCGCAGGTCGTGCCGCCCTTGATCATTTCCGCGATGCCAAGTCGCGCGGAGGCGCGGACGGACGCAGCCGTGTGCGCCGCCTCCAATGGCCAGACGCGCTTCTTGAGCCAGTCGATCAACGGCAGATCGTCGGCCGCGCCGCGAAAGAGCGTCTGGCAGAGATGGATGTGCGTCTGGATGAAGCCGGGCAGGACGGCGCAATCATGCGCGTCTATGGTCTCGTCGGCGCGCTCCGTTATCTCGCCGATGGCCGCGATGCGACCATCCCGCACGAGCAGATCGCCCGTGCTGATCGAGTCGGCTTCGTCCACGGTGACGAGCGTGCCGCCTTTGATGAGAATCGATCCTGTCATCACAATTCACGCGCCTAAGCTGTCGAGCGGGCCGCGCAGATTATGCGCGCGGCTCTGCGGGGTGTAAAGACACAAACTTAGCCGCCAACGGCCGCGCGCACGCGCACGCGTGTCCGGCCGTTGGCGGCTCTGGTGTGCCGTTGGCTTGTTGTTACTTCTTGCTGGTCGCGGCCGTCTCGGCCTTTTCAGCCTTGTCGGTTTTCTCTTCCGCGACTACTTCGCGCACAGGGATACCAAGCGCGACACGCACTTCGTTCTCGATGCGCAAGCGCAGCCCCGCGTCATCCTTCAGCGTCTGCTTGGAGTTCTCGCGTCCTTGGCCCAGACGCTCGCCCTTGTAAGAGAACCACGCGCCGGCCTTCTCGACAACCTTATGCACGACCGCTAAGTCGAGCACATCGCCCTCGCGCGAGATGCCCTCGCCGTACATGATGTCGAATTCGCAATCGCGGAATGGCGGCGCAACTTTGTTCTTCACTACTTTGACCTTCGTACGGTTACCCACCACGCGGTCGCCGTCCTTGATCGCGCCGATGCGGCGGATGTCGAGCCGCAGGCTGGCATAGAACTTGAGCGCGCGGCCGCCGCTCGTCGTTTCGGGGCTACCGAACATGACGCCGATCTTCTCGCGTATCTGGTTGATGAAGATCAAGCTCGTGTTTGACGAAGAGACAACCGCCGTCAGTTTGCGCAGCGCCTGCGACATGAGCCGCGCCTGCAAACCGGGCAAACTGTCGCCCATCTCGCCGTCCAACTCCGCGCGCGGCACGAGCGCCGCCACCGAGTCGATCACGATCACGTCCACGCCGTTCGAGCGCACCAATGCCTCTGTGATCTCCAACGCCTGTTCGCCCGAATCGGGTTGCGAGATGAGCAA
>JBBRYU010000388.1:0-2989 GCA_038237345.1 Pyrinomonadales bacterium
CTGACCAAGGGCCTCTCCGCCGGTTATCAGTTCAGCGCAAACTACAATTACTCGCACGCAATCGACGACGCGCCCGAACAGAACCTCGTCGCGTTGACGGCGACGACGACCGCCGTCGCGCTGTCCGATCCGACTAACCGCCGCCGCGACCGGGGCAACTCGCTCGCCGATCAACGCCACACGTTCATCCTCAGCTTCGTCGGGCGGCCCACGTTCAACTTCGAGAATAAGGCCATCGAACGTTTGGTCAACGACAATCAGGTCGGCTTCATCGTCACGGCCAACAGCGGCGAGGTCTTCAACATCACCTCGAACCAAGAGTTGAACAACGATGGCGTTACGACCGGCTCCGACCGCCCGCTGTTCATCGGCCGTAACACAGGGCGTGCGCCGGCCCAATACAACGTGGACATGCGCTACTCGCGCTTCGTCCGCTTCAGCGAACGCTACAATGCTGAGGTGTTCGGTGAGTTTGTCAATCTGTTCAACCACCGGAGCATCTTTCAGGTAAACGGCGTGGTGCCGACGGACGTGAACGGCGTCCTCACTGCGCCCCTGCCTGACTTCCGCACGCGGAACCCCGTCGCGCTCGACAGCCGGCAGTTTCAACTCGGCTTCAAGTTCAACTTCTAAATCGACAGTTGCGCCGGCAGACCGGGCGACAATCAGGACGCGCACACGCGCTGTCTTGCTTGTCACCCGGTCTGTTAGTCCACCGCCGCGTCTTCACGCCAGCAAATTTCTTGAGGTACTCGATGCTTCGTTCGTTCAATCGCTTCCTCGCAAGCCTGTTAGCTTGTGCGTTCTGCGTTTCGCTGCTGCCCAATACGTGCGCACCGACCATTGCGCTTGCGCAGGTGCGCGCGGTCAATGATCGCGGGGCCGCGGGCCTCGTACAATTGTTGCGCCGCTTGCAGACCACCGCGAGCGCCATGCACACGGGCGCGCATCCTGATGACGAAGACACGGCGCTCATCGCGCGGCTCGCGCGGGGCGATCATGCGCGCGTCGCCTATCTTGCGCTCAATCGCGGCGAAGGCGGCCAGAACGTTATCGGCGCAGAACTGTTCGAGCCGCTCGGTATCATTCGCACCGAAGAATTGTTACAGTCGCGCAGACTAGACGGCGGCGAGCAACTCTTCACGCGCACGTTCGACTACGGCTTTACTAAAACACGCGCGGAGGCCGCAGAGAAGTGGGGCGAGCAACTTGTGCTGGGCGACATGGTGCGCGCCATCAGACTCTTCCGCCCGCTCGTCGTCATCGCGCGCTTCACCGGCACGCCCGCCGACGGGCACGGGCATCATCAACTGTCCGGCTATCTCACGCCGCAAGCTTTTCACGCGGCGGCCGATCCCGCCCGGTTTCCTGAACAACTCGCTGAGGGCTTGCGCCCGTGGCAAGCGAAAAAAATCTACGTCAGCGAAGGCTTCGCGGCGAGCGCGGACAATGTCCCGACGCTGCGACTGAACACGGGCGACTACGACGACCTACTCGGTCGCAGTGATTTTGCCGTCGCGATGGAAGGGCGCAGCCAGCACAAGTCGCAGGAGATGGGCTTGCTCGAACTACGCGGCCCGCAAAGTTCCGGCGTGCGCCTCGTCGAAAGTCTCGTTAAGACCGAAAGCGAGCGCAACGTGTTCGACGGTCTCGACACTTCGCTCAACGGCATCGCCCGCCTAGCGAACCTGCCGGGCGACTTGATCGATGATGAGTTGAAGGACATGCAGAAGGCGGCGACACGCGCCCTTGATGACTATGACGTGCGCGCCCCACGTAAGCTCATCGCGCCGCTCGTCGAAGGCTTGCGCGCGACGCACAAGGCACGCACGAAACTGGCCGCTGCCGGCAAGGCCGACGCGAATGCACGCGCCGATGCCGACTTCGTGCTGGCGCAAAAAGAGCATGAGTTCGGCGAGGCGCTCAGGCGCGCGGCCGGGATCGAAGTGGACGCGCTTGCCGCCGCCGAGACGGTTGTGCCGGGCGAGTCATTGCCCGTCGCCGTCCATGTCTTTGTGCCGGGCGACGCGCCCGTGAAAATTGCCGCCGTCAGTTTGCGCGTGCCGGCAGGCTGGCAAATGGAACCGATGGCGGCGGCGACGGATGCAGTGCGCGGCCCCTTTGGGCGCGCCCGCGAGACGGCGACGCAGACGGCAACTTTCAAGCTGACGGTGGCGGAAAACGCGCCGCTCACGCAACCTTACTGGCTCAACGAACCGCGTGCCGGCTATGTCTTCAAATGGCCTGACAGCGCGCCGAAGAGTGAACCATTCGGCCCCGCGCTCGTTGCCGGTACAGTGCAGGTCGAGATCGGCGGTGAAACCGTGTCGCTTGAACAGCCTGTGCAATATCGCTACGCCGACGACATACGCGGCGAACTCCGGCGCGATCTGAACGTCGTCCCGGCTCTCTCAGTCGCACTCGATTCTGATCTCATTATTGCGCCGACCGGACAACTTCCTTACACGCGCCGCGTCGCGGTGCGCGTAAGCAACAATGCGCAGCGCGGCGAGCGTGGTGAGGTGAAACTGCAATTGCCGGCCGGGTGGACTGCGCAACCCGCCGCCGCGCCCTTCAGCCTCGACAAAAAGGGCGAGCGCACAGCAGCCATCTTCAACCTCACGATCCCGCGCACGGCGCAAGTCGGGTCTTATCATATCGCTGCCGAGGCCGTCGCCGACGGCCGCACGTACCGGCAAGAGTTGCGCACAGTCGCCTACCCGCACATCATGACGCATCGATATTACTTGCCCGCCGCAGCGACGGCCAGCGTCTTCGAGTTGCAAGTTGCCAAGGTGCGCGTCGGTTATATTATGGGGAGCGGCGATCAAGGGCCGGAAGCGATCAGGCGCATGGGCCTCGACGTGACCATGCTCGACGAGAACGAGCTTTCGTCCGGCGACCTCGCACGCTTCGACACCATCGTCGTCGGCGTGCGCGCCTCGCAGGTGCGGCCAGATTTCGTCGCCAACAACAATCGCCTGCTCGA
>JBBRYU010000389.1:0-2975 GCA_038237345.1 Pyrinomonadales bacterium
CGCGTAGTAGCCGGGGCGTGTGCGGGCAATGAATTCTGGCCGGGCGACTTGAATCGTGATCGCGCGCCCGTTGCCGTCGCGGGTGGGGCCGGTGGACTGATAGGCGATGCTGTAGAGCGTGCGCATCTCGGCGGCGACCTGCGCGTAGATGCGGCCCATGTCTTCGAGGCGATACACGTCGTGGAGTTGCCCGCCCGTGCGGTTAGCCAGCGTCTCAAGGCGTGTGCGCGCAGCCGCATACTTCGCGGCCTGCGGCGGCGTGAGCGGCTCGAACTTCTTCGGGTCGCCGGAGGGCAGAGCCATCGGGTAGATGGTGACACCTTGTCGGTCGGCGGCGTTTAAGACCGTGTTCAGCATAGGGCTGGCGTCAGGCTTGATGGCGGCCAACGCTTGTTCGCTGGTCGTGGCATTCGCGGTCAGGATGCGATCCTGTTGGTCAAGTTCGGTGTCAATGCCGTCGGTCAGGACGACGATGGCCTTGCGCCGTTTGCCTTCCTTATTAAGTTCCTTGAGCGAGTATTGCAGCGCCTTGTAGAAGTTGGTCGCGCCCTGACCCTCGGCCAGTTCGATGGCCCGCGCCATCTTGCGCCGGTCGTCGGTAAAGGGCGCGAGCGTTTCGATCTTATCCTCCGCCTGCCCTTTCTTCCTGGCCGCGTGGAAGGTAATGACGGCGACGCGGTCTGCGGGGCCGAGCGCGTCGAGAAAGCGCGTGGCAGCTTGTTTCAGAGAGGTACGGAAGTTGAGCGTCGAGCCTGACATATCGAGCAGCAGCACGAGGCTGAAAGGCGTCTCGGTCGGCTCGAAGTTGGTGATGGTCTGGCGCACGCCGTCTTCATAGACAACGAAATCGCCTCGCGCCAGATCAAGCACGGGCCGCCCCTTCGCATCGGCCACGCCAACGTTGAGCAGCACGAGATCGGACTTGACGCGGACAGTCTCATCGTCGTCCACGGTCTGCGCCGCAGCAATCACGCACAGGCTGAAGAGGACGAGCAGGCTCGCACAGGCGAGTAGTAATTTTCGGAGCATCGGCTTAAACGGATGAAGCTGAATCATGAAAATAAAAGCGCACGTTAGCGCCGCTAGTATGCAAAGCCACACGGGTGCTTGGCAAGCGGCGCGAGAGAACGGCGGGGCGACCGTGTTTGGTTGCGACGAGCGGGCGGCGCGTTGCTTAGGGTAAGGATGAGGGATGAGGGATGAGGGATGAAGGATGAAAAGATTTCTTCTTATTCATCCTTCATCCCTCATCCCTTCCACTATGCCGCGCGGCGGCGCGTGCGGCGTGTGGGCGTGGCGCTCAGGGCCGGCTCGTCCTGTTCGATGGCCGGCACGGCCGCGAGCGGCGCGGGCTTGGCCGGCGCGTGGCGTGCGCGGCGCGCGGCCGTACGTTCGGCTTCGACAGCGACGGCGCGCTTCATCTTCTCGATGCGTTTGCGCGGCACGAGTTGGAAGCGCAGTTCCATCTCTTGCGCGACCTTGTAGATGGTGATGGGCTTCTGCCCGCGCGCCGCGCGGCGCAAGACCTCTTCCTGTTCGAGCAACTCGGCGCGTGAATCTTTATCGATCCAGATAAACATAACTTCGGCCATCTCTCGCTTAACCTCCAGACGAATTAACTCGCGCATGTCCACCGCCTGCGCAACCGGCGCAATCACAGGCAGTGTGCGCGTCTGTGTTGCTGCGCTACTGCCGCCGCGGCGGGCGGCGTAGTAGTCGGCGACCACTGCATCCACCTCCGCGCGGCGCTCGTCGTAAAAGAGCGCGAAGTCGCGGCAGCGCGTGCGATAGACGCAATTGACCGAACAGACCAGCGCGTCTTTGAAGTGCCCGTAGCGATTGCAATAGAGTTTCAAACGCATGGCTTCACCTTGCGGCGGCGGGACGCGACGATATACGAACCATGGCCGCACAGCGCAGCCACGACGGTTCGGGAGTGCGGCAGACTATAACACGTCTGTTCCGCGTATGCAACGCACAGCAGTGCATGAAACGCGGCGAGATATAGTCATGTGCGAGTTCATGCTTACGCCGGCACCGGTGGATTAAATTTTTACCGTCGGCTCAAGCTCGGCGGCCGTATAATCACGCGCGCTCAGTCAGTCCTCGCCGGTCTGTCACAAAACGTCGTGCATTGGCTCAACTGCACGCCTGTCCTTTTGCGGCGCGCATGCCTCCGCGCCCTCACCCGAAAGGAGTTTCTCGCGATGTACAAACCAAACTTTTGTGCCGAGTGCGGCGCACGCATCGAGCGCGCACGCTGGCGTTGGTGGACGAGTCGCCGCTTCTGCCCTAACTGTGCGCCGCGTTTCCGGCGCGGGCGGATCACGCGGCCTCTGCTCGCTGGCGCGTTGCTCGCCGGTCTCAGCTTCGGTGCGGGCCGCGCCTTGCGTCCCGCGCCACCCCCACTCGTCATCGTGGGCGGCCCGGCCCCGTCCGCGCCGCGCACAGATACAAGCGTGGCGACTACATCAACTAATAGCGCGCAGCCCGCGCCCATCGCATACGGCCCCGATGGCACGGCGACTGAACGACCCACCGATCCGAACGAGATCATCTCCATCTGCGGGGCGCGGACAAAGAAGGGCACGCCTTGTCAGCGGCGCGTGCGCGGCACGGGACGTTGTTATCAACATCTCGGCAAGCCCGCGATGTTGCCGCCGGAGAAGTTGATCATTCAAGGCGGGCAGCAGTGAAGACGCGCCAAAACAAATCACACGAGATTGAGACAGCAGAAGAAATGATCCACGAAAGCACACGAAACGACACGAAGCCAAACACACGAACGTGCTTGGCGTTTGTTCGTGTTGCTTCGTGTGGGTTCGTGGATGATGTTTTTTCTCTGTCCCCATCTCGCGTGTTTCGATTTAGCGATAGGTTCACTGCGCAGACTACCGCCCCAAAGTTCGTGGTCGTTATAGTTTGCCACGCTCTGGCGCACGCGCCCGCACTTCATTTACAATGCGCGGGCAAAC
>JBBRYU010000390.1:0-2955 GCA_038237345.1 Pyrinomonadales bacterium
CACAGCCTGCGCTGCAACTGGGTGAAGCGTGCAATGATCTCCTGTTGCGCGCGGTGCTGTCCACCTTGCACGAGCGTTTGTCCGCCCACCACTACTTCACGCATGGCCGTGCGCGCGAGCGAGAAGACGATGGCCGGCAGTAGGTCTTCATCTTGTGCGCCGGCGATGGATGGATCGTTTAAGTCAACGGTGAAGAAGTCTGCGGCGCGACCGATGGCGAGCGTGCCGCCGGGCGCGCCGATGCTGTGCGCGCCGTTGCTGGTCGCGCAAGCGAACAGGCGCGCGGCTAAGGCGGCGAAGTGAGCCGTGTCCGCCGCGTCCGCCGTGTCGGATTGCGCGTCGTGCGCGGGCGCGAGCACGTTGCGGGCGAGGTGCTGCAAGCGCAGGTGATACTCAAGCTCGCGCGCGTCTTCGAGGGGATCGATCTGCGTGTGGCTGTCCGTGCCGAGCGAGAGGGGCACGCCCGCGGCAAATAGCAGATCGGCGGGCACGATGCCGTCGCCTAAGTTGCGCTCCGTCGTCGGACAGGCACAGACGTGCGCGCCGTTGCGTGCGAGCGCGGCTATCTCGGCGGGCGTGACGTGAACGGCATGAACGGCTGTGAAGCGCACATCGAGTAGTCCTTCATCGGCCAGCAGCGCGACAGGCGTGCGCCCGTGTTCGCGTTGGCAGTCCGCGATCTCCGCCGGTTGTTCGGCGACGTGCATGTGCATGGGCAGCGCGTGCGTGCGTGCATACGCGCTGACCTCCCGCAAATACGCGAGCGGCACGGCACGGACACTGTGCGGCGCGACGCCGAGCCATGCATGCCTGAGTGCTATGTTTGTGTGCGCGGCGGCGTTCGTACCCGCGTTCGTTGTCTCACGTACCAACGTGCTGCGCAACTCATCCGTGTGCTTGAGAAACATTTGCGCATCGCGCTCGATGAAGCGCGCTTGCTGCGGGTTGGGGGGCGTCGCAAAACCAGAGCGCGCGTAGGCGACGCGCAGCAGCGCGGTGCGCAAGCCTACGTCGCGGGCGGCGCGGACGACTTCTTGGGCGAGTAGGTTTGGCTCAGCATAAGCCTGTCCGTCCGGCGCGTGGTGCAGATAGTGAAACTCGCCGACGGCGGTGATGCCGGTGAGGGTCATCTCTAAAAAAGCCATGCGCGCGGCATCGTACAAATCTGCGGGCGTGAGGCGTGCGGCGGCCGTGTACATCTGTGCGCGCCACGTCCAGAACGAGTCGCGCGCGGCGGCGCGATGCTCCGTCCGCCCGCGTATGACCCGCTGAAAACTGTGCGAGTGTGCGTTGACGAGACCGGGCAGCAAGGCGCGGCCGGGCAACGGCACGACGCGCGCCGCCAATTCCCGGTAGTCGCGTGTCAGATGCGTGATGCGCCCTGCCCCATCGCACACGAGCGCCAGCCCGCGCGTGAAACGCCCGCCGGTATAGAGCAGGTCGGGCAGCCATGCTGTCAGTGTCTCTTCGTCTCCGCGCACAATGCTCCTCACGCCCGTCTTGCGCAGGGCAGTTTACCGCAGAGCATGAGGCAAGGGCGAAGCGGCGCACCGCCACGTCATTTCGCATTCATCGTTTCCGCCGGCCGCCGCATCTAAACTGCACTTATGCAATCATCCATCTCGAATCTGAAAACTTACGTGGGTTATGCGCGCCGGTTCGGGCGCAAATTTGTGGCCGACCGGATGGCGGAGCGGCGCGTGCCGCTGTTGGCCTCGCCGCACAAACCCGATCCGGCTAGTTGGCGCGACGACGAGTTGACGGTCGCGTGGCTTGGTCACGCGACCGTGCTGATCAACTTTTATGGCACGTGGTTGTTAACCGATCCGGCCTTGCGTCCGCGCATCGGCGTGCAGGTCGGGCGCGCTCTGACGGTCGGGCCGCGCCGGTTGGTACAACCTGCACTTACCGTGCGCGAGTTGCCGCCGCTTGCTGCCGTGCTCGTCTCGCACGCGCACATGGATCACTGCGATCTGGGTACGCTCCGACAACTGCCGCGCACGGCCCACGCGATCGTGCAGCGCGGCAACGGCGATCTCGTGCGCCGCTTCGGGCGCGTGAGCGCGCTCGCGTGGGACGAGGCTGTGGAGACGGGCGGCGCACGCATTGAGGCCATCGAAGTCAACCATTGGGGGGCGCGCAAGCTGACGGACAAGCACCGCGGCTATGGCGGCTTCCTGATCGAGAAACAGGGCCGCGCGCTCGTCTTCGGCGGCGACACGGCCTACACGCGCGCCTTCGCCAGCCTGCGCCCGCGCGCGAACGTCGTGCTGGCGATGCTGCCGATTGGCGCATACGATCCTTATATCTTAGCGCACGCAAACCCCGAACAGGCGTGGACGATGGGCCGCGAGATGGACGCGGACTATATCCTGCCGATGCATCACTCGACCTTTCGTTTGAGCCGTGAGCCGGCTGACGAACCGATCAGACGTTTGTTGACGGTCGCCGGTCAGGAGCGTCGGCGCGTGGCCCTCACGCAGGTGGGCGAGACGTGGCGGCTGCCCGCATAGCGACAGCCGCACGCGCTTCTGTCTTTGACAAGCAGCGTGCGGGTCGCTAAGTTGTCAGACAGCAATCAAACCCGGAAAAATTTATTCGAGTACACAATGGCAAAGTCCGGCTACAAGGGCATCAGTCGCATTGATCAAGTGGAGCGTAGGACGCACGGTTGGTACGTGCGCGTCCACTTCAACGGCGAACGGCGCGCGAAATTCTTTAGCGACGCGGCGCATGGCGGGCGCGACGCTGCGCTCAACGCTGCGGTGCAGCACCGCGACGAGACGGAGCGCGAGTTGGGCAAGCCGCGTACGGAGCGGCTCGTCATCGCGCACAATCCGCGCAACCGTTCGGGGATCACCGGCGTGCAGCGCAAGACGAAGGTCGTGCGCGACGAGCAGGGCGAGCGGCTGATCAGAAACGTCTACGAGATCACGTGGAATCCTGAGCCGGGGC
>JBBRYU010000391.1:0-2953 GCA_038237345.1 Pyrinomonadales bacterium
GCAAGCAGCAACCGGAATGAGGGCCGCGGCCCTCAGTCCGGTTGCTGCTTGCGCATGCGTCGGCGTTAAGCGTTAAAGCTCGTGCTGCTCTGCCGACGCAGAATTGAGTTGCTTAACCGCTCGCGCGCGGTAACTGCTCCGCCAACAAGCGCAGCGTGTTGCCGCCCATGATCAGTTTGATCTCATCATCCGTGAAGCCCGCGGCGAGCAACGCATCTATGATCTGCACGAGACCCGTCGTATCGAACGGCTCGGCAACCGCGCCATCAAAATCCGAACCGAGCGCGACGTGCTCGACGCCGACGAGATCGGCCGTGTAGCGCAACGCGCGGGCGACAGCATTTGCATCCGTGCCGCAGGTCGCCGTTTCCCAGTAGCCAATGCCGATGATGCCGCCGGTGCGCGCAACACCTTTGAGTTGCTCGTCGCCGACGTTGCGATTGTTCGGACAAGTGCCTTTTACGCCCGTATGCGAGATGACGACGGGGCGCGTGGCCACGGCGACCACATCATCAATCGTCTGCGGCGAAGCGTGCGCGAGATCGAACAACATGCCGCGTCCCTCCATCCGCTTGAGCAACTCGCGGCCCCTTGGTGTCAGCCCGCCTTTCTTGCGCCCGCTGGATGAGCCGCTAAATTCCGTGTCGAAGAAATGTGTGGGCGACAGCATGCGATAGCCTGCATCGAACAGCGCGGCGAGGTTACGCAAATCGCCGTCGAGCGCGTGCGCGCCCTCTATGCCGAGCAGCGCGGCGACGACGCGCGGATGCTGTTGGCGCAGACGTAAGAAATCATCGAGGTCGGCGGCCGTTTTGATGATGACCAGTTGCCCTTGCGACTCGGTCGCCATGCGGTGCAACCGTGCGGATTGGTAGAGCGCACGCTCTATCAGACTGCGCCACGTACGCACGGGCCAACGCTGCGCCAGCGCCAGATACGTGATCATATCGGACTGGTCATCATTGCTGTCGATGTTCAGCCCGCGCGGCGTCTTCGTCACGACGGTGAACATTTGCAGCGCGACATGGCTTTCAAGCAGGCGGGGCAGATCGACGTGCCCTTGCCCGGAGCGTTGCAACAGGTCGCGCCCCCAGAGCAACGAGTCCGCGTGTAAATCGGCGATGAATAAATTCTGTTGTAGTGCTTGCGCTCGCGCTGAGGCTGGATAAGGCGGCGTATGTAAAGTCGCGCTTAGTCTGCGCTCGACGTAGGCGGGCAGCACGAAAAAGAAGATGCCCAGCGCCGCCAGCAGCAACAATAACAGGCTGATTAAAAGTTTTCGTTTCAAGAGCAGTCGCGCCGCGCCTGTCGGCGCAGAATTGAAAAGGACAGCAACCGTTACTGCACATCAACCCAACAGCCGCGCTCATGCGCACGGCGCGCGGCGTCGAGCACGAGTTGAGTGCGATGCCCGTCGGCGAAGGTGGCGGCGTGCGGGATGTTGTTGCGGCCCGCACGCAGCGCGTTGATGATCTCTTGGGCGAAGACGGTGAAGCCGCGCGCCCAACTACCGTCGCGCATCTTGGGCGCGAGCGGCGTCGGCGCAATTTCGACGCGCTGCCACGCGCCTTCGCCAAGCTCTGCGCGATAGAGTTCTTCCGGTTCGGCGATCATGAGCGCGCCGCGCTCGCCGAAAAATTCGATACTGTGTTCGGGGCGGCCCGCTTCGATCATTGAGAGCGCGACGCTGCCGGTCGTGCCCGCCGTCAATTCACTGTCACCGAAACGCAACAGCAGATTCGCTTCGTCGTCGGTCGTCACCTCACGCAGTTCACCCGTCCGCTCATCGGGCCGCGCGCTGACGTGCGTCGTCAGTTGCGCGCAGACCTGCATGACTTCCGCGCCGAGCAGCCAGCGACTCGAATCAATCGCGTGCGAGCCGATAGCGCCGAGCACACCGCCGCCCGCCGCCGCGTCCGACCACCTATCCCACATGCGTGTGGCGCGCGCGCGTCTGCGCGGAAGGTGAAGCGCACATGCCGCACGCGCCCGATCTCGTCGGCACGTAATAGCGCATGCAACTGATGCCGGCCCGCGAGGAAGCGCAACTCGTGATCGACGAGCGCGCACGCATGCAATTCGCGCGCACGCGCACTCATCGCGCCCGTCTCTCCCGCATCCATCGCCATCGGCTTCTCGCACAACACAGCCTTGCCGGCGGCGAGCGCGGCAAGCGCCATCTCTCTGTGCGTCACGGGCGGCGTCACGATGCTGACGAGATCGACATCGGCGCGCTCGACCACTGCGCGCCAATCATCCGCGACGAAGGGAATATCGAACTCGCGGGCCACGCGCTCCGCGTTCGCCCGCTGCCCGCTCGCAATGGCCACGAGCCGCGCACCCGCGCACGCCTTGAACGCCGGCAACTGCGTCGTGCGCGCGAAGCCCGTGCCGATGATGCCGATGCCGATTGAATCCTTGTTTTGCAAACCTGTGCCCTGCTCGGTGCGCGTAAGTTATTTCGCGCCGCTCATTGGCTGCCATGCGCCGGATTGAATAAAGCTGGCCCAGTAGAACGGATGGCTGCGATCTTCCGTCTGTGTGGTCGGCCCCATCTCGCCGGCTAGTCCGCGTTGCCCGCCTGTGCCATCCGCGCCTTGCGGCTTGCTCTTGATCATCGCCAACTGCACCTGTCGCAAAGCCTCTGTGCGCCCTTCGCCCGCTTGCAGCCGCTTGTAGTACGCAACCATCAGATCGCGCGTCGCCGCATCCGACACTTGCCACAGACTCATCACCTGACTTTCCGATCCGGCCAACACCAACGCGCGCCGCAAGCCATAGACGCCTTCGCCGTTCTGCACGTCGCCCAAGCCCGTCTCGCACGCCGACAAGACGACGAGCTTCGTGCCCCACAAATCCAACCCCGCCGCTTCGAGCGCGGTCAGCACGCCGTCCTCGCCGTTCGCGCTCTGGTGCGTGTTCGCGCCCGCGAGTGCGATGCCCGAACGCAACA
>JBBRYU010000392.1:0-2949 GCA_038237345.1 Pyrinomonadales bacterium
GGGACGAATGGTGCGATCCCTGCGGGCGCGGTTATCTACTACGCGATCATCTACGAGACGCCGGTGCTGGACGTGGCGCAGCGCGTGCGCTTGTCAATAGCGCAGGACGCGGCAGCCGATCAGCCAGCTTCAACTGAGCTGACGAGCAGCGCGAAATAAAAGAAAGGGGGGAGCGGCGTGTACATGAACGGTGACGGCAGCAACGGAAGTGGTAACGGCAACGGTCACAAGCGAGCGAAGCTGACGCTTTCTAACTTGAGCGGTGTTGATACCCTCGACAGCTATCCCGAAATGATAGGCGACAGTGATGCGAACGCGAGTTCACAGCCGAATCCTCCGGCAAAGGCGACGGCAGTAAAACTCGACGGCGAATCTACTTCAACTCGTGCGGCGCAAACGAAGGTCAACGAGCCAGACGAAACATTGGTTGATGAGGAGTCGGAAGAAAACTTAGAGCTGCTCGAACGGGATGAGAGGCGGAAGCGAAGGACGCGCCTGCTGCTCTCAACCGGCATCAGCGCTTGCGCCGTGCTGACGCTTCTGGCCGGAGGCTATCTCTGGTTGTTCGGGGGAAAGAGTGAGGAGTCCTACCGCGTCAAGAACACAGCCGTCAGAGGTCGCGCAGGACAGGAAGCGACAAACGGCAACACCTCGCCGCAAGCATTGACGGTAGAAGAGATCGCCCGTGAGATGAACAACCATAACGCGAACAATTCGACAGTCGAAGGGCAAACCGCCCCGCCCTCGTCAGCAGCCCAGAGCAGAGTGGCGACGGATCGCGGCGGCAGCAGCCCCGTCACCGACCGCCTGCCGCTCGGCAATTACTCGACGACCGTTGCCCCATCGCCAGCGCTGCAATCAGCGCAAGGATCAGTCGAGCAGAGCGTCACAAGTGCCGGAGCCGGAGTAGGAAACCAAACCGTTAGCGGAGTAGTGCCCACGACCGGAACCGGCGGCGGGGTGGACATGACGCGCGCTGGAGGCGCAAATGTCGGAAGCCCCAACCCGGAGCATTCGATTCGCGTCAGCACGCTCACTAATCAGACGAGAGATGGCGGCAGAGAATCCGCGACCCCCGCCAATCAGTCGCGCCCCGCGCCTGCCTCAATGGAAGGCAGAAGCGGACAAGTGAGCCTGCCGCCGCTCGGCACGATGCTGCCCGTCCGCACGCTCGGCACAATCTACACGCTGCGCTCTGAGGGCTACGTGCGAATGCAACTGACGCGCGCCGTGTCGGGGCAAGGCTGGGCGCTGCCGCGCGGCACTGAACTCTACGGCGTTGTGCGGAACTCGGACTTCGAGATCGGGCGCGCCTACGTTCAAATCATCGGCTTCATTGACGGGAACAGCAACCGACTCGTGCGGTTGCAGGGGAGCGTTTTAGGGAGTGATGGCACGGACGGCTTGCGCGGACAGAAGCACAGCCTGAACTCCGGTTGGGGACGCGCGCTCAAGATCGCCGGCGCGGGCGCGCTCGAAGTTTTGAGCACGGTCGCGACGGGGCTTGGCAGAAGACCCGTCTATGTCGGTGAC
Organism: Pyrinomonadales bacterium; assembly: GCA_038237345.1. Classification (GTDB taxonomy): domain Bacteria; phylum Acidobacteriota; class Blastocatellia; order Pyrinomonadales; family Pyrinomonadaceae; genus QHXQ01. Next base: position 1,534 of record JBBRYU010000392.1, read on the forward strand.
GTTTACGGCTACGCCGCGCCGCACATGACTTCGCCGTTGATGCAGGAACTGGGCGGCATCGCCTACAGGCAGGGGCGCGCCGGGTTCGTCGAAGTGCCAGCTGGAACGAGCGGTTATGTGTTGGTGATGACCAGCCCGCGCGAGGTTCAAGGCGTTGATGCCGATGCAAATGTGCCGGTGGAAGATTTGCGCCGCATTGCGGACGCGAACACTGAGCGCGAGGCGACGAGAGTTTCCGAAACCGAACTCGCCGAATTGATGACGAGTGGCAGCGCGGAAGACATCCGCCGCGCGCTGCCGCGCATGACGCCGGAGATGCGCCGCATCGCTGAAATCGTGATAGCGCAGCAATGAACAAGCTGCGGACGAGTGAAGAGAAGTCTTCACCCGTGCTGATCACTTACCTTCACGCATAAGGAAATAGAGAGCCATGATCCCGCCGCCGAAACCTGATGAGCCGCAACTTAATCCTCGCCTAGTGCTGCAAGAGGAAGGCGTGCGCGGGATCGCTGAACGGCTCGGCGCGACGGGCTATCAGATTCAGCGAGATTTGCTGAACGATTACGTTCAAGTGCTGCGGAGCGGCAAAGTGTGGATGATTGAGGGCGAGCCGGGATCGGGCAAGTCGGCTGTCGCCTTCGCCACGCAGCTCGGCTTCAACATGACGATGTTTCCCATTCAGGGTATGAGCGAACTCAAGTTGAGCGATCTGCTCTACGAGTGGGACAGAGAAGCGCAGAATCAATTTGTCATTCAAGCCGTCTCGTCGGGTGCGAAGACGTTGGCAGAAGCGCAAAGCGAACAGTACGCCCGTTGCTTTCTAAAACTCGGTCGCGCTCTTAATGCATTCGATTGGGCGGGCGCGACGGGGCGGGTGCCGCTCCTCTTCTTCGACGAGGTGGACAAGCTCCCCGAACATTTGCAGGACATGCTGCTCGGTCTTTTGGAGTGCGGCTACGCCTATGTGCCGGACTACAACCAGCCCATCGGCATCTACGACGCGGAGAAGGGAAGCGCGAACCGCCAGTTATTTCCGCTGGCGATCTTCACGTCGAATAATCTGCGCTTCAAATTGTCGCCGCCTTTCCGCTCGCGCTGCTTCTATTCATGGCTTGATAAGCCTAGCCCGGCGGAGGAAGTGAACATCCTGTGTGCGCGCGTCCCCGACGCGACGCCGCAGCAGGTGAGAGCCGTCGCCAAGATTAATGAGTCCATCAAAGCGATTCCCGGTGTGCAGAATAAGCCGGGCTTACGCGAGCTGATTGATTTGCTTGATGCATTCGTGCGCGACGATGTACGCGCTGTCAACGAGAATTTACTCGGTCTATACGTCGGCTATCTGGCAAAGCAGCAGAGTCAGGCGAAAAGCCTGCGGCTCGCGCTCGCGCGCGTGGCAAGTGAAGTCCACCAGCCGGA
>JBBRYU010000393.1:0-2921 GCA_038237345.1 Pyrinomonadales bacterium
CGCTTGGGCGGGCGCGGCTGTGTCTCTCTTTGTATAGCGATGTGTTGCGACATAATGCAGGTGCAGCCGAAGCTACGAGTTATTTCTAGCAACGGTTCGTCGCGCGCGTATGCTCAAACCAGTAAGATTCTGTGCGCGGCTATGATGATAATCTAATTCACAGGCACCCCAAGACTTTCATCAAGACCCGTCCACTCTTGAATCTGCTGGCAGGTCGTGAAGACTTATAGCGGTTTGCATTTGCGTGCGACTAACCAGAATTCAAGCAGATTGCCGATCAAGCAGGATAGTGCTGAGCCGGAGTCGGCAGGTGCAGGTCGCATCCAATTGAAAACCGCTATAGTCTGTCTTGGGACACGCGCCCATCCCGATTACCGAAGCAAAGAGGTAGGGAACATGTTGTTTGCCCGCGCTCTGTCATGGGCGCGAGGGCGGTACAGCCGCCGTTTCATGGTCGAGCCCCAGATCATCAACGTCCACTATTGTCCGCCACTTTTCTCTCACTCCTCGCGCGTGATGGGCTTGATGGTTTCTAGCCGCTTCTTGGCGAGGTCGGAGTTGACGCCGGGCAGTTCTTTCGTCACCCAAGCATCAAAGTCACGAATCACGTCGGCGAGTTCGCGTGCGAGCGCGTCCGCGCGCTCGACTTGAGTTTGCGTGGGCCTGCCCTCGTAGCCGGTGACGTTGCCGTAGAGGCCCGTGAGATTCTCACGGAGTCGCTCTTCGCCCGTAATCATGCCGCCTTCTTTGGTGGCGACGATCTTCTTGCGCAGTTCGTCAACCTGCACAGAGGCAGAGCGCAGACGCTGCGCGAACTGATCGTCCCCTGTGAGCCTTGCGGCGCGCTCGTCGAGCGCGAGGCGCACGTTGTTAATGCGCTCGACGGCGAACGTCATGTCGCCGAGCAGGTTGTAGAGTTTCATCGAAAGATCAAGCTGCGCGCGGCGATCCTCAGACGAGTACGGCGCACGCGGGTCGGGCATGACCTTTAGCTCGGTGGTATAGACCTGCTTGTCTTTAGTCATCCGCACGGTGTACGTGCCCGGCAAGAGGCGCGGGCCGGTTGCCGCGCCGAAGTCCGCGCTGGCGGCGGTCGGGACCTTCGGCGGCGCAAGACGCATAGCCCACGTCGCGCGGTTGAGTCCGCGCCGCTTGCTGCTCGGAATAATGCCGATCACCTTGCCGCTTGCATCCAAGACCTCAATCTTGAGGTCGCCGAAGATGTGGCGCTTCTTTTGATAGTAAGTGATGACGGCTTCGTCCGTCGGATTCGCCCCGACGAACATGGCATCGCCGTTGGCCCAGCCGCCCCCGGCCTGTATGCGCTGCACGGTGGGCCGCGCCGCAATGAAGGCGGCATCTTTGGCGAGCATCTCAGGCGTCAGCGCGCGTAGCGGTGTGATGTCGTCAATGATCCAGATACCGCGCCCGTGCGTGGCGATGACAAGATCGTTGTCGCGCGGGTGAATGGCGAGATCGCGCACGGCCACGTGCGGGAAGTCGCCGCCCTTGTATTGCGCCCACTGGCGGCCGCCGTCGAGCGAAACCCAGAGGCCGAACTCCGTGCCGACGAAGAGCAGGTTACGGTTGACCAAATCCTCGCGCACAACATGCGCGTAGCCGCGTACGGGCGTGCCTTCGGGCGCGACGATGGGCGTCCACGTCTGGCCGAAATCAGTGGTCTTATAGACGTAAGGGCGCATGTCACCAAAGCTGTGCAGGTCGAAGGTCGCGTAGGCCGTGCCTTCGTCGAAGTGGCTCGCGTCAAGGTAAGAGACCCATGCATTCTTCGGCAAACCCTGAACGTTAGCGACGACGTTCGTCCAACTCTTGCCGCCGTCGCGCGTGACCTGCACGTTGCCGTCATCCGTCCCGGCCCAGACGACGTTCGGGTTCATCGGCGACTCGCTGATGGCATAGATGGTGGTGTGCATCTCCGCCGAAGAGTTGTCAACGCTGATGCCGCCGGATTGTTCCTGCTTCTGCTTGGCCGGGTCGTTGGTCGTCAGGTCAGGCGAGATGCGTTCCCACGTCTGCCCGTGGTCGCGTGAACGAAAGAGAAACTGCGCGCCGAGATAGACTGTGCCGGCCGGGCTGACTTGCAGCGGGGTGTTCCAATTAAAGCGCAGCTTGCCCTCCTTGTACTGCGGGAGCGGTTGAATGTTGCGCGACTCGTGCGACTTGCGATTGATGCGCGCGATGGTGCCGCCCTGATACTCAGCGTAGATGTAATCGGGATCAGATGTGTCCGCGAACATCCAGAAGCCGTCGCCGTTGTACATGTTCTCCCACTGGTGATTGGTGATACCGCCGGGAAACTGCGACTCGCCGACCCACGAACTGTTGTCCTGTAGCCCGCCATAGACGCGGTAGGGCCGCGCCATGTCAACGGAGACGTGATAGAACTGCGAGATGGGCAGGTTCTCAGCCTTCCACCAACGACTGCCGCCGTCGTATGAATACCAGAGGCCGCCGTCATCCCCCGTGATGAGGTGATCCGTGTTGCCGGGATCAATCCACACGTCATGAAAATCGCCGTGCGCGCCCCCGGCGATGTTGTTGAAACTGCGCCCGCCGTCATTGCTGAAGATGAGCGAGCAGCCGGCCTTGTAGATTTTGTTCTCGTCCTTCGGGTCTACTATAAGATTGGCGAAATAGAAGGGCCGCCAGATCATGTTCTGACTGCGGTCGAGCATAGTCCACGTTTGCCCGCCGTCGTCCGACCGATAGAGCGCATTCTGCGGCGGCACGGCTTCGATGAAGGCATAGACGACAGACGGTTTTGACGGCGCGACCGCGACCGCGACGCGGCCCCACGGTTTGGCCGGCAATCCTTTCGCCGATTTTTCATCAAGCTCAGTCCACGTCGCGCCGCCGTCAGTTGATTTGAAGAGGCCGCTCGCGCTCGGCGCGTCGGGGCC
>JBBRYU010000394.1:0-2898 GCA_038237345.1 Pyrinomonadales bacterium
AGGCTGCGCAGCGGCGTCCGTAGTCCTGCCTGCAGGCACGGGCGCGGCCGTCGCGCGGCCCGTGCGCAGAGCGCCGGGCACGAAGAGTGTTAAGGCAAGACAGACGAACAGAAATTTTCTCATCAACAGGGTATCCTCGTTTGCGCGTCTCAAGAATGGTTGCAGCGGACGGCGCGGGGTGCAGCGCCGCCACATTGTTATTACTGGAAATATCAAGGGAGAGCAAGCCGCCCGTTAAGATGCAGTGAGCTTTTGCGCCCGTTGCACCTGAATCGTGAATCGTAAGTTGCGAATAGATAACATCTGATTCTTCTGTTCACGATTTACGATTTACTAATTGCGATTCATGGTTGAAAAACGACGCGGGCGATGTCTCATTTGAAACATCGCCCGCGTGCGGTTTAGGTCGCGCCTTTGGTTGTTAGACGCGAGCGTTAAGTTAGAGATTTACTCTTCGTCATCGCCGCGACGACGGCCCCGGCGCGTGGTGCGCCGCGGCGCGGAGGTGGCTTTCACCTCGCTGGCGTCCACGGTCGGCGAAGCCGTCGGCGGGGTCGCACCCGAAGGCACGATCCAGAGTTCGGTGGTCGCCTCTTCCTTGAAGCCGCCATCAACTGTCACCAACCGGCCGGCGTCGATAGCGCGCGAGTTGACTAGGTAGTCCTTCGCACGGTCGGCCCGAGTCTGCGCTTCACCGGCGCGGCCGGTGCGACCGCCGTAGCCGATAATGTAACCTTGCGCGCCCGGAGTGGCTTGCAGTTCGTTGGCGAAGTTGTCGAGTCTGGCCTTCTCGTCGTTGCGCTTGATGTTGCCGTACTCGTCAAACTTCTTCGCCAGCTGCGGCGCATTGATACCAGCCGTGCAGGACTGCGAAGCCGGGCAGGTCTCTTTAAACCCACCGACATTAACTGTCGCGGTGACGGATGAACCGCTCGCTAAGCCAGTTGTGTCAACCGTGATCGAGCTTGTGCCCTGACCGCTACTGATCGTGCCCGCCGAGACCGTCCAGTTGTAAGTCGGCGTGACGTTCGTATCGCCGCTTGTTACGTTGGCCGTGAAAGTAACTGGCTGCCCAGCTAGCGTCAGCCCCGTGGGGCAATCAACCGTAATGTTCGGGCATGGCTTGGCCTTCTTAGCCTCAATCTCAGCCTCAGTCAAGCAGTCGGCACACTGGGTCGCAGTAACGGTTGTAGTGGAGAAGGCGATACAACCGCAACCGTCGTCAACCTCCACCGTCGCTGTGTAAGTACCCGGCGTGACGCCCGTCAAGTCCCACGCCACATTCGGGCCATCGCCCGTAATGCGCCCGCCTGTCGTCGACCACGTGTAGAGCAGCGTGTCGCCGTCCGGGTCGTTGGCATTTGCGGTAAGTTGCACCGATGCCGGGTTGGACGGCGTGCAGGTCTCTGAGATGCGGCCTTCGCTACAGGGCAGCGTGATCGACGCCTGGCTGGCCGTAATCGTTACGGTCGGCGCTTGGTTCGGCAGTTCAATCGGCGCACGCAGGTTGCGGTGACCGGCGAAGAACTGGAAGCCGAAGCCGTGCGGGTCTTCCGAACGCAGGAAGCCTCTGGGGAAGTCGCTCGGATTCGTCTTGTTGAAAATGCGATTGCCTTGCTGGTTCAAGTGTGCGCGATACCATGCGCTCATGCCGAACCAACGACGCGGGAAGATGCGGATACCTAGCAAGGTATCAACGGGATTATTCGCGAAGGCGTTTGGCGTGCGCCCACCGACGTATTCCACCGACTTCAACTCTGCGTTGAACTCGAAATGGCGATTGGCGATGAAGTTGAAGCCGACACCGGCGAGAAACTCGTCGCCCCGATCAAGCAGCGCCACATCCCCACCGCCGAAAGCTTTGCTCTTCGGGTTGCTGTTGTAGATGTAGCCCAAGTTGGCCGAGAGGTCAACGCGCTTGCTCAAGCGCCCTTCGACGACGCCCACCACGCCGAAGTCGCCGATGTTACCGCCGGGACTTGCGCCGCGCTGCAACTGGTTGAAGCCCTGCGCGTCGTCCGCTTTGTCGGCGTACCAACGATAGAACGGCACGACGGCGACCGCAAACGACCGCTCAGGAGCAGTCAAAGCGATCTTAGCGCCGGCGTTGTAGGTGCTGAAACTCGACTCGCCATAGAGGCGGTTGATGAACGGCGCATCCGGCAAGTACGACGGTGCGATAGTGAACGTTCCCGGCACAATCTGCGCCCGGTTAGTCAACGTCGCGGGTATCGTGCTTGTTGTCAGGATGATGCCTGGCAAGATGCTGCCGACCGGCGAGCCGATGCCGGGGAAGTTCCCGGCTGCCCCGAAGTTGCCGTTGCCACCCCTAGCCGGTCCCAGCGTGGCCGAGAACGGCACCGCCGCGCGGTCAAACCCGAACCCTGCGGCTGTGCCGCCCGTGAACGGGAATGCCACGAAGAACGGCCCGCCCGGCAAACGAGCAATGGTGGTCGGGAAGCGGAAACCGTTGACCGCACCAACCGGTGTCTGCACGACGATGCCGCCGCTGCGCAACTGGTTCGGCGCAAATGTCACCACGCCTGTTGGGCTGATCGACGGCGTCGAGAGGAACAACTGCGAGTTCGGCAGATAGAAACTCGACAGGTTCGACGGATTGGCGACATGGACGCCGCGATAGGCGTCGGTATTGAAGAACACCTCAAGGTGATCGCTCAACCCGAGCTGGAAGCTGACCGGAACCTCGACGATATCTACGTTACCCGGATCGCGGTCATAGTTGCTATAGGCGACGCTGAAAGTGAATTCTTTCTTCCGCAGCGTCTGACCAGTATAAATGGTGAACAGTCCCGTGGGTCCACCCGGCGCGCCACCTGTGCCGACGGTCGGGGCGATGTTGCGCGGATCACCTTCCGACCTGAGCGTTTGCGCCGAAGC
>JBBRYU010000395.1:0-2831 GCA_038237345.1 Pyrinomonadales bacterium
CAATTCAATCCCCTCTTCCGGCAAGGCCACGCCGAACCAGTCCGCGCCCGCACCCGCAAGTCGCTGCGCACATGTGACCGCGCCATGGCCGTAAGCGTCGGCCTTCACCACGGCCAACGCCTGCACGTTCGGGCCGGTCAATGCCCGCACCACCTGAAAGTTGGCCGCGAGCGCATCGAGATCAATCTCCGCCCACGTCGGCCGCCGGCCATGCGATTCGATTTCTTCAACTATATTTTCGTTGCTCATTGCAGGCTTATGCTCATCCGTCAGCGTGCCGCACGCCGCACACGCTTGTCAACGATCACGCATGGCGTATGAGCAATTGACAGTCGAATGACTATCAATTGTCCGATGAGAAGTTGCGACTATGAGTTGAATGCTGCGGGCAGAGATAGTTTGCCACTACTCGCGCCACATGTTCTCGAAGCGGGTAAATTCTTTCAGGAAGGCCAGTTTGATCGCGCCCGTCGGGCCGTTGCGCTGCTTGGCGAGAATAATCTCCGCAAGCCCGGCGTTCTCCTCCGTCTGATTGTATTGCTCCTCGCGGAAGATAAACGCGACCACGTCGGCGTCCTGCTCGATACTGTTATGAGCGATGATGTCATTCGCCACGAAATTGTGGTGCCGCTCAACCGTCAGATCATATACATCACCTTCGCCCTCCGGCTCAATCGCTGTGATCTGATCCCAGTATACGTCGCTCTGCGCCAGCCGGGCCAACGCTTCGGACTGTACAACCTCTGCAATGCGAGCAGCCCGTTCGCGGCTGACATTTTGCCGATAGATACTCGTGCCGCAGTAAGCCGTATTGATGCCGGCCATCATCGCGCGTGGAGTCATGCCGAGTTGCGCTAACGCCGGGGCCACGTATTGCGGCCAGATCGCGCTGGGGATGGCATCACGATTAGTGTTAGCTTTGGTGTGCGCGATAAATCGTTCTACTTTTTCCAATGCTTGCTGCTTATACTCCCCGACTGCCCGGATACGAGCGGCGAATCGCGCTATGTCCGATTTGCCGGAGACGGCAACGTGATACTGCTTTCTCCCTTTGCTGCCCTGCGGAATCGGTCTACAGCAGGCGGCAATGCCGACGCGTAAGAGGAGCGACTGCACGTCGCGCGCCATACGTTCGCTGCTTGAAGCGTAGTAGATGCCGGGATGATGTTTGCCTTGTTTCTCGTCCGCCCAGATGCAGCCGTCCGTCGCCCACAGGTGACGCAGGAAGAGCGCGATGGCGGCCGGCGGCTGCGCAAAGACTTTGCCGGGCACGAATTTTTCGTAAGACCTCAGCCCCCACACGCTCAGCCCCGTCAGCCAATCCGATACGGCGCTGTGGACACCGTGCGTGTGTCGTCGGGTTGACGTGAGATAAACTTGATACCACTGGCGTTCCCGATTAATGCGCGGCTTGATTTCGTCGCCGAACACTTCGACGGCCAAGGCGGCCACCTGCCCGGCCAAGTCATGCTCGCGCATCGTGTATTGAATGACGTGGCGCGGCAGGGTGCAGCCGTCGCCAAGGAGATGGCCCAGCAATGCGAGTTCAGCGTTCGTCATCGTCTGGACAGTTGCGCAAGGAAGGCTGCGCGGCAGCGCGAGCCGCTCTCCGACCACTAACTCACCGAGCCGCTTCCAGCCGCCGAAGGCGCGGAACTTGTGATTGGCGGTAGCCCTGATAACGCGACCAAGCCTCGTCGTCAGCTTGTAAATCGGTTTTATCCCTGTCGCGAAAGCGCGGCTCACGAGGGCGCGCTCAAACCGCATCGTATCCTCATTCAAAGCCCACACGGCGAAGCCTGCGCGGCCGACTAAGTCGCGGATCGGCACACGCGCGCCACTATCAGCCAGAGTAATGAGGGTATCGCCCGCGAGACAGCCGCTTTCGCGTAAGTCGCTCAATTGCGGCCGATGGTCGCTGCGTGCTTCGGGCGCACGCGAGAGTTGCGAGAGCGCGACGAGCGGCACGTTCAACTCTTTGGCCAGCCCCTTCAACTCGCGCGAGATTTGCGACACCTCTTGCTGGCGCGATTCGACGCGACGTGACGAACCGCCCATCAGTTGCATGTAATCCACGATGATCAGGTCGAGTCGCTTCTGCTCGGCTGCCAAGCGGCGGGACTTGGCGCGCATCTCAAGGACAGAGATGCCGGGCGTGTCGTCGATAAAGATTTTCGCTTCGGCCAAAGTGCCGAGCGCGCCCGCCAGTCGCCCCCATTCTTCCCGATTCAGAAAGCCGCTACGGAAGCGATGCGCGTCCACGTGCCCCTCCGAACAGAGCATGCGCATCACCAGTGACTCCTTCGACATCTCCAACGAGAAGACGCCGACCACCGCGCCCGCCTGAATCGCCGCGTTCTGCGCGAGCGTCAAACAGAGCGCGGTTTTTCCCATTGACGGCCGCGCGGCGACGATGATCAAGTCGGACGGTTGCAGGCCCGAAGTCAGCGTGTCGAGTTCGGTGAAGCCGGTGGTGAGTCCGGTGAGCATCACGTTGCGCCCAGACATCTCCTGCACTTTTTCGAGGATGGTCTCGGCGACGGGGCGAATGTGGGCGAAGCCTTGCCGGGTGCGTTCGTCAGCGAGCGCGAAGATCATCTGCTCGGCGTGGTCGAGGATGATCTCGGACTCGTCCTCCTCTTCCAGCGCCTCGCTCGTGATCTTGTTGGCGACGCGCACGAGTTGACGCAAGATCGATTTGTCTTTAACGACTTTCGCGTAGGCCGCGACGTTGGTGAAGTGCGGCAGCCCGTAGGTTAGCTCGCTGATGAAAGCGACGCCGCCGACTTGTTCGAGCCAGCCTTCGCGGCGCAGTTCTTCGCCGACGAGGA
>JBBRYU010000396.1:0-2827 GCA_038237345.1 Pyrinomonadales bacterium
ACGCGATAAATCTTCTCTAAATTCTCCGCCTGTAAAATTGTTTTCATATACAAGCAAGTCTAGAGAGTGCGGAGTCTGGCGAGTCTAGAGAGCCACAAACCAATTGCCCTTTGACTCTCTAGACTCGCCAGACTCCCTAGACTCCAGACTTTTCATTCATACGAAAGCGCACTGACCGGATCTAGATTCGCGGCGCGCACCGCCGGATAAAGCGCGCCGAGGACGCCGCCGCCGACGCCGATGAGCGCCGCCGTCAGTCCCCACTGCCAGCCGTATTCAAATATGAGGCCAGAGGCACGATGAATCAGCAGTCCCGCTACGAACGAGACGATGAAGCCGACCACAAGCCCGATCACGCTGATCAGAAATGCCTCCTGCTCGATCACCGCGACGATGTAGCCGCGTGATGCGCCGAGCGCCTTGAGCATGCCGATCTCGCGCGTCCGCTCGGTAATGGTCGTGTACATCGCCAGCATGACGACAAGCGCGCTGACCACCGCCGCCAGCACAACGAGCGAGCGCAGAAAGACGCCAAGATACGGAATCTGCTTCTCGGCATTCGCCATGATGTCGCGCGTCAACTGAATCTTGTTGCCGGGCAACGCTGCGTCTATGCGCTTGGCCAGCGTGAGCGTGTCTTCGCCGGCGCGCGCCTTGACCAGAATGTACGAGCACTTGCCCGGCGCTTCGAGCGCGTCCTGCAACGCTGCGAGCGACATCTTGACGCGCGCTTCCGCCTCCGGCGTGTACACGCCCACGATGCGATAAGGTTGCGTGCCGAACAGACTGATCGTGCCGCCCACCTTGAACTTGCCGCTCGCCGCCTTCGTCTCGTCAATCACGACTTCATCGAGGGCTGCGGGCGGACGACCCTCAATAATGCGCTGCCCATTCATCTGTGCGTACGACTCCCAGTCCACGCCTTGCACCTGCTCGAAGCCGAAGCCGCCCGTACCCTGAAACAGATAACGAATCGTCGGCACGGCCGCCGCCACGCCGTCCACCTTCAACAACTCGTCCGCATACTTCGTGCTGAGATTGGCCGTCGAAGAGGTCAACTCCAACCCGCCCGGCCGCGTAAAGATGATCTCCGCACGCAGGTTCGACGAACGGCGCTGCATCTCGTGCGACATGCCCCGCGACAACCCCGTGAACATCAGCACCAGACACACGCCCAACGCCACGCCCACCACGCTCACAAGCGCACGCAAAGGCCGCTGCCGGATATTGTTGGTGACAAGGCTTTCCATAAAATGCATAGGTCAGAGGTTATTAAGCATGATTTTGACTAACCTCTAACCTCTGACCTCTGACCTCTGACCTTTATTCCTTCTTGTCCAGATCGACTTCGGTCAGATTCGATTTATTGACGAGCGCGAAGATGTCTGCGTCGTAGGGTTGATCGACCTTGACCTCCACGGGCGCTTGATAGCTGATACGGATCGAGTAGCGATCCTGCGGGCGCGTCAACTCGATGTCGGCGGGTAGCACGTACTTTGCATCCGCGCCGAACGGGCGCGGGTTCTTATAGATGACATCGGTGATTAACCGCCCTTGCTCGTCGTAGGTCTGGACACGCGCCAGACGCAACTGTTCGGAACGGTCGAACCAGAAGCGACGCAGCAAACGCGCGCGGCCCGTGCCCGCCGGCGCAAGCTCATCGAGCGTGTAGTAGTTGCGCACGACCCGCGCGCCCTTCTTCGCGTTTAGGCGGTCGTCCGCCTCTTCCATGAATGCCTCGCTGCGGACGTAAACCAATTCACCTTGCGCCGTGTCAATCGGGCGCACGAGCAATGCATCGGTTAGATGCTGCGGGCGCAAACTAGAGAGCGCACCGACCGCGCGCTGCTGCTTCATTTCGGACTTCTTCTGGCTGCCGTCGCCGCAATCTGCTTCAGCCGCGCCATCCTTGCTTAGCCGGCTATTGGTCGCGTCGTTCGTGCCGCGCACGAAGCGGCGGTACTTCTCGTCGCCTTGAAAGATGGCCACCTCGAAATGCTTGCCGTCGGACGCCATCTCTGCAACCTTGATGCCAAGCAACGCTTGAATGGCGAGATAAATCTGCCCCTGCCGCTGCAAGATCAGATTGCCCTCGGACGTGCGGTACTTCTCGATGATGCCGCACTTGGAGAACGAAGTGTCGAGAAACTGTAGATCGACTTTGCCGTGCAGCGAGCGCACCTGCGCGACGCGATTGGCCTCGGCGATCAGTTGCGTCGTATCGGCCTCCACCTTCGGCGGCAGAAACGGCGCGACGCTGACCTGATTCTTGATGACGCGGCTGCACCCGCCTGTAGCGAGCAGCGCAAGGGCGACCAGCAGGAGGGGTATTAGACGTTGACCCGGCACTTGACGCGGCGCACGCAACTTGATCATTAGGTAATTTTCATAACGCCGGACTTCTCCTTATAGCCACAACAGACAAGCTTAACTCCGGCGCGGATTTAAACAGGGAAGCTAACAAACAGGTTCGCCCTTGTCAACGCAAGGTAGCCGCGGGTAGTGGGTCATTTTCATTGTTGAACAGAATAACGCGGATCGTCTAACAATCCGACGATGTCTTTAATGCTCCACAGCTTCTTACTCACACCCGCTTCCATCGCTGGCGAGCAACGCAAGGTTTGATGAATGCGCGCGAAGTTATAGTGCATGTAGTGTAGCGCAATCGCGTGCATGTGATTCTCTAGCTTCTTACTAAAGCCATTCGTTAAACGAGTGAACCGGCGCATAGACATACGCATCGTTAGATTCTGCCGTTCGATGTGGCTAGTGCAGATCGCGGGCGGGAACGGATCGCCGGTGATAACCTCTGTGCGCGTGCCGCAAC
>JBBRYU010000397.1:0-2805 GCA_038237345.1 Pyrinomonadales bacterium
AGCACTTCCCGGTTGAAGGCAGCGGCGATGTGGTGCGCGCCGTGGACGGTGTGACGTTCGAGATACTCAAGGGCGAAACGCTGGGCCTCGTCGGCGAGTCGGGCTGCGGTAAATCAACCGTCGGGCGTTGCTTGTTGCGTTTGATCGAGCCGACGCGCGGCGAGATAAGGTTTGCAGACAAAGACGTGCGTGCGTTGTCGGGCAGAGACTTGCGTGCGCTCAGGCGCGAGATGCAGATCATCTTTCAAGACCCGTACGCCAGCCTCAACCCGCGCATGCGTGTGCGCGACATCATCGCCGAGCCGCTCGTGATTCACGGCATCGGCAACAGGGAAGAGCGGCGGGCGCGCGTCGCGGAGTTGTTGAGTAAGGTCGGGCTTGATCCCGATTACATGCATCGCTATCCGCACGAATTCTCCGGCGGGCAGCGACAACGGCTCGGCATCGCGCGGGCGCTCGCGTTGAACCCGAAATTGATTGTGGCGGACGAGCCGGTCTCCGCGCTCGACGTGTCGGTGCAGGCACAGGTCGTTAACCTGCTCGCGGACTTGCAGGCTGAGTTCCAACTCACGTACCTGTTCATCTCGCACGGGCTGGCGGTGGTCGAGCACATCTCGGATCGCGTGGCGGTGATGTACTTGGGCCGTATCGTCGAGGTGGCGACGGCGGCCGATCTCTACGCGCAGCCGTTGCACCCGTACACCCGCGCGTTGCTCTCCGCGATCCCCGTGCCCGACCCGACGCGCAAACGCGAGCGTATCGTACTCAAGGGCGACGTGCCGACGCCGATCAACCCGCCCTCCGGTTGTCGCTTTCACACGCGCTGCCCGGAAGCGATCCCCGAATGCGCGCAGATCGATCCGGACTTGCGCGCGGTCGCGCCCGGCCACACAGTCGCCTGCATACGCGTGCCCGGTTGGACGGATGCGCCCGCGAAGGCGTAAAGGAACGAAGCAGACGCGTGCCTCGCTGGGAGCGCAGGCATCCTGCCTGCAAGCGTGCGTCAGCACGCTCAAAGGCTGCATACATATTCAAGCTTGATACTAGCGCGGCCCTTTGTTCGCGCTCACGCGCTCATGGCAGGCAAGAATCTAGCGCTCCCAGCAGCAAGCCGCACTCACCAATACGTAAATTAAAATCGATAAACACCGAACCCTTGCGCCCGCAGCAGGCTCTTAAAAGTGTGGAAGGCGACGATGACCGAGCCGAAGCAGGAGACATGGTGGGTGCTGCGTGCGCAGTCCGGCGACCGCGAGGCGTTGGACGAGTTGCTGCGGGCCGTGCAAGAGCCGCTCTATCGTTACGTGTTGCGTCTGGTCGGCGAGCGCGCGACGGCGGAGGACATCTTGCAAGAGGTCTTTATCAATATCTACCGCAAGCTGCGTTGGCTGCGCGAGCCGGAGTTGTTCCGTCCGTGGGCATATCGCATCGCATCGCGCGAAGCGTTCAAGCGATTGAAGCGTGAGCGGCGTTGGACGGAACAGGTGCGGGACGAGTCCGTGCTGGCCGCGATACCGGCGCAATCAGCGACAGCCTCCGCGCCGGAATGGTTAGCGCAACTGCCGCAGTTCGTGGCGCGCGTGCCGCCGGCCAGTCGCGCGGTGCTGGTGCTGCATTACTTCCACGACATGCCGCTCACGGAGATCGCGGTCGTGCTGGACATCGCGCTCGGCACAGTCAAATCACGACTCGCTTACGGTCTCGCCAGCCTGCGCCGCGCCATCGGCGAGCGACAGTGAAGCACTTAACGCGCACAGGAGAGAATGATGTCAACAGAGAAGCTGAAACATGACGGCGACGCGCCGCCGCAACGCACGCGCGGCGGCGTCAGGAAACTGGTGATCGCATTTGCGCTCATCGAAGCGTGCGTCATCATCGCGGTGCTCGTCTACCGGAGCATGCGCTGAAATACTGGCGTGCTTTTGTCGTGCGGAGGAGGCTTATGTCAGAGGTCAACAACATTGATGAGATTCGCGGCGCGGCGCTCAACCGCATCGAGCAGAGCGAGCGGCATTACAAGGCGGCCTTCTTCGGCGCGGCCGTTGTCGAGGCGTTATTCCTCGCAGGCTTCTTGTTACTGGCCGACTTATCAAACCGGACGCACGTGTTGCTGCTGTTGGCGACCGTCGCCGGTTACACGATCCTCGCGCTCGGTCTGCTCGCGCTCGGCGCGCACGTCAACCGCAGCACTTTGCGTGTCTTGAAGGCGGTTGAGTTGCTGGCGGGCCGGCTCATGGCGGATGGACGTTGACGCTATAACCTGCGGGCTATCGGTCGCCATGCGCTTTGAAACTCGCGCCGCACGGGGGGCGTATCAATTAACGCTTTACACCGGTCGCTGTTTGCGGCAGACTCTGGCACCGTAACCGACCTTGTGACTCCCCAAACGGATGGATCAAACACCATGAGCGAACCGAATACGAACTACACCCCCTCCGATCTGCGCGCCGGTGCGGACGGCGACGCGGTCGCGATGTCCACACCGCAGACGTTGACCGGCATCTTCTTCGAGCCGAGCCGCACGTTCGACGCCTTGCGCATACGCCCGCGCTTTCTCGTCGCCGCCCTGTTGAGCGTCGTCCTCTTCATGGCGTTCTACCTGCTCTATATGACGCGCGTGGGCTACGACGAAATCGTCAATGCGCGGGTCGAGATGCAGGCACAGAAAAACGACATGTCCGACGAGCAGAAAGCGGCGGCGCGCGACATCCAGTTGAAGCCCTTCGTGAAGGCCATCACCTATGCCTCGCCGCCTATCGGCTTCCTCATCGTCTTCGCTGCGGGTGCGGCCATCTATCTGCTCGG
>JBBRYU010000398.1:0-2788 GCA_038237345.1 Pyrinomonadales bacterium
GACGGTGATTTTGGGCACGGTCGCTTCGGCGAAGGCGTAGAGCAGTTTTGCCCCGTGCCGGATGATGCCGCCATGCTCTTGCCGCACACCGGGCAGAAAACCGGGCACGTCCTCGAACGTGATGAGCGGAATGTTGAAGCAGTCGCAGAAGCGCACGAAGCGCGCGGCTTTGACGGACGCATCAATGTCCAGCACGCCGGCGAGATAAGCAGGCTGATTAGCGACGATGCCGACGCTACGCCCGGCCAGACGCGCGAAGCCGACGACGATGTTCGGCGCATATTGCGCGTGAACTTCAAAAAAATAGTTGTCGTCCACGACCGGATGGATTACGTCGCGTATGTCGTAGGGTTGATTCGACGCCTCGGGCACGATGGCATTCAGCCGCTCATCCGCGCGATCAGCCGGGTCGTTGGTCGCTGCGCGCGGAGGCTCGTCCATGTTGTTGGACGGGATGAAGGAGAGCAGTTCGCGCACGAGTTGCAGCGCATGTTCGTCGGACGCGGCGGTGAAGTGCGCGACGCCGGAGACGCGGCTGTGTGTGTCCGCGCCGCCGAGCTCCTCCTTCGACACATCCTCGTGCGTGACTGTTTTGATCACGTCCGGCCCCGTGATGAACATGTAAGAGGTGTGCTGCACCATCACGTTGAAGTCGGTGATGGCCGGGCTATAGACCGCGCCGCCCGCGCACGGGCCCATGATGCAACTGATCTGCGGCACGACGCCGGAGGCAAGCGTGTTGCGCAGGAAAATATCCGCATAGCCGCCGAGACTGACCACGCCCTCTTGAATCCGCGCACCGCCGGAATCGTTCAACCCGACGACCGGCGCACCGACCTTCATGGCCAAGTCCAGTACCTTACAGATTTTCTCCGCGTGCGTTTCGGAGAGCGAGCCGCCAAAGACAGTGAAGTCTTGCGCGAAGACGAAGACGCGGCGGCCGTCCACGAGCCCATGGCCAGTCACAACGCCATCGCCCGGATACAATTGCTTATCAAGGTCAAAGTCGTGCGAGCGGTGTACGACGTGTCTATCGAACTCTGCAAACGTGCCTTCATCGAGCAAAAAGTTGATGCGCTCGCGGGCGGTCAGTTTGCCGGCCGCGTGCTGACGCGCCACGCGCTCCGCACCGCCGCCCATCTCTGCGCGCTGCTCGCGCTCGCGCAGACGTTCAAGTTTTGACACAGGCTGCTCCGGTTGTGGTTGCGTTGAACTCATGGCGTTAAATGATGCTGTGCGATGGATGAATAATACGCGGTAAGCGATTCAAATCGAAGGGGCATTGTAGCTTGGTTTACTTCACGCAGCGAAAGGGAACTCGCGGCGCGCGATGAGAGCGAGCAAGTCAGTGAGCGCGCGGCCGACTTCAGCGCGCAGTTGTGTAGGATAATTTAACTCTTCCGCATGGCTGGCGAACTCGTCTTGGTCTAAAATTTGATAAGTGAAGTCGGGCGCGATCAGTACGTCAATGTCGAGATCAACGAAACTCAAACTGCGGCCGTCGAACTCTACCGGTTGGTTGATGTTGCAGTAATAATTGCGCAGCGTGCCCGCCGGCTAGCGGAAGCGGAAGATGCTATACCAACGATCAGTCCAATAGTATTCAGTGCTGTTTGTGCCGCGCGCGATGCGACCGAGCAGAGGGTGTTGAATCTCTTCAGCGAAGACGCCAGCGAGGACGATAAGCGCGCCGGCCTGCGCGGTCAGGCGCGCGGGCCATTGGCGATGCAGACGGCCGTCGTATTTGCGCGCGGACACAATGACGTGCGTGCCTGGCGACGTGTATGGCGCAGGCTGCTGTTTCATCCTTGCTTGACGGGATTGCGCAGGATGCCGATGCCTTCGACCTCAACCTCGACGATGTCGCCATCATTGAGCGGTCCGACGCCTGCGGGCGTGCCGGTGGCGATCAGATCGCCCGGCTCAAGCGTCATGATGTTTGAGATGTAGCGGATGAGAAAAGGCACAGCGAAGGCCAGCGCGCTGGTGCGCGCGTGTTGCCGGACTTGGCCGTTGACGCGCGTCGTCACGCCCACGTCGAGCGGATCGAGTTCGGTCTCGATGTGCGGGCCTGTGGGGCAGAAGGTGTCGAAGGATTTGGCGCGCGTGAACTGCACGTCCTGGCGTTGCAGATCGCGCGCGGTCACGTCGTTGACACACGCGTAACCAAGCACATAGGCGAGCGGATCGTCGGCGTCGGTTAGGCGTTGCGCGCGGCGTCCGATAACGACGGCGAGTTCGCCTTCATGTTCGACACGGGCGGAGGCGGAGGGTAACAAGATCGCTGCATTGGGCGCGATGAGGGCCGAGGGCGCTTTAAGAAAGAGCAACGGCTCGTCGGGCATGGCGTTGCCGAGTTCCGCCGCATGCGCTTTGTAGTTGCGGCCGACGCAGACGATTTTAGTAGGCGTGACGGGCGCGAGCAGCGTGGCTTCAGCGAGCGCGATGGTCGGCCCCGTCTCCGGCGGCGCGAACGGCACGCGGAAGATTTCGTGCGCCGCGAGCGGGAAGATTTCCATGCCTGCGACGAACCCGTAACGTGGGGTGTCCGATGTGCGTGTGATGTAGCGGCAGAGTTTCATGGTTAAGCAAACGCGGTCTGGGAGTAAAGAGCTATACAATCATTTCAGTCGCATATGTGCGGGGCCTTAGTACAGGACAAAAATTGATCTTTGAAACTGCATAAAAGGCCACCATGCCGCTATCCTTGACAAGATTTGTCGCCAAACATTTCTTGAAAGGACTCTTGCACAATGGCCGACATTCGCCGTTTGGAGCGAACGCTTGC
>JBBRYU010000399.1:0-2769 GCA_038237345.1 Pyrinomonadales bacterium
GCACGCGCTCGACTTCGCCGTGCGGGCGGGGGATGACATGGACACTGATTAGTTCACCCACACGCCGCGCCGCCGCTGCGCCCGCGTCCGTCGCAGCCTTGACCGCGCCCACGTCGCCGCGCACGAAGATCGTCACGTAGCCCGCGCCGATATACTCCTTGCCGAGCAGTTGCACGTTCGCGGCCTTAACCATCGCGTCCGCGGCCTCGACCGCGCCGACGAATCCTTTCGTCTCGATCATGCCGAGTGCTTCGAGAGCCATTAGCGGAGTCCTCGCTTCTTGGTTGTGGAATGAAAAACAGTTTCGGTTCGACTGTCTGGAACGCCTCAACCTAGCACCGTGTGCGCGAAGAATCAAGCGACGCGCATCCGTCTGACCGGCCTAAAGTTTGACACTCGCGCGCGGCGCACGTTATAGTGCGCGCAAAGTCCTGTCGGGCGAGCACAAACAAGCGCGAGCAACCTTTGCGCATGACTGGCGGGCAGCCATAAGTCTTCTACAACAACGCGAGACGTGAACGGCAAAACCTCTGACCCAACGCCCGACGAGCGCGCACAGAGCACGGGGGCAGAGTCGTCGCTCGGCGCACAACTGCGTCGTGCGCGCGAGGCGCGTAACCTCTCCCTGCGCGACATCTCGGATCAGACGCGCATCTCGCGGCGCTACCTCGAAGCCATCGAGGCAGACGACTACAAGAATCTACCCGGCGGCATCTTCAATCGCAGTTTCGTCAAAGCCTTCGCCAAGCTCGCCGGCATGAACGAAGCCGAGGCGCTCAGGGCCTACGAGCGCACGGCCCGCGCGCAAGGCGAGCCGGACGAAGTGGCGACTTCGCGCCAGCCCTCGCGCATCTACATGGCAGGCGAATCGACGCGCTCGCCGTTCGTCACCGTGCTCTTGAGCGTCCTCATTCTCGCCGTCATCTCGCTCGGCGTCTATGCCGCGCTCCACTGGTATCAACGGCGCAACCAGAGTCACGCGACGCAACCGCCGAACACGTCCGCGCCCTTGGTTAACACCAATCCACCGCCGGTAGTGCTGCCGCAGAACGCGTCGCCGGTCGTGCCCGCACCCGTCGCCGCGCAGGGCCTCAACGTGCAGATCAAGGCGAAGGGCGAGCCGGTCTGGTTGCGCACGCGCGTAGATGCAGAACCGAAATCGGACGGCACATTGGGCGCGGATCAAATCAAGGAATTGACGGCGACGGACAGTTTGAGTCTGCAATACTCGCCGAGTAAAGCGAAGGTACTCGAAATCACGATCAACGGCCGTGCCCTTGCCGTGTCGTCGGACGCGAAGGGCAAGCTGCTCGTCGAGATGCTGATCACGAAGGACGATTACGCCCGGCTATTGCAACAACCTTAACGCCGCAATTCGCGCCCACGTACACCACGCATCTGCGCGTCTTGTCCGGCGCTTGCCGCATGCCACGCGCTTTGTTACGCTCCTATTTGCTCCCGGACACGCACAGTTCAATCCTGTTTCAAGCCACGCGAAATCGCGCGCCCGATCCTTTCATTATTGAGGAGGCAGTAATAATTCATCATGCTAACTGACGATCTCACCGAAGGCTTAACTTTCGACGACGTGCTACTCGTGCCGGGCCGCTCCGATGTGCTGCCCAACGAGACCGATACCGCAACGCAGTTCACGCGCAACATCTCCTTGCACATCCCGCTCTGCTCGGCTGCGATGGACACTGTGACCGAGGCCGCGCTCGCCATCGCCATCGCGCAGCAGGGCGGCATCGGCGTCGTGCATAAAAACATGTCGGTCGAACGACAGGCGGAAGAAGTTGATAAGGTGAAGCGCTCCGAGTCGGGCATGATCGTCGATCCGGTGACGATCCGCCCCGACCGGCCTGTGAGTGAAGCGTTGGCCGTGATGGAGCGCTACAAGATCAGCGGCGTGCCCGTCGTGGACGAAGACGGCCACCTCGTCGGCATCATCACCAACCGCGACCTGCGCTTCGAGACGCGCTTCGGCGTGCCCGTCACCGAAGTGATGACGAAGCAACCGCTCGTCACCGTGCCCGTGGGCACGACGCTCGAACAGGCGAAGGCCGTGCTGCAAAAGCACCGCATCGAAAAGCTGCTCGTCATAGACGGCGACAAACGGCTCAAAGGTCTGATCACGGTCAAAGACATACAGAAGGCGATCAAGTATCCGCACGCGGCCAAAGACGATCTCGGTCGTTTGCGCGTCGCCGCCGCCATCGGTGCGACCGGCGACTTCCGCGAGCGCGCCGCCGAGCTTGTCAAAGCGCGCGTGGACTGTCTCATCATCGACACCGCACACGGCCACTCGTCGCGCGTCATCGAAGCCGTGCGCGAGATCAAACGGCGCTTCCCGGAGACGCAACTCATCGCCGGCAACGTGGCCACGGGCGAAGGCACGCGCGAGTTGATTGGCGCGGGCGTGGACGCGGTCAAGTGCGGCATTGGGCCGGGATCAATTTGTACCACTCGTGTAGTAACGGGCGCGGGCGTGCCGCAGATCACGGCGATCACTAACTGTGTCGCGGCGGCGCGCGGTACGGGCGTGCCCGTCATCGCCGACGGCGGCGTGAAATTTTCGGGCGATGTGGCGAAGGCGATTGCGGCGGGCGCGGACGTGGTCATGATCGGCTCGCTGTTCGCGGGCACGGAAGAGTCGCCGGGCGAGTTGATCCTGTTTCAGGGGCGTTCGTTCAAAGCCTATCGCGGCATGGGTTCTATCGGCGCGATGCGCGAAGGCTCGCGCGACCGCTACGCGCAGGAGACGACCGA
>JBBRYU010000400.1:0-2747 GCA_038237345.1 Pyrinomonadales bacterium
CGTCGTCGCCTTCTCGATCATGACGACCTCGTTCGCGCTCTTCACCATGTACCGCTTCGGCTACGACGCGCTGCACAACGGCTACATCTTCATGTTCGTCGGCATCGTCGGCGTCGTGATACAAGGCGGGTTGATCGGGCGTTTGGTCAAACGCTTCGGCGAACTGCCGCTCGTCGTCATCGGCGCGCTCCTGTTCGCGGGCAGCCTCTTCGCCATTCCTTACCTGGGGCCGCAGGTCGGACTGCTCTGGTTGCTGCTCGTCGCGGGCGGCTTCGCGCTCGGCAACTCGCTGGCGACACCGTCGCTGCAAACGCTCGCGTCGAAGAGCGCGGGCGCGGGCGAACAGGGCGGCGTACTGGGCGTGACGCAATCGGTCGCCAGCCTCGCGCGCACCGTCGGCCCGACCATCTCCGCGTGGCTCATCTTCAGCGCGGTCGCCACCTACGGCTTCGATCAGAGGCTACACAACCTGAGCGACACCTCGCTCTTCCGCACCTTCTGGGCCGCCGCCGCCATCATGTTCCTCGCCTTCCTCCTCGCCGCCTACTTCGCCCGCGCCCACGCCGGTGAGTACACACACGGCGAGACTGCCGAGGCTGCGGGTACATAAACATCTGTTAAGTGTTTAAATGATCGTTGGAGGTAGCACATGAATTACTGGATGTTTACCGTAACACATAAAAAAGCAGACGGAGAGATACTTGAAGCAGAAGATATTCTAAAGCAACGTATAAGTGACAAGTTTTGGGGACTTGGCGAAAGAACGCCCAATCGTCGTTATCTTAAGCAAGGTGATCGCGTAGCCTTCTACGCTGGTTGGCCACCTATGGTATTTGCAGCTACAGCGACTCTCGCCACAAGCTCTTTTACGCTTTCAGACGACCAAAAAGATAAATACGGTCATGGCAAGGCGTTTTACCGCCCAGACTATGGCGTCATCCTTGAGCATATTGAGTTATGGGATGATCCCCGCTCAGTCAAAGATTTGGTTCCAGTTCTAAAATTTATTGAGAACAAAGAGAATTGGTACGCCTATTTTCAGGGTGGTGTAAGGCAATTATCAGAGGATGATTTTCGAGCAATTGTAGATGGACGTAAGTTGCCGCTCGCCGAAATCAGCAAACTGGAAGATGCTATTCTTAGCGAAAGTCAATTCGCCCTAGAAGCTCATCTGGAAGAGTTCATAGATAAGAATTGGAAGAATATCAACTTCGGCGCAGGTCTAGTCCGATATGAATCAGACGAACAAAGCGGAAGGCAGTTCCCGGCCGGTTCATGGAGTATCGATTTTCTATGTATTGATAAATCAAGCGGAGATTTTGTTGTACTTGAATTGAAGCGTGGAAAAAGTAGCGATGCCGCTGTCGGGCAAATCTTGAGATATATCAATTGGGTTGATGAGAATCTTGCTAAGCAAGGTCAACAAACCCGTGGAATCATTATCGCCAAAGATGTTGACGATGCCCTCAAATATGCAGTTAAGGGATTGAAAAATGTGCGTGTGTTGACCTACAAAGTTGATTTCAAATTACTTCCGTTCGGGCCATAAATACGTAACTACGCCGCTTAGTTTATTGCTCGCCGCAGTCCTACCAAATAGACGGCAGCGTTGTCTCGTCAATTTCGAGCGTTGCGCCGTCGGGCAGGATGTGGATGAGACGTGCGCCGCGTGCGCGCAAGGGTGAGGCGAGTAGGCCGACGCGGTGACAGTGGGCGCGCGGCTGCTTGTGACTCGTTAATGGTTGCGACTCGGAGCAGAGCA
Source organism: Pyrinomonadales bacterium (assembly GCA_038237345.1). GTDB lineage: Bacteria > Acidobacteriota > Blastocatellia > Pyrinomonadales > Pyrinomonadaceae > QHXQ01. The sequence goes on from JBBRYU010000400.1 coordinate 1,763, forward strand.
GCGCGATGCGCGCGTCGGCGGCGAGTTCCATGATGCGATCAAGCCCACGCCCTAATTCTTCCGGCGGCGCGACGACTTTGCCGCCGCATTCCGGCAACCATTCGTAACCGATCCGCGCCGCATGCAGCGACGCTTCCAGCACGCGCCCGTTGTACTGCGGCCAGCGCGAACGGGCTGCGCTGCGCACGTCGCAGACGAGTTCAATCTCATACTGCTTGAGCAACGCGAGGAAGTACGCCCACGGATGGCGACCGTGCCCGATGGTGTAGATGGTTGGCGCGGACTCAGGCATCGGCGGTTGCTGCCTCGGTGGGCGGTGCGTTGCTGTCGCCGCGCCGCAGCAACTCGGCGCGAATCTCATCGCTCGTCAGATGCACGAGCCGGCCGCCGGTGAACATCTCGTCGTTCGTCACCTCGCGCACGGCGAAGGGCGGCGGCGTGAGCGCGTTCATCTCTTCGTCAGACGCGAACTCCGTCTCCGCAAGGATCAAACCCCAGAGCGTGCCGAGAAAAACGTCAATTGAGTAAGCGCGGCCTTCGTGCTCGTAAGGATAACGATTCTTGCGTATCTCGTTGCCCTCGAAGACGGCAAGTTGTTCGTACTCGTATTGCGAGAGATAGATATTGGTGATGAACGTGCGCGCGAAGTCCGTCGGGTCGGGCGCGAACTTCTGCGTCAGTTTCCAAGTCCACTCGCGTTTGTAAGGCTCGCGGATTTTGCGCAGGCGCAGGCGCGTGTCCGTGATGTAGTTGTCGAAGATTTGCGTGTGATAGTGCGTGCGCTCAAGGCCGGCGGGGAAGTCGCGCAACAGAAAACGGCGCTCGCGCTCGATGCGCGCGTACTTGTCGCGTTTCGCGGTCACGTCCGCCGCCGCGCCGGGATAGTGGAGCGCCATCATGCACCTACAAATTCCGTTGCGCGTTCGGTGAGAAACTCTTCCGGCTCGACGATGTGCCCGGCAATCGCGGACGCGGCGACGACGTA
>JBBRYU010000401.1:0-2718 GCA_038237345.1 Pyrinomonadales bacterium
CGATCTTGGTGACCGCGTTCGGGTCGCCGAACAAAACTTCGGCCGCCGCCTCGACGACGCGCGTTTTGCCGGAGCCGGTCGGCCCCAAAAATAGCATCGTGCCGACAGGGCGGTTCGGCGGGTTCATGCCCGCGAGGAAAATTTGATACAGCCCGCTCATGCGGCGCACTGCGCGTTCCTGCCCAACGATCCGCGCCCCCAGTTTCTCCTCGAACTCCTGTGCGCGCGGGCTTTTCTGATCGGGATCAAGAAAGACCGGCTCGTTAGTGTTTTTCTTTTGTCTTTCCATCGTCGCAAGCATGTGACCGTCCTCCTTGCCTGAAGCGTCGTGGGCGCGCTCATCTATCGCGTTCGCAAATGATTTACGAACCAGCGAGGCTACAGGATGCAACTGACCTCGCGTACGCGCCGCAAAGAACGACAGCGACCCGGCAAGGTCGCCGCACTCTTGCTCCATGCAAAGAACGATCCGCAACTGTCATTGATGCGAAACGGGCGACGCCGGTTGGCTGCAAAGCGTTGCCCGCGAAGGTGATGTGCATAAGCGGGAACACTATATAAACGACAACGAGCCGTTTGTCACCACAAAATATGCGATAAGGCGAAAAAAAGTGCGCGCCGCCGCATGCGAGCAACCGTTCACGCTGACAATTCATGGCAGCGTCTGACTGACACAGACGGTCGTTATCCGGGTTTTTGGAGTCCAACTACACGCAAAACGCACTTTCATCTCACCAAAACGTTGACCGCTAATGCCGCGCCATCGGATGACGCTTGGCTGCGCCTGTCAGCCAAAAAAAGAACGCGCCGCCATCGGCAGCGCGTTCCCAGAGTGAGTTGAATGTCAGGCTTGAACTGCACCTGCTCAGTCGTAGTATTCAAGGCCAAGATGCGTGATCAGGTCTTCGCCACGCAGATGGCGCAGAGTGTTCTTGAGTTTCAGCAGTTGGATGAAGAGGTCGTGCTCAGGGTAAAGCTTGGGCGCAGTCATGGGCGATTTGAAGTAGAAAGAGAGCCACTCCTGCACGCCCTTCATGCCAGTGCGCTGTGCCAGATCGAGGAAGAGCGCGAGGTCGAGCACGAGGGGGGCGGCCAAGATCGAGTCGCGACAGAGGAAGTCGATCTTGATTTGCATCGGGTAGCCGAGCCAGCCGAAGATGTCTACGCTGTCCCAGCCCTCTTTGTTGTCACCGCGCGGCGGATAGTAGTTGATGCGGACGACGTGCGAGAAGTCTTTGTAGAGTTCCGGATAGACATCCGGTTGCAGGATGTACTCAAGGACGGAGAGCTTCGATTCTTCTTTGGTCTTGAATGATTCGGGATCATCCAGCACTTCGCCGTCGCGGTTGCCGAGAATGTTGGTCGAGTACCAGCCGTGCAGACCCAACATGCGCGATTTCAAACCGGGCGCGATCATCGTCTTCATCAACGTCTGGCCGGTCTTGAAATCTTTCCCGCAGACGGGCACGCGGTTCTGCTCGGCCAGTTCGCGCAGCGCGGGAATGTCAACGGTCAGATTCGGCGCGCCATTGGCAAATGGCACGCCGGATTTGAGCGCGGCATAGGCGTAGAGCATCGACGGCGCGATGGCCTTGTGATTGTCGCGCATCGCCTGTTCAAAGGATGCAAGGGTCTTATAAACGGCGTGGGGCTTGAGAAAGATTTCGGTCGAGGCGGCCCAGACCATCACGAGCCGCGCGCACTTGTTCTTGCGTTTGAACTCGGCGATCTCTGCGATCAACTGCTCGGCCAGTTCCAGTTTGTTCGCGCCCTCTTTGACGTTCGGGCCGCTCAACCGCTTCACATACGACTGATCGAAGACGGCCTTCATCGGTTTGATCTTCTGCAAGGGCGTGCGTAGTTGTGCAAGCAACTCTTTTTCCAGCACGCCCGCGTGCAGCGCCGCGTCGTAGGCCGAAGCAGGGAAAATATCCCACGCGCCGAAGACAAGGTCGTTCAACTCCGCGAGCGGCACGAGGTCTTTGATCTTCGGCACGCGATTGTCCGTGCGCTTGCCGAGCCGGATCGTGCCCATCTGCGTCAGGCTGCCGATAGGGGCGGCCAAACCTTTCTTGATCGCCTCGACGCCCGCGATGAACGTTGTGCTCACCGCGCCGAGACCGACGAGCAGCACGCCCAACTTACCTTTTGCCGGAGCGATCTCTGCGCCTTTGTTCGTAGCCATCTGTTTTGATTCCCTCCACATAATGTTGCCGCCAGCATAGCGTTCAAGCCACGCGCTGTCGCGTCAAATCTTGCCCAAGATGAGCGGTGGCTTGCTCAAAAGTAGAGGTTAGAGATCAGTGCGGACGGCGGAGTTGACGCGGGCGTAAACCGGCTACGGACAAGCTGAAATTTAAGAAGCGTGTTCGATGAAAGTAGCTGTTTCCGCTCGCGTCCAATGACACGCTTCGGCAGCGCGCTAGCAACGCGCGTTATGGCTGTAAGCCAATGCGCCGCAGTAAATCTTGAAAGCGCGGGTCGGCGCGCAACGGGTCGAATTGCGGTTCGACTTTCAGCCAGATCAGAAAAGCCGAGCGGTCTTGATATGCCTTTTCCAGCCACGCGAAGGTTTGCTCTTTATCGCCCAGACCGAGATAGACGACGGCGAAGAAATATGGATTGATGTAACGCTGCTTTGACATTTCACGCAACTCGTCGAGAATCTTGTTTGCTTTGTCGCGCTCGCCGTTGAGCGCGTAAGCGTGTGTGAGCGCG
>JBBRYU010000402.1:0-2708 GCA_038237345.1 Pyrinomonadales bacterium
ACAGCCAAGCTGCGCTACTTCCGTTGGGCGTTCTACGCGGGCAACAAGCCGGAGCATCCCGTCCACACCTTGACGCGCGCAGACCAGGCCGCCGCATGGGAACTCTTGAAAGAGCGTTCGCAATTCGCCGTCGGCCCGACGGGGCCCGTCGCCGGAACAAAGATGGCCGCCGCCCTCCCTGCTTCCGCTGCCTAATGTGGACTTAGCTCCACCCCGTCTCCCCGACCTGAGCGGCGACTGTTCGTTGATGAACGGTCGCCGCTCGTGTGCGGGTTATTTCGCCTCCCATTGCACGTCACGGGTAAAGCGACGCAGCAAAAGGAAGCGGCCGGCAAAGCGTGACTTCGATTCACTGAAAGCAACTCGGAAATCGAAAGTTCTCATCCGCTTCTCTCTCGCTCCTGAAGTGAACAAAGAGAAAAAGAGAGCGGTCAGCAGCACATGTCTTCACCCATAGAGGGTGAACCGAGAAACCATCAATCAACACACGAGACGAGAAAGGAAACGCACACAATGTCATTTAACAGAATCCAAGTCCTCGGCAACTTGACGCGCGCCCCGGAGCTTCGCTACACCCCGACCGGCACGCCCGTCTGCACCCTGAATGTCGCCAGCAACGACCGCGCCCGCGATCCGAAAACGAAAGAGTACGTGGACACGCCAACCTTCTTTCGCGGCACGGTCTGGGGGCAGCGCGCTGAGACCATCGCGCAGCACTTCGAGAAGGGTGCGGAGATTTTCGTCGAGGGCAGATTCCGCCCCGAAGTGTGGACTGATCGCGAAGGACGCCAGCGCATCACGTTCGGCATTCAGGTCTCCGACTTCAACTTCACCGGCGGCTCGAACAGGGGCGGTGCACGCGCCGGGAGCGCGCCCGCATCCGCAGCCCGCCCTGCTAACGCGCAAGCGTCCGCTGACGGCACGGACGAAGGCGACGACATTGACTTCAGCTAGACGCGCCCAACCCTTATAGCGCAACTTGCACGGAAAATGCCCGGACGCTTGCCCTAACTGGTGAGCGTCCGGGTTACACTTTCACAGGGCAAACAAGCGCAAACAAGCGCCCGCCGCGCGCTAAAATCACCTGAACAATTGCCGGCCCGATGCGCTATAATCCCGCCCATGCACACTTCCGATTACATTGAGCAGCGCGATGGCGGCTACCGGGTGCGAGGAACGCGAGTGGCGCTCGATTCCGTCGTGTATCGCTTCCTCGAAGGCTTGTCGCCGGAGAGCATCCAAGCGGACTGCTTCCCCGTGCTAACGCTCGAACAGGTGTACGGCGCGATCGCCTTCTACCTGCACAGTCGCGCCGACGTGGACGCCTATCTACAACAGGCTGACGAGGAGTACGCCGCGTTTCGTGTGCGCGTGCGCGCCGAATATCCGCAGGCTCATCGGCGTCTTGATGCCATCATCCAGAACGCCCCGGCGCTCCGTCCATGAAGCTGCGCTTTCAAGCCGACAACGACCTCGACCAGCGCATCGTTGTCGCCACCAAACGTCTCGACCCAGTCGTAGATTTTCAGACCGCGCCTGCTCTCGGCCTGCACGACGTTGACGATCCTGACGTGCTCGCTCTGGTGGCTCGTGAAGGGCGCGTCCTCGTCTCGCATGACCGCAAAACCATGCCCGGCCATTTCCGGGAGTTCATCGCCGCACAGACTTCGCCGGGCGTCATCATCGTCTCGCAAAAGATGCCCGTAGGCCGGGCCGCCGAACTCTTGCATCTGCTCTCTCGCGGCGAGCGAAGCCGAAGAGTACGCCAACATCATCTACGACCTCTCGTAGCCTCGCACTTCTTTAATTTCATCCCGCCGCCGCCGCGCTGCCCTTCGCGCCGTTGCCGTTCGCCGAAGCGGACACGCCGTTTCGGTTCTTCCGGCGCTGCTCCGTCGCCCACCGCTCGAAGCCACGGTCTGCGTCAAAGAGCATCTCCAGACCCGCGCTGATGATCGCACCCGTGTCCGGTTCTTCGCCCTCAACTTAGGCGACGAACGTCTTGTAATCCTCAAGCCGCGCGAACACCAGAGCCTCGACTTTCGCGTTCTCCAATGCCGCGAACTTGCCGCGCTTTGCGCTGACGAGCGGCACGTCACTACCTGTCTCTCCGCTCGCCCGCCGATTGTTTTTCGCCTCGTCCCGCATCTGCTTCGCTTCATCCTTCGCCATGGTTTTCATCCGCTCCAATTCGTGTTTGATCTTCGGTAAATTCGCCAACCCGACTTGCCGAAACGAGTAGGCGTTAGTCCGTACTTCTGCCCATAACATCTTCAACTTTTATGCCACGTTGCGTGTGGTCTTCAGCACTGCCATCCTGCCACGAACGAATTTTAGAAGGACTGTAGAGAAGCGTTCCGAGAAACCAATTCTCAAAGGAGACGCTTATGCTTTACATCGACGGAAAACTGATCGTTGAAGACGCCGCTTTGCGCCGCATCGCTCGCTCCAAACTTCGCTCTGCGCTCGATTCATTCGAGATGAAATCAGACGCGCTCGTCGCTTCCCTGCTCAACAAATTATCCGCTAAATCCGGACGAAGTTTGACCGTTGACGGGCTGCTCAATCTCATTGAGCAACACCCGCAATTGCAATCTGAAAAAACAATTATCCGGCGTTACGTTAACGCATTTCCCGAATTCGCCGACTTAGCTTCCGCCGCTCACAACCGCATCCACTCTCGCGCCCGTCGCCGGATAGAAGCCGCC
>JBBRYU010000403.1:0-2700 GCA_038237345.1 Pyrinomonadales bacterium
CGGGCGCGAGTTGCTCGGAGATGTGGCGCGCGTTCTCTTCGTTGTACTTGCGGATGAAATGCTGCGCGAGCGGCAGGATGTCTTCGCGCCGCTCGCGCAGAGGCGGCAGTTCAATCGGCACGACGGCGAGGCGATAATAGAGGTCTTCGCGGAATGCGCCCTGCCGCACGGCTTCTTTGAGATCAATGTTGGTGGCGGCGATGATGCGCACGTCCACGCGGCGCGGCGTGGTGTCGCCTAAGGGCGTGAACTCGCGCTCCTGGATCACGCGCAGCAGCCGCGCCTGTGTCTCCGGCGGGATGTCGCCGATCTCGTCGAGAAAGAGCGAGCCGCCGTCGGCCACCTCGAACATGCCCTTCTTCGCGGCGACCGCGCCGGTGAACGCGCCGCGTGTGTGCCCGAAGAGTTCAGACTCTAAAAGACCTGAAGGAATGTTTGACGAGTTGACCGGAATGAACGTCCGCGCGGCGCGCGGACTCTGCTCGTGGATCGCGCGGGCGATCAACTCTTTGCCCGTACCGGACTCGCCGGTGATCAAAACCGTCGAGCGCGCGGGCGCGACCTGATCGACGAGTTGAAAGATCGCCTGCATGCTCTCGCTGCGGCCGACGATCTCGCCGCGTTTGAGTGTGCGGCTCAGGGCACGGCGTAAGGTCTGGCGTTCTTCGTCCTTGCGGCGGCGCTTGATGCCGGCGGCGACCTGCGCCGTCACCTGCTCGTTCTGAAACGGCTTGCGGATGATGCCGAACGCGCCGCGCTCCCACGCCGCGACGGCCGTGTCGAACGTGGCGTAGGCCGTGATCATCAGCACGACCGCGTCCTCGTCGGCCTTCAACAACTCTTCGAGCGCACGCAGCCCGCCCATGCCGGGCATGGACACGTCCATCAGCACGGCGTCGTAAGCGCGCCGCCCGTAGGTCTCGATGCCGTCTTCGCCGGTCTTGGCGAGATCGACGCGATAGCCTTCCGCCGAGAGCAACGTCTCCAACACGTCGCGCATGATCTCCTCGTCGTCAACGACGAGCACTGAACCCTTCTTCGCCATAAGGAGATTAAAGCAGTGCCGAGTGACGAGTGACAAGTGACGAGCAAGCAAGTTTTTAACTTGTCACTTGTCACTTGCCGCTTGTCACTGTTTTTGTGCGGCGACCTTGATAGACGCGTTGCGCTCTGGGTGTCGCCAGCACGCGGCGCACGCCAACGACGCGCCGCCCGCGCTCGGCCGTGACCAGCAGATCGAACGGAGCGCTGGCCACACCTCCAGCGCGGACATACTGGTCAGCGCCGTTCAAGCCGGAGGGCGGCAGGCTACCGAGATAGACGGAGCGGCCGGCAGGTGTCAGCGCCCATAGTACATAACGGCTCGCGCCGAGCCGCGCGGGTGGCGGCACAAGGCGGAAGTTTGCGCGCACGTAAGCCGAGCCGGCAGCAGCGGCGACCCGCGCTTGTCCGCGCGCACGTCGCGCGAGGCGCGTGCCGACGAGCGTCAGATCACGCGCGCTCGCGGCGCTGCTCAACACCTTTGCAATGCCCGCGTAAAAATCGTTGCCGACTTCGCTTCGTGTGCCGCGGACGATTGTGCGCGTCGTGGGCGAGCGGGTGGCGGACTCGCTCATTGTCGTCGTCGTTATGCGTGGGCGCACGGCGGGCGCGGGAAAGAGCGCCGTGATTTCGTTGGCGCGGGTGGAGAAGACGGGCGTGCCGCCCGGATGGTCGGCCCGTGCGCTCTGTTCGGCTGTGACGATCAAACTATAACGCTCGAACGGCGCGGGGTGCGTGAACTGGAGCATCGCGTTGCCCCGCGCGTTGCGGCGCAACTCGCCAAGCCGGATGATGCGCCCGCCCGTCGCCCAGACGAGATAGGTGTGTGCGCCCGGCGTGACCGCAGCCGGCTGCGGCAGGTTCGCGGCGGTCAGCCGCCCGCGCCCGCCCGTCTTCGTCGGCTCGATCTCAAGTTGCGCGCTCGCGCCTGCCGCGAACGAGCGCAAGCGCAGCATCAGCGTCTGCCCGAACGTGTCTCCACCGCCGGCCGCCGCGCCCGCCGTCGCCCAATACAGCGCGGCGCACGCGCACGCCAACGCACACCAGCAAACGCTCCGTCTTACGAGCCTACAACTGTGTGTCATGCTGCTTCGACCTGTGACTGAATTATTGGAACTGGAACGGGCGTGAGCTTAGCACCAAGCACGGGAAAGAAAAAGACGCAGCGAGGGAATTAGCATGACGCCGTTTGCTTGTTGGGTCAGATCAATTTCAACACAGAGGGCACGGCGGGGGCACAAAGAGAATTGATCTCAAATTTGAGATTTGAGATCGGAGGATGCACGTGTTTAGTCGCTCGCGGCTTGCAGGCGGGCGCGGGCGTGGGCGGTGGGGAGGGTGATACGGAAAGTCGTGCCGCGCCCGGGCGCGCTGTGGACGGTGATGTGCCCGGAGTGCTCTTGCACGATGCCATAGCTGACGGCGAGGCCCAGCCCCGTGCCGCGCCCGACGCCCTTCGTGGTGAAGAACGGATCGTAGATGCGCGCGACGTTCTCCGGCGCGATGCCGATGCCTGTGTCAATCACTTCGACGATGATCGTGTCGGCTTCGCTCGCGGTCGTGAGCGTGACGCGGCCGCCATCGGGCAGCGCATCGCGCGCGTTTAAGATCAGGTTCGTGAAGACTTGTTGCAGTTTGCCGCTGTTGCCGTAGGTCGGC
>JBBRYU010000404.1:0-2696 GCA_038237345.1 Pyrinomonadales bacterium
ATGTGGCCCGCGCTCCCGGCACAAGGCGGTCTCAATTTAATCGCAGGCGGTACTGAGCGGTTGCGCGGCACAAACAAAACCGGCAACCATTCCGTAATACTGCCGAGGCATAATCAGTTTCCCATGTTGACGGAAGAGCGAATCCCGGGCGCAGAACTTGAGTCAACACCGGCTCAAGCAAACGGCGCGCGGCATCGGCGCGCCACATCTAAAGGCGAACGGCGCGCCGGTTCGCGCTGGCTCTTCGTCTACACCGCGCTCGAATCGCTGCGCATCGCGGGCGGCTCGCTGCGCGCCAACAAGCTGCGGACGATGTTGACACTCGTCGGTATCGTCGTCGGCGTTGCGGCCGTTATCGCCGTCGTCACGATCATCAAGGGCTTAGACCTGACGGTCGCGCAGACCTTCTCGTCGCAAGGCTCGACCGTCTTCTCCGTCTCGAAGAAGCCGCAGGTCATCCTCTCGCGCGAGGACTTGGTCAAGTTCAACCGCCGGAAGAACATGGAGGAGGACGACTACGTCGCCATCGTGCGCTACTGCTCGCTGTGCGCGCACACCGGCATGGCGTGGAATACGGGCGCGACCGTTAAGCACGCCGATCAGAAGTCGGAGGGCGTGCTGGTGCGCGGCACAACGCAGTCGGTGCTGGGCTTCGATAACATCAACGTCACCACCGGGCGTGAATGGACGGACAGTGAAGAGGCGGCGGGGCGCGACGTGTGCATCATCGGCCCCGACGTGGCCGCGAACCTGTTCGGCACGACACCGCCCGCGCAGATCGTCGGGCAGGACATACGCATCGAAGGGCGCGAGTACAAAGTGATCGGCCTGCCTGACGCGCTCGGTAAAATCTTCGGCTTCTCGCGCGACAATTACGTCTACATCCCTTACCCGACTTATCGCAAAGCCTTCGGCACGAACACCGGCGCGCTCGTCGTCTTTGTGCAGGCGACGCGGGCGGAGATGATTGAGGAGACGGAGGATCAGGTGCGCACGATCATGCGCAACCGGCGCGGCAAGAGTTTCAACGACGAAGAGGACGGCTTCACGATTGACACGCAGGCGGTCTTTCTCGATCTCTACGCAAAAGCGACCGCGAACATCTATCTCGTGACCATCGGCGTCGCCGCCATCTCGCTCGTCGTCGGCGGCATCGTGGTGATGAACATCATGCTGGTGTCCGTGACCGAGCGCACGAAAGAGATCGGCATCCGCAAGGCCATCGGCGCGCGACAGAAAGATATTCTGCTGCAATTCCTGATCGAGGCGGTGCTGCTCGCCGCGACCGGCGGCGCGCTCGGCGTCCTCGGCGGCTTCGCGCTCGCCTACGGCATCTCCGCGTTGATGAGTTTCCCGCTCCTCATCAGCATCTGGTCGGCGGTGCTGGGCGTCAGCGTCTCATCCGTCGTCGGCATCGTCAGCGGCATCTGGCCCGCGTGGACAGCCGCGCGGCTCGATCCAATTGAAGCATTGAGAGCGGAGTAAAGTTACGGCCATGACTTTCGCTGACATCAGAGAATCGGCGGCGATGGCCGTGGACACGATCAGGGCGAACAAGCTGCGCTCGGCGTTGACGATCCTCGGCGTGGCTATCGGCGTGATCACGCTGACCTTCATGGTCTCGATCATACAGGGTTTGAACCACGCGTTTGCCGAGCAGATCGAGTCGTTGGGGTCGAACACGATCTTCATCTCGAAGTTCGATCCGAGTTTCGGCCGGCCGCCGAACGCAGAGGAACGGCAGCGCAAGGACTTGACCGTCGCGGATGCCGCCGCGATGCGCGAACTGCCCGGCGTGGCCGGCGTCTCGCCCATCTATCGCAAGATCGCCGAGACCATTCGCTACGGCCAGCAGCAGACCGATACGCCCATCCTGCTTGGCGTCACGCAGTATTACGAGTACACGCACTCGCAGTACGTCGAGCGCGGGCGCTTCATCAACGAGCTTGACATGCAAGAGCGCGCCAACGTTTGCGTGCTGGCGCAGGACGTGGTGCGCGCCCTCTTCAAGTATGAAGACCCGCTCGACAAAGAGATCAGGATCGGCGGCACGCCGTTTCGCGTCATCGGCGTGATGCAAACGCTCGGCAACTTCTTCGGCCAGTCGCGCGACAACTCGCTGTTCATCCCGCTCACGACGTATGAGAAATATTATCCGGAGGTGCAGCCGCCGCAGACCGTCTACTTCGTCATCGTGCGCCCGCAGACGCGCGCCGACGTGCGCCCCGTGATGGCCGACATCACCGACCTGTTGCGCCGCCGCCGCCACGTGCCGCTCAGCGCGCCGAACAACTTCGGCGTCTCGTCGCAAGACTCGCTGCTCGATTTTTATAATCAACTGACGGGCGCGACCGCGCTCGTCTTGACCGCCATCTCGTTCGTCGCCCTCATGATCGGGGGCATTGGCGTGATGAATATCATGCTTGTGTCCGTGACTGAACGGACGAAAGAGATCGGCATCCGCAAGGCGGTCGGCGCGACGCGCGGCAACATCCTGTCGCAGTTTTTGATCGAAGCCGTCGTGCTGACCGGCATCGGCGGTTTCGTCGGTCTCATCGTCGGCGAGTTGGTCAGCCTCGCCATGAATCGGTTCTCGCCGCTGCCGGCTTACGTGCCGCTCTGGGCCATCCTTGTCGGCATCGGCATCTCCGCCAGCGTCGGCATCATCTTCGGCATGTGGCCGGCGTGGAAGGCCG
>JBBRYU010000405.1:0-2682 GCA_038237345.1 Pyrinomonadales bacterium
CATGACACGCTTTCTCACCAAGCATAACGAACATTTCAAGCACATGGCCGAAGCTAAAACTGTCGGCGCGCAACTTGAGTACCAATTACCGCACGCGGCCGAGACAACGAACATCATTGCCAAGTCTTAATCCCAATAACTATGAACACATCACCGCTCATACTCATCGCTGAAGACGAAGACCTGATGCGCGCCATCATCGCGCGTCTGCTGGCAGAGGCCGGTTATCGCGTGGCAGTAACGGCTAACGCGGAGGCGGCGTTAGAACGCTTCGCGGCGGAAGATGTGGCCGTCACACTGACGGACATACGCATGACCGGCATGGACGGTCTCGCCTTGCTTGATCGCATCAAGGACATAGACCCGGAGGCGTTAGTCGTCGTGATGACCGCTTACTCGTCCGTTGATTCGGCGGTCGCAGCGCTGCGTAAGGGCGCTTACGATTACATCACGAAGCCGTTCGTTAACGAAGACCTATTGCAGTCGGTTAAGAACGCGTTGCGTCAACGTGAGTTGTTCAGTGAGAACCGCGCGCTCCGGCGCGAGTTGGAACAGCGTTACAGTTTCTCCGAGATCATCGGCACGTCCGAGGCATTGCAAGCTGTCTTTCGTTTAGTCGAGAAGGTTGCGGCGACGAATACGCACATTTTGATTCAAGGCGAATCGGGCACGGGCAAGGAATTGATTGCGCGGGCGATTCATCATCACACCCCGCGCGCCGACCGCCCGTTCGTCGCGATCAACTGCGGCGCGTTGCCGGAGACGTTGCTCGAATCCGAGTTATTCGGCCACGTCAAAGGCGCGTTCACCGGCGCGGTGGCGAACAAGCCGGGCTTGCTGCGCGCGGCCGAAGGCGGGACGGTGTTGCTCGACGAGATCGGCGAGGTCAGCGCGGCGATGCAGGTGCGTCTGCTGCGCGCGGTGCAGGAGCACGAGGTCACGCCCGTCGGCGCTGGCGGCGCGGTGGAGTTCGACGCGCGCATCATCTGTGCGACGAATCGCGATCTGGAAAAGGAAGTGGCTGCGGGCCGTTTTCGTGAAGATTTGTTCTACCGGCTGAACGTGATCGAAATCTACCTGCCGCCCCTGCGCGAGCGACGCGACGACATTCCCCTGCTCGTGCGCCACTTCAGCGCTCGCACCGCGCGCGAGCAAGGGCAAACGGAAAAGCCCATCGCACCTGCGGCGATGTCCGCGCTTATCAATTACGCTTGGCCCGGCAACGTGCGCGAATTGCAGAACGCCGTCGAGCGCGCGTTCACCTTGAGCGGCGAACTACTCGATCTCGCCAGTCTGCCGCCGCGCGTGCGCGACGCGGCCGGCGGCGCACTGCCCGTACGCGACCCCGACGGGCTGCGCCCTACGCTCGCCGAGGTCGAGCGCCGCTACATCCTTGAGACGCTCGCCGCCGTCAATCAAGACAAGACCCGCGCCGCCAATATCCTCGGCATAGACCTCTCCACCCTCTATCGTAAATTGAAACGTTACGATGCCGACTGAGTCCGTCAGCTCGACCTCAACCGCTTGCTTGCCTCTGACTATTGCCGCCTGCGTCCTTGCCGGCGCGTGGCAGAACTTATGCGCCGCGTTGGCTGCCGCATGCCCAGCGGGGCGGGCCCGTGGGCCGATATGCGGGGCGAGGTTAGCGGTAGGAGACAGATATTGCCTCATCGCAGCGCGCGGCGGTCATGGTGAACTCGGCCGCGGACGCGTAGGGCGCGCAGGTTGGTGCAAAACTTAGAGGCGGCACGTCACGCGCCGCCTCCCCGTGTATCTGCGCCGGTTGCATATCAACCGGGTAACGATCTCGCTTAGTCTTATTCGTTCTTGCCGCCGAGCATGCCGCCGAGCCCGCCGAGCACGTTGCCGGCTACGTCGCCGGCCGTGCCCGCTAAGTCGCCGGCCACGTTTGCGCCGCCGCCGATGAGTGCATCGAGTTGCCCGGCAAGCGACGCGGGCAGACGGTTTTTCAAGAAGCCCAACACGGTATCAACTGCGGTCTGCGCTTGCGCCGCCGAGATGCCCGTGCGTTCCGTGATCTGTTTGACGAGTTCATCCATCTGGTTTTGTCCTCCGCGTGCAGCGCTGCACGCCGCTGAAGGCGCGCACGTGTTGGCGCAAGTCTAACGTTAAATGAAGACCACCGACTGCGAGTTCGGTATGTCGAACCGCTTGCGGCAGTTTTTGCACGCGAGCATGTCGTCTATCCGCACCATGTAGTCGCGCGATTTTTGGAAACGCGCGCGATCCTGCTCGCCCGCACCGCGCGGCAACTGCTGCTTCTTCGTCCGCCGCAGCCAACGCACCTCATAATCGGCGCGCTCGCGGCAATGCGGGCAACTGAAGCTCGCGCGCTTCAACTCCTGTCGCTCATCAAAGAAATCTCGTTCGTCCATAGTTTGATTATACACTTCCCCGGCATCAGGCGCGGCGCGTCTGCGGCGCACCGACGGGCTGCTCTTTGCCGCGCGCCTGCCGGCGATGGTGGAGCACGATCAATAAGCCGGCCAGCCCGTTCAAGATCATCACGCCGTTCGTCACGACGAAAACCCAATTGCGCACAAGCCAACTATAAATCGTGAACCCGATGGAGGTGGCGAGTTGCCCGACATACAACCACTTCGAGACGTTCTCGCTCGATCCCTCCTGCCACTGTTTATAGACCTGCTTGCCGATGGTCAA
>JBBRYU010000406.1:0-2674 GCA_038237345.1 Pyrinomonadales bacterium
CTGTTGGACGTGAGCGAGATGACGCGCCCGCGTTGGAAAGACAGCGCGGCGGCGGCGAACGTGCATATCGGGCTGGAGTTACAGATACGCTCGAACGCGCTCGTACTCGGTGACGAGTCGGAGTTGCGCGAGGTGCTGGTCAACATGGTCATCAACGCGGTGGACGCGATGCCGCAAGGCGGGACATTAACGTTGGCGACGCGCGAAGTGGACGGGCAGATCGAAATCTCCGTCGGCGACACGGGCACAGGCATGATGGCCTCGCGCCGCTCGCGCAAGGGTGGCAGATAAAGCGTGACCGCGTTCAAACGATAGAATAAATCCTGGCGCAGCCGACCCGCGCGCACCTCTTCTTCCGGATCGCGATTGGTCGCCGCGATGACGCGCACATCCACGTGCGTCGTCAGGTTCGCGCCGACGCGCCGAATCTCGCCCTCCTGCAACGCGCGTAAAAGTTTGACTTGAAAGGCGGGCGTCGTCTCCGTGATCTCGTCAAGAAAGATCGCGCCGCCGTCGGCCTCTTCCCACAGTTCCGCGCCGGTCGGCGTGCGCGCCGGTGTATGCGCCTTTGACGTGCCCGAACAGTTCCGATTCGATCAACTCCGCCGGGATCGCGCCGCAGTTGACGGCGACGAACCGCTGCACGGCACGCGCGCTCCGCAAGTGGATGGCCCGCGCGACAACTTCTTTACCCGTGCCCGACTCGCCCGTGATTAAGACCGGCAAATTCTTCGGCGCAACCCGCCCGACGAGTTTCATCACTTCGACGAACGCGCCGCTTCGGCCCACCAACTCAATGTCTGAACTGTGCGCGGACAGAGGTTGCAGTTCGCCCGTGATGCCGGGTCGCTCACGTCGTTCGTGGCTGGCGCGGACGGATTGCGCGATGGCCCGCACGTCGTCTATGTCGAAAGGCTTGAGGAGATACTCGTAAGCGCCGGAGGAGACGGCATCGAGCGCGCCGATGGCTGAGCCGTGCCCGGTCATCAACACGATCTGCGCGTCGGGCTGTTCCTCGTTGAAGCGGCGCAGCACGTCGAAGCCGTCCTGCGCGCCGTCGCCGAGGCGCACGTCGCAGAAGACGAGCGCCCAATCATTAATGCGGAGCATGGCGAGCGCATCTGCGGCCGTCACGGCCTCGCTGACCGTCCAGCCTTCGGCGCGCAAGACCTCGGCCACGTTGTCGCGGATCAGTCCCTCATCATCAACTACTAAAGCGTTCATCGTCGGGTGTGCCAGGACGCAAAAGACCGTTACGCGCCCTTTGCGGCTACTAAATCAAATCACGAAAGATTAGGCCAACAGGGAAAGCTATCCACGAACTCACACGAATTAACACGAACCAAAACAGATGCATGTTCGTGTCGGTTCGTGTGTGTTCGTGGATAAATGTCTTTCGCTCGCAGCCTACTTTTTCTTGCTGCTCTTTGCCGGGGCGCTCTTGCGTGCGCCGCTCGCCACCTTCTGGGCGTTGCGCGCGACTTGCTTCGTGGCTTTGTTCGCGGTCTTGGTGACCTGCTTGGTGTCCTTGTCGGCCGTTTTGGCTGTCGAGCGCGCGGCCCGCGTTGCGCCTGTCGTCGCCTTGGCCGCCGTCTTGACCGGTTGCCGGGCCGCGCGCCCGCCCGCCACCGCTTTCTTCTTACTGCCGGGGCGGAGCATCTCGGCCGCGGTTGGGCTGACGCCCTTGACCCACTCCGCGCCGGTCTCGCGCGCCGTGTTGGCCACGTTGCCCGCGCTGTCCAACATCTCGCCGGCGATGCGCGTGGTCTCTCCCGCGATGTGCGTCGTCTGATCAACGACGCTGGAGATGATTCCCCCACTCTCACTCTTGCTGCCGCTCATGCGTTTGCGCTTGTCGGCCATATACGCCTCCCATGTTAGAAAATTGTTCGTGCTGTGCCGGCTATGTTAATCCGGTTCGCTTCTTTGTGGAAGAGAAACGTGCGCGACAAACGCGGTGTAGCGTCGGCTGTATCTGCGTCCGCCGCGCACATCGGTGGTCGTTCGCACTAGACGCGCCTCGCGCAAATGACAATAATGCTCAAAGTTAAGTGGCCGGCGAACCCTTGACGCGCGCCGCCCGCTCTAAGCAGCGTGCGCTTGCCCCGCGATTAACTCGCGCGCGGGTCGGGCAAAATGATCTGTTAAGCAACTTAAATTTAAGGAGCAGCGAACCATGAGTGTGGCGTTTGACGAGACGGGAGCGACGCCGGCCAACGCGCCGGACACGAGCGGACTAGGCGGTCACCCGCGCGGGTTGACGACACTCTTCTTCACCGAGATGTGGGAGCGTTTCAGCTTCTACGGCCTGCGCTCGATCCTGTTCCTCTACATGACGACTGAGATCGCGAAGGGTGGGCTGGCCTTCGACCGCCCGTTCGCGGGTCTCATCATGGGCACGTATGCTTCGAGCGTCTACTGGACGCCGCTCATCGGCGGTTGGCTCGCGGACAAATATCTGGGCGCACGTCGCGCCGTGTTCATCGGCGGCGTCATCATCGCTTGCGGGCACTTCTCGATGGCGTTTAAGACGATGCCCAACTTCTACGCGGGTCTCGCCTTGATCGCCATCGGCACAGGTTTCCTGAAGCCGAACGTCAGCACGATGGTCGGCGATCTCTATGCTGAGGGCGACGCGCGGCGCGATGCCGGCTTCTCAATCTTCTACATGGGC
>JBBRYU010000407.1:0-2665 GCA_038237345.1 Pyrinomonadales bacterium
CATCCGCGCGGCGCAATCAATGGAGATTTCCGAAGCGCAACGCCGCGAGTTCAAGGATACGGCATTCGCTCTCGCGTGGACGGACTTACAGCGCGTCGCACACCGGTCAAATCTCGCTCACGACCAAGCAGTGCCGGAGCAGGCTGACGGCTTACAGCGAGCCATCGAGCGCGGCGGCGAATTGCAGCTTCGCGCACGCACAGCCTCCGGTGTGCTTGCACGTTCGTTCGCAGCGCACACCGAACAGGCAAAACGCGCGTTGCAGGCGAAAGGATTATCGCCGGATGATGCGGAAGATTTACGGACGCTCACAAAGATTGTTCTCGATCCTCAACACGCAAAAGTTTATGAGCAAAGACTCAATAACCAAACGGGCGACTCACAAGCGACAGAGCGGGCGCGAACAAAAGACCAACTAGCCGCCATCCGGTCGGCACTTACGCCGCGCGAACAGCTACAGCATCAAGAGTTCGTCGCTTACGCTGCTCGGGCAAAAGCCGACTTTCTGGAGAGCTTCGGCGGGATTGATGAGCAGCTTCAGGCTTCAGAGCGCGACGCGCACCAAGAGCGTGAGGCGCGTGCGCTGGAGCGCACAGAGACTTTCAAGCTGATACGCGACGGGATGGAAACGAAAGTCGCCGCATACTTGACGGGCGTTGTGCGAGGACAAGGTGTGACGGCGTTGGAGACGGGGCACATCCGGCACACCGATGCAGTCAGCCGCATCATCAAGCAGACATTTCAACAGGCGGGCTACGACTTGGCGGCTTTCAACCTGGACGATGAGCGGATAAATTCCGTCACGGCAAATCTCGTCAAAGAACTTCCCGCCACGCTTCGCGCCAACCGCGAACTAATTGAAACACACGACCGCGAACATAAGCTCGACGAGAGCGCGCGGCGGGATGCGTTGCTACCGAACTATGAAACCGCTCTCGCCGCTCATGCCCACGTCGCGCCTTTAGCAGAAGACTTCCGGCGTTCAGCACCGCAACGAGAAACTGCGACCGCACATCTTCATAATCCTGACGAAGAGTTTGTCGAACAGCGTGTCAGCCATTCAATCGGACGAATGCATGAGCAAGCCTTGACGGTCGCATCTTCCTCACACGACACCGTAAGCCGCCAACCATTAAACAAGACGGCGGCGCATGAAATGAATGCTGATCACCAACGCGAGCAGTTTACGCATCGCTACACACTGACGCGATAGATTTTACAGCGATTTTGGAGTGCTGCAATTTTAGAATCCGAAAATAGAAAAGATCCCCTTTGACGTGGGCTGGGAGGCAACAGCACTGGCGGGCTGACGGGTCATGACGAGCAGCGCGAGTTGTTCTTCGGACGGGATGCTTCTGATCGCGCCGATGTTCTCGCGCGTGAGCGCGGGTCCCATCCACCGCTCAATCTCGCGCGGCGTGACGTACCAGAAATAAGTTGCGGCTTCCTTCGCCCGTTCGCCCGTCGGCACAGCCCAGATGCCTGCTTTCGCCGGGACGGTAGCGCGGGTCGGGTCAGTCGGATTGACGGTGTGAAGCGTGTAATAGTAGCGGGAAGCAGGCGCGACGAGAGACGTTCCGTCCGGCGAGATTTGCCCGCTTCGACGCCCGCGCCACACTCGCTCATTCAGCTCGCGGAAGTCGCGCGGAAAGCTGCCCGTCTGCTGATGAAACGTCCGCAACGCAAGCACTACCGTTTCCATCGCCGGGGCAGGCATATTCGCTTCCCGCTCATTGTTTCGCGCCCATGCCGAGAAGACGAGCGCGACGACGAGTAAAACGAGGGCCGGTGCAGCGATGATAAAAGTGAAGCGCAACCTTCCGCCGCGCCCGCGATTGGTTTTAAGTGCTTGCTCGTTTGTCATAGCGACGTGCCAGCCCCTCTATGAATTTAAGCACCGGTTCTTCAAGGATTGAGAATTCTTTCAAGCGTCGTCTCCGCAGGATGAGCAACCGGCACTGCGGGCGGTGACGTTGCGTGCTGCGGCGGACTGTCAAAGAGCGCCATCAGATGATCCATGCAGTCGCGCGTTTTCTCTTTGATGACTTCTTCAGATACGACCTTTGATATGACCATCGGCTCGCTGGCATCGTTCTTTATCGTTTCTTCGCGGTGGGCGTCTGCCGCGCCTTCAGGTGTAGCGGATGACGCTTGTGCGCGGGCGGGCGCGGGTTGCTGTTCATCTCCTGCCGCGTCTCCAGCCGCCCCGCTTGCAAGCTTCAACTGTTCAGTCGCGGCGAAACGACGCTCGCGCGTCTATCGTTCGGCTTCGATGAAGTTGACGATGCGCGGGCGTCCGTACTTACGAGGCAGGGCGCGCACTCCTGTTTTCGCCGATTTAGGGAACGTCCATTTCACCGGCGGCATCGTCTCGACAATCGTCACCGCTTGCGCGTGCACGGGCAGTTGCCGGACTTCCGCCGGATCAATCAGCGAGCGACCGGCTTCGGTCGTGCGCGTCTTGTCGTTCCATGTGCCGGGCGCGTCGTCGAAGCCGCGCCCCCAGACGGTCGTCTGCCCGACTAGTTCGGAAGCGTAGCGCGCCGTCACGAGGTCGCAGCCCGGCAAAAACGTCTTGGTGTTGACCGAGCCTAAGATCGCGTTGAAGCCGTGTTCGCCGTACATGTCGAAACCCTGTGACAGGTTCTGATAAAAGAGCATCACG
>JBBRYU010000408.1:0-2627 GCA_038237345.1 Pyrinomonadales bacterium
GTTGTCCCTTGATGGCCGCTAAAGCAACTTTTGCTTTGAAGTCGGCGCTGTAAATCTTTCGCTGCTTGCTCATTTGTCGCTCCCGTTTGAGCAGCGAATTTACCACCTTAGGTGCTGGTTCAGATTTTGGGGAGCATTATATATATGGCCGAAAATTTTCTCCTCTATGGCGCGAACGGCTACACCGGCAACCTTGTCGCGCGGCTCGCAGCCACGCGGGGCTTGCGCCCCGTCTTGGCCGGGCGCAACAGCGCAAAGCTCGCCGCGCTGGCGCATGAACTAGGACTCGCACACCGCGCGTGCGCGCTCGACGACGCACACGCGCTCGCCGCTGCGCTCAACGATGTTGCCGTGGTGCTGCACTGCGCCGGCCCCTTTGCCCGTACGTCGCGCCCCATGGCCGATGCGTGCCTGCGCACGCGCACACATTATCTGGACATCACCGGCGAGGCGACGGTCTTCGAATCGCTGGCTGCGCGCGACAAGGAAGCACAGGCGGCGGGCGTCATGCTCCTGCCCGGCGTCGGCTTCGATGTAGTGCCGTCGGACTGTCTGGCGGTGCACCTGAAAGAGCGTCTGCCGTCGGCGACAAAACTCACGCTGGCCATACAGGGCACGGGGCGCATCTCGCACGGCACGGCGACGACGATGGTGGAGAACATCAATCGCGGCGGCCTCGTCCGCCGCAACGGCCGGCTGACGCCTGTGCCCGCCGCTTGGCGCACGCGCGAAATTGATCTGGGCCGCGGCCCCACGACCGTCAGCACGATCCCTTGGGGCGATGTGGCGACCGCTTACTACAGCACCGGCATTCCGAACATCGAGGTCTATGCTGCAATGCCGCCGCCGGTGCGCTGGTTAATGAAGGCGAGTCGCCCGTTCGCCGGGCTGCTGGGCACGCCGACCGTACAGCGATTTCTGAAAAGCAGGATCGACGCGCAACCGGCGGGGCCAAGTGATGCAGAGCGTGCGCGCGGGCGCAGCTACGTGTGGGGCGAAGTGACGGACGATGCGGGTGGACGCGCGAGCGGACGCCTGCGCGGGCCGGAAGGCTACACGCTGACCGCGCACACCGCGCTTGCCATCGTCGCGCGTGTGCTGGCCGGCACGTTCAAGTCCGGCTTTCAAACGCCCGCCCGCGCTTACGGCGCTGAACTGATCATGGAGATCGACGGCGTCACGCGCGAAGATTTACCGTGACGGAATTTAAGCAGCGTGCGCGCCTGCCGGGAGCGCAGGCTGGATGCCTGCGCTCCCGGCGTGGGCGCGCTCAGTAGTTTCCAACATTGATTTATGGGCGATTTGATGATGACACAGCTTAATCTGCGCCAGTGGTTCGGCGGGATAGACATCTATCTTTTCGACCAACTGTTGAAGGGGCGCTGCACGCCCACGATGCGCGTACTCGACGCGGGCTGCGGCGACGGGCGCAATCTCGTCTATTTCCTGCGTGCGGGCTACGACGTGTGCGCGGTCGATCAGGCAGCCGAGGCAATCGCGCGTGTGCGCTCCCTCGCCGCGCAACTCGCGCCGCAACTGCCTGCGGGGAATTTTCGCGTCGAGCCGGTCGAGCAACTATCGTTCGCCGACGCGAGTTTCGATCTCGTCATCAGTAGCGCGGTGCTGCACTTCGCGCGCGGCGCGGCGCACTGGCAACAGATGCTCGCGGAGATGTGGCGCGTGCTTGCGCCTGGCGGCATCTTCTTCGCGCGGTTGGCGGCGACGATCAGCATCGAGCAGCTAGTGCTACCGCTCGGACAAGGCCGTTTTCACCTGCCCGACGGCAGCGAACGTTTCCTCGTTGATGAACAGATGTTGACGGCCGCGACGCACACGCTCGGCGGCGAGTGGCTTGAGCCGCTCAAGACGACGAACGTGCAGAACCTGCGCGCGATGACGACGTGGTGCGTGCGTAAAAGCTGAGCGCGCGCTAATAGCAGCCGTCCCGCGTTCCGTTGTATAACTAGAGCCAGCGCGAAATTCATTAACAACAAAATTAGACGGAGACGCGGATGGATTATCAAGAGAATATATTGGGCCTCGTGGGGCACACGCCGCTCGTCAAGCTGAACCGGCTGACGCAAGGGATCAAGGCGACGGTGCTGGCTAAGATGGAGAGTTTGAATCCCGGTTACTCGGTCAAGGATCGCATCGGGCGCGCGATGATCGAAGCGGCCGAGCGCGAAGGTTTATTAAAACCCGGCGGCACGATTGTCGAAGCGACTTCGGGCAACACCGGCATCGGGCTGGCGTTGACGGCGGCCGTCAAAGGCTATCGCTGCATCTTCGTGATGACCGAGAAGGCTTCGGTCGAGAAGGCGCGTTACTTGAAG
Source organism: Pyrinomonadales bacterium (assembly GCA_038237345.1). Classification (GTDB taxonomy): domain Bacteria; phylum Acidobacteriota; class Blastocatellia; order Pyrinomonadales; family Pyrinomonadaceae; genus QHXQ01. The sequence goes on from JBBRYU010000408.1 coordinate 2,334, forward strand.
GCGCTGGGCGCGGACGTGGTTATCTGTCCGGTCACGGCGAAGCCGGGCACGCCCGATCATTACGTTTCGACCGCGCAACGCATCGCGCGCGAGACGCCGAACTCTTTCTATCCGAACCAGTACGCGCACCCCGCCAACCCCGAAGCGCACTATCGCACGACGGGGCCGGAAATCTGGGCGCAGACCGACGGCAAGATCACGCACTTCGTCTCCGGCATCGGCACAGGCGGCACAATCTCCGGCACGGGCCGCTTCCTCAAAGAGCAGAACCCGAACATACAGATCATCGGCGCA
>JBBRYU010000409.1:0-2622 GCA_038237345.1 Pyrinomonadales bacterium
GCCTTGCCGCCTTCGATGACGCCGATGTTGGCGGTCGTCTCTGCGTCTATGCGGCCGAGTTTCATGTTATGAATCGCTTCGGCGGCGATGCGGATCGCGGAGATGCCCTCTTCGGGCGCGACGCCCGCGTGCGACTCAAGCCCATGGATGCGGAACTCCATGTGATTGGCCGAAGGGCCTTTGGTGAAAAGGAAGCCGGGATCGTCGGAGTCGAAGACGAGACCATACTTCGCGTTCAGCTTCGACATGTCCACGTGCTTCGCGCCGAGCAGGCCGACTTCTTCGCAGATCGAGAAGATGGCTTCAATCGGCGCGTGCGGGATGTGCTGCTCTTGCAGGCAGCGAATGGTTTCGATGATGACGGCGCAACCGCTCTTGTCGTCGCCACCGAGAACAGTCGTGCCGTCGGAGCGAATGATGTCGCCGTCGATGACGGGCTTGACGCCTTCGCCGGGCACGACCGTGTCCATATGCGCGCTCATCATGATCGTCTCCGCACCGGGGATCGTGCCGGGGAAACGCGCGATGACGTTGCCGGAGTTGCCGCCGACTTGCGCGCCCGCGTCGTCGATCTCGACGGTTGCGCCCAGCGCCTCACAATGTTGTTTGATGCGCTCGGCCACGTTGCGCTCCCTGCGCGAATGGCTATCGATCTGGACAAGTTCGAGCAAGAGATTCTTGATGCGTTCCTGATTGATCATGGCTCCTCCGCAAAAATGTGTAAGGCTGGTAAGACTATGTGGCGCAATCCTACTACACGCTGTTCGCCGCGCGCTACCGAGAGAACGTAGAGGCATAATAACCTCACGCAAAGGCGCAAAGACGCAAAGACGGCGCAAAGGGATTGAAAGGTTCTTAGCATTCTTGCTTTGCGTCTTTGCGCCTTTGCGTGAGAATTTTAGTCGCTAATCGCATCAAGCGCGCGTTGCAATTCGGCGCGCTTGGCGTTGAGTGTGTCTTCGTCCGCATCTGCGGGAACAGAGATCGGTGGGGCGATGCGGACGTGCGCGCGGGTGAAGGGGCGCGGCACTTGAAAACGATCCCAACTGGGCGCGGCGTAAAAATGCGCGGCGTTGACGGTGAAGGGGAGGACGGGGCAGCCGGTCTTTTTCGCTAACAGTATCGCGCCCATCTTGGCCTCGTGGCGGGGGCCGCGCGGGCCGTCAATCGTGAAGGCGGTGGGTCGCCCGGCGCGCATCAGTCTCACCATTTCGACGAGCGCGCCGACGCCGCCGCGCGAACTGGAGCCGCGCGATGCGCCGTAGCCGAAGCGTTGGATGAAGCGCGCGATGTACTCGCCGTCGAAACTGCGCGAGGTCATGACGACGATGCCGCGCTGCCGCCAGAAGTAGGTAGCGAGCATGATGCGGTCGTGCCAGAAAGTGTAGATCGGTTGCCGCCCGGCGCGCGTCGCTGTCTCCCAATGCTCCCAGCCTTCTATGTGAAAGCGCGTCGTGCCGCCGATGAATTTGATGAGCAGGTAGAAGGCGAGGTCGGCAGCGCGGATCGTCAGTCGTTGCTTGAACGTGTAGGCGGACAGATCGGCGGGCGCGTCCGCGCGGGCCAGCGCGGCGGCATAACGGTCTGCGCGCTCCTGTTGCTCGGACGACGGCTGTTCGATTGATGCTTGCATGAAGTCGCTCGGCGGCCGGGCGCGAGTCTAGCAGAAAGGCGCGGCGCGGGCGAAATCGCAGGCTTGTGCGCACGGCGGGCGCGTGTGCTATATTCGGAAACCTCGCCGCTCACAGGGGCGTAATGCAGTTTAGCGAACACAGGTTGCTCGACCAGTTGTTGCTCGAACCCCTCCCCGTTTTTAAGCTGTGACACGGGACGCCTTAAAGCCCTGATGGACAAACGTCACATTCTGATCGTGGATGCCAATGAAGAGTTGCGCACGCTGCTGGCGCAGGTGTTGAGCGAGTTGGGCCACGATGTCGTCGCCACCGGCAACCGCGATGAGGCGCTCGCCCGGGAAGACCTCGACGAGTTTGATCTCGTCATCAGCGATCTGACCGACGACGCCGATGGTGGCATGCAGGTCTTGAGCGAGGTCAAGCGCAAACGTCTGGTCGTGCCCGTCGTCGTCTCATCCGACGAGGCGCAGCAGCACGGCATCATCAAAGCATTCAAACTCGGCGCATCGAACTTCCTGCGTCGCCCCTATGACCACGAAGAGCTGCGCGCCATCGTCGAGAAGACTTTGAGCTACAAGCTGCGCTTCGTCGAAGACGTGAAGGTGCTCCCCTTTGTGCATGAGAAGATCGAGTTCGAGTTGCCGAGCGATCTCTCGTTGATGAACGGTGTGCTGCATTATCTGCACGAGCGCGTCGTGCAACTTGGCATCGTCAACCCCGAACGCTCGAATCTCTTCATCGCGCTCGACGAAGCGTTCGTCAACGCCGTCAAGCACGGCAACAAGTACGACACGAACAAACTCGTCCGCATCACCGCCGACCTCTCCGCCAAAGAGGCGCGCTTCACCATCGAAGACGAAGGCGAAGGCTTCGAGGTGACTAAAATTCCCGACCCCTGCGATCCCTCCAATCTGTTCAAGACTTCCGGGCGCGGCGTGCTGCTCATTTACAACATCATGGACGAGGTCAGGTACAATGAGCGCGGCAA
>JBBRYU010000410.1:0-2610 GCA_038237345.1 Pyrinomonadales bacterium
AGGATGCCTGCGCTCCCGGCAGTATGCACTTCGATTATCGTGCCTTTAGCAATTCAAGGGCGCGCGTGATGGCGGGGTCGCGGCCGGCCGTTAGATCGGCACGAAGCGGCGTGATGGTCTCGTCAGGCGTGAGACCCGCGCCTTCGAGCCGTGTGCCGTTGGCGGTGCGATAGTCGAGTTCGCTGAGGTCGAGTGCGCCGCCGTCGGGCAGCGTGTGGCGACGGCGTATGCCCAGCACGCAACCGCAGGTCTGTTCGCCGACGAGCGTGGCGCGTCCGCGCTCATGCAAGGCGGCGGCGAAGACTTCGGCCGCGCTGGCAGTGCGTGCGCTCGTGAGCAGGACGAGGGGCGCGCGAAAATTTGCGACCTCATCGGCCGCGAGCAACAGCGCGGCGCGCGTCTGCGGCGCGGAGGTGATTTGGCCGGCGCGGTCGGTGAAGCGGCCGAGGCTCGTGCCCGCAGGCAGAAAAGCAGAGGCAATGTCAGTCATCGCTTCCGCATCGCCGCCGCCGTTGTCGCGTAGGTCGAGGACGAGACCGCGTGCAGCGCGCAAGTCTGTGCGCAACGCGCGCGTCAACTGAAGCGCGATCTCTTGCGTGAACGTGTTGAAGTCGATGATGGCGAATGCGCCTGCGCGCCGGACGTGCATAGCAGGCGCACGCTCAGCCCACATGCGCCGCAATAGCACCGTCTTTGTCCGCCCGCGCTCGTCCGCGAAGACAGCATTGACGGATGCATCGCGCGGGCCGTCGAACAGATGCGCAAGTGCTTCGCGGCGCGCGTTTTTGTCGGCTGCGCTAGCCGCAACTTCGACATTGCGCCGGGCAAACAGAGCGGCGGCCGGTTCGCCGTCAACACTAAGCAACTCATCGCCCGCGCGCACGCCTGCACGTGCAGCCTGTGAATCGCGCTCGACGCGCGCGACGACGAGCGCGCCTGCAAGTTCGCGCAACGAGACGCCGACCGTGAGATAGCGCGTGTGCTGCCAGTCTGTGTACTCGCCGGGCGCGTAGACGCGCGTGTGCGCGTCATGCAGCGGCGCGACGAGGCGACGAAGGAGCGCGTAAAGCTCATCCTGCGTGCGCGCCGCTTCCGCCGCCGGCCGCAAAGACGTGCCCCACGCCGGCCAATCAACACCACGCATGGCCGGATCGTAATAACGCGCTTGCACCGTCGCCCATACGTCGTCGAAGATCGCGACCCGGCCCGCGCTCGTCGCCGTCGTCACCGGCGCATGTGCGTGAACGAACGCCGCGCGCTCCGGCGCACTGAAAATTAACAGGCCACAGAGCGCAACGCAGCGCAAGCCACGCGCACACACTGTCCGCCTCCGTTTCATGCGCCTCGTTATCATCATGGCTTTGCGTTCTGCTTTATACCTTCGGCGGCGGCGGCTTGCGGAAATTGTAGCGCAGCAGCACGCGCATGGGCACGGGCGTGCGGTCGCGCCGGGCAGGGAAGAAGTGCAACTGCCGCACGGTTGTCGTGACCGCTTCATCTAAGCCGTAACCGGCCCAGCGCACGACTTCAACATTGCCGACCTCGCCCGCCGCGTCGATCTCGACCAGCACATCCACGGTCGCTTCCGCCGCCATGCGCGCGGCCGTGTCCGGGTACCGCGGCTGCAAGCGACGATAGGGACGCGGCGCACGCAAGTGCGCGGCCTCTGCGCTGTCCGCCTCCGGCACGTCCGCGATGACGGGCGTGTCGCGTTCAAGCGCTAACATCTTTTCGTTGTGTTCCGCAACGCGCCGAGCGCGCAGCAGTTCGGCGTAGCGTGCGCGGCGGCGACCGAGTTCCGCGAGCAGCGCACGTTCTGCTTCCGGTGCGTTCGCGGCCTCGGCGCTCGGCTGTTCCCATAAGAGCAGACGGCCAGTGCGCGTGCTGACGAGAAAGAGCGAGGCATAGGATTCGAAGTAGTCCGCGCGTCCGAAGGCAGAGCGACGTAATGTCTGCGCCTCACCCGCAATCATGAAGTCGCAGCCGATGGCCGCGCCGAGATCGCGCGCTTCTGCGAGCGACAAATTCAGCGCGCCTTTATAACCCACGCCGCGCGCCGCCGCGCGAGCTTGCGCGCGGTTGACGACAGTGAAGTCTGACAGTTTGTCGAAACCTTGCACGAGTTGATCGGCCGCGCGCTCAGCCGTTGCGTTCTCGCCCAGATCAAGCAATGCAATCAGCATTGGGCGCGCATGCACGGCCGGCGTGAGCGCGTAGCAAAAGATCAGACAGGCGCACGCGTGCGTGAACAGGCGCGTGGCGCAACTTGGTCTCGCATGTATAACAGCAGGTTGAGACATGCCGGACAAGGATTTAATGCGGCTGCCGCTAAACCACAATTAGCCGCCGCCTTCGATGGCGACGGGCACGGCGTCGTGATAGAGCGCGTAGATTTCTTCTTTCACTTCAGGCGGGAAGCAAACGCGATGCAGTTCGTAGCGTTGCAGCCCGCGCACTGCTTCGCTCACCTCGCTGATCTCGCGGATGCGCGGGCGGGCGTAGCCGTCTTCGACGTAGATGCGCGCTTTGGGTTCGGTATCGGCGCGGTAGTAGTTGTAATAGGGCACGTCGCCCGCGTAGTCCTCGATGAAATAGTATTCGGGCGCGAAG
>JBBRYU010000411.1:0-2598 GCA_038237345.1 Pyrinomonadales bacterium
GATGCGGCGCGCATCATTGATTGCACGATTGATTGGGCGCGCTACGTGGACGGCGACGCCCGCGCGATGCTCCTGACCACGCTCGCGCCGCTTAGCCCGACCGTCGTGTACCGGCGCGCGGCCTTGCCTGAGCGCCCGTGGAACGAACGGGCGCGGCTCGAAGATTATGAGCTATACCTGCGCCTGAGCGGTGCGGGCGAGTTCGCTTTTGATCCGTATGTCCTCTCTGCGTGGCGGCAGCATGCTGACAACGCGAGTCAAAACTTAACGATGATGCTCGCCGAACGACTCGCCGCGCAACAACGCGCCGCCGCGCATTTAGGTCTCAGCGCGGATGAACTAGCCCGCTATCAAGCGCTCGCGCGCTTTCGCAGCGCGCAGGAGTTTATGCGGCAGGGACGTAAGCTGACCGCCTTGCAGTTGCTCTTGCCAAACTTGCGCGCCGCGCCCTCCGTCACAGAAGCCGCGCGCTTGCTCGCCGGTCTCATCACACCGCATACGATTTTGCGCCGCCGCAGACAGAGCAGGCGACAACATGCTACTAAGCATTATGGTCTGCTGCCATTGGCTGACATACAACGGCCGCCTAAGATTTGATGATGAAAAGATGGCTGGGTGAAATGCGCAGTTCCGTGAACTTCGACGGCCGGGGCGGCGTGGTGCCATACTGCGGATGGGTTATGTCCGCCATGCCAAGCTCGTCTATCAACTCCTTGACGAACCCCACCATGCCATAGTCGTGGCTGTGATACTGCGCCTTGAGCGCCAACGCTTTCAGCCGCGCCAGTAGCCCTCTGGCGAAAGGTATGCGCGCGACCACTTTGTGTTGATGCAAACGCGCCAAGATGCGGGTCATGCGGTAGAGCGCGGGGCTAAGCGCACGACTGTGCGGCTGATAGCCGATGCCTTCCACCCAACTGCTCCAATAACCTGTGCCCCAGTCCTCGATGACATACACGCCGCCGCGCTTCAGGTGCTGATCGAACAGATGCCAGAGACTGGCGCGGGCAAGCACACCGATGTGCGCGCAGTCGTCAATGATGATGTCGAAGTCGGCGGGCGCGTGCTCGCGCGCGATCCGGTCGAGGAGGGCTGTGTCCTGCTGCGCGCCCTGATAGGTGCGCACGCGGCCCGTCGGGTCAGCAAGTTCGACCGGCTCGATGTCCAACCCAACGATCAAGCCGCGTGGAAAATAATCACGCCAGAGTAAAAGCGAACCGCCGGTCTTGATGCCAAGCTCAAGCAGCCGCACTTCCTGTTAGCGTAGGTCGCTGAAGTAATGCTCGTAGTTGCGCAGGTAGTGCGTGTGGACGGCCTTATCGGTGTCGTTCTTGCCGGCGATGTGCGCGAGATCAAGCATCTCTTATCTTTAGCTTGGATAACAGGAGGTTAAATCGAAGCACATAAGACATGGCCCGGAAAGCGAAAAACGTTTATCCACGAACCCACACGAAGCAGAACACACGCATGTTCGTGTCGCTTCGTGTGGGTTCGTGGATAGTTTTGCCCTGTTGTCCCAAGCTTTCGTGGGTTTGATTTAGTCCGAGCGGTCTGAACCGCTACGATCAGTTGCGCGCGTATAGTAGCTGTCACTTGGCTTACTGCTCAAGGATGCGCGCTGGCTGTGCGGCCTGCTGCTGTTGCCGGGCGACGAGCGCGAGGCCCATGATGAAGTAAAAGATCATGACCACTTCCGAGTCGCCGAAGTTGTAATGCACCAGCCCGCTCGTGCAAAAACCGATCAGCCCGCCGAGCGCGCCGAGCGCAAGCCCGCGCTCGATCCAGTTATCCACCCCACCGCTGCGCGCTAGTCGCCAGAGCATACGCCCGTAGATAAAGAGCAGCGCGAGCCAGAGCAAGAGAGCCGGGAGGCCGCGCTCGAAGGCGAGTTGCAAAGGCGTCGAATGGAGATGGCCCCACGGGAGTTTGCCGCCCGCGAACATGCCCCACTCGCGCCAGCGATACTTGAGCGTGTCCATGCCGACGCCGACGAGCAGATGGCGCGGCCGGCTGACAAGGATGCGTGCGCCCTCGCGCCAGACGACCAGCCGCCACGCGGTCGAACCCTCGTGCAGATCGATGAAGCCGACCCGGCGTTGCTGTTGCAGGACGAAGAGGCCGGCGAGCGCGAGCGGCAGCGCGATGGCTGCGGTCAATAGCAACACGCGCCGCCGCGCGCCTGTAAGCACGATGACGAAGGCAGACACGAAGAACCCCAACCACGAAGCGCGCGTCACGGTCAACACGAGTGCGGCGGTCAGGGCCGCGATGGCTGCACCAAGCAGCAACCCTCGTGCGCTCCGCTTATGCTTGATGACAATGAACAAACCGAGCGCGAGCGAGCCAATTAGTTGTAGGGCTTCCGCGTAGGTTGTGTAGTGGCCGTAGAAACCTGTGGCGCGGTCGTCGCGCCCGCGCGCCCAAGCGTTGATGCCGAGCCGCGCCGCCGCCGTGTCGCCCGGCAAGAGACTTGTGCGCGGCACGTTGGTGACCGCCATCACTTCCGCGCGATGCCCGCGCACGCAGGCCCGCTGCTCATCCCAGCTACAAGCGACCGTCCCGTTCGGCCAGCGCACTTGCCTGTCCGGCGCAGCCCGC
>JBBRYU010000412.1:0-2593 GCA_038237345.1 Pyrinomonadales bacterium
GACGCCCGGAATGTAGGTCGTCACCTCGATGCCGTTGGTCAGACGGACGCGGGCCACCTTGCGGAGCGCGGAGTTCGGCTTCTTCGGTGTCTGCGTATAGACGCGCGTGCAGACGCCGCGCTTCTGCGGCGACGATTGCAGCGCGGGGCTGGCCGTCTTGTACTTCACCGCCTGACGGCCCTTGCGGACTAATTGATTGATGGTCGGCACGTTTCTTAAATCCTCGCTTCTCGTCTGATCGAGTTCGGGGTTTCTTAAAGCGCAAAAGGCTCCCGTTCCTGCCTCTTGCCGGAACTATGTCCGGCAGTCAGCGCAAGAAGCGGCGCGTTTGAATTATTCGCTTAAACTTAGGGGATGTTCTGTCTACGCCTTATTAGCGGGTGCGGATCATGGCTTCCCTCATGAGCCAAAATGTTTTTCTGTGGCGTCGCATTTGTTCAAGGCGAGTGAAAAACCGGCTATTGCCGTCTCATTCGCGGGCTGCCACGCGGGTTTCCGCCCGCAAACATCGGGGCGGCGCGTTGCGCCTTTACGCCACAATAGTTATCAAGCGACTGCTCACCTAGCAGGCAGTCGGGCAACGCCTCCGCACCGGCAGAACTCATCAAGCGTTGCACTATCGGGAAATGGACTAGCTGTCCAAACGAGGGATTGTACGGGTCACGCCCTACCCTGTCAAGTCGCGGCGCGGCGCACTGTTACAAAGTATGAAGGGCGCTGTCGTCTTACCCACAGCGCCCTTCAATCACTTATTAAACAACGGCAAAGTGACGACTATTCCGCGCCCTCATCGCTTGCTTTGCCATCAACCGCAGCCGCGACCGTGACGGGATCGTGCGCCGCCACAATCTCAGGCATTTCTTCTAAAGCGCGCTCGGCCGCCGCCGCTTGCTCGGCGGAGTCGTCGCGCTCGACCTTGACGTTGCGGTAGTACTCCATCCCTGTGCCGGCGGGGATCAACCGGCCCATGATGACGTTCTCCTTGAGACCGCGCAGGTAGTCTATGCGCCCGGAGATGGCCGCCTCGGTCAGCACGCGCGTCGTCTCTTGGAAGGACGCCGCCGAGATGAACGAGTCAGTCGAGAGCGATGCTTTCGTGATGCCTAGCAGGAGCGGTTCGGCTTGCGCCTGTTCGCCATCCGCGTCGGCGACGCGCGCGTTCTCGTCCGTGAAGCGGAAGCGATCCACCTGCTCGTCGATCAGGAATTCCGTGTCGCCGACCTCGCGGATTTTCACCCAACGCAGCATCTGCCGGACGATCACCTCGATGTGCTTGTCGTTGATGTTCACGCCCTGCAAACGATAGACTTCTTGAATCTCGTTCGTCAGGTACTCCTGCAAGCGCGCCATGCCCAGCACACGCAAGATGTCGTGCGGATTGAGCGGCCCGTCCATCAACGCCTCGCCGGCGCGGACGCGGTCGCCTTCTTGCACGTTGATGTGCGTGCCGCGCGGGATGTCGTACTCGCGCTCTTCGCCGTCGTCGGCCACGACGATCAGTTTGCGTTTGCCCTTGGCAATCGGCCCGAGCGTGATGATGCCGTCGATCTCGGACATGATCGCGGTCTCGCGCGGCTTGCGCGCCTCGAACAACTCGACGATGCGCGGCAGACCGCCCGTGATGTCCTTCGTTTTCGTTGTCTCGCGCGGAATCCTGGCGATTATGTCGCCCGGCTCGACCACTCCGCCATCCGCCACCATTAGGTTCGCGCGCACAGGCATCTGGTAGGTTTTCAGCGCCTTGTTGCTGGCGTTGCGAATTTCAAAGCGCGGCTGTTTCTTCTCGTCGGGCGAGTCCTTGACGACCATATTCGACTGGCCCGTGACCTCGTCCACTTCTTCGTCAACCGTCACGCCTTCCTTCAAGTCCTGATACTTCACGTGCCCAGCGACTTCCGTTAGGATCGCGAAGGTGAACGGGTCCCAAGTGGCGAGCAGTTGATCTTCAGCCACCTTCGCCCCATCCTCGACCTGAATGTGCGAACCGTAGACGATCTGGTGGCGCGCCACTTCGCGGCCGCGCTGATCGATGATCGTGAGCGCGCCGTTGCGGTTCATCGCGACGATCTCGCCACGCCGATTTTTGATCGTCAACAACTCAACGTACTTGATCGTGCCGTCCATGCGCGCTTCGTGCTTCGACGACTCTTCGAGCCGCGCCGTGCCGCCGATGTGGAACGTGCGCATCGTGAGCTGCGTGCCCGGCTCGCCGATACTCTGTGCAGCGATGACGCCGACCGCCTCGCCGATGTCCACGGGCTTGCCCGTCGCCAAGTTGCGCCCGTAGCACTTGATGCAGCAACCGCGCCGCGACTCGCACGTCAAGACCGAACGAATGCGCACGCGCTGCACGCCGGAGCGTTGAATCTCCGCCGCCAGGTCTTCGTTGATCTCTTCGTTGGACTCGACGATGACGCGCCCCTCGACCGGATCGACCACGTCTTCCAACGCTGTCCGCCCGACGATGCGATCACGCAAGCTCTCGATCTCTTCGCCGCCTTCGACAATCGCCGTCGAAGAGATACCTTTCAACGTGCCGCAGTCCGGCTCGCTGATGATCACGTCCTGCGCCACGTCAACGAGCCGGCGCGTC
>JBBRYU010000413.1:0-2568 GCA_038237345.1 Pyrinomonadales bacterium
CCTACGATCACGCGCGACGTGTCGGGCGAGGGCGTGCAGCAGGCGTTGTTGAAAATCCTGGAGGGTACGGTCGCCAACGTCCCGCCACAGGGCGGACGCAAGCATCCGCATCAAGAGTTTTTTCCGGTTGACACGACCAACATCCTGTTCATCTGCGGCGGCGCGTTCGTCGGCCTGGAGAAAGTGATCGAGCGGCGCATGCGCAACAAGTCGTTTGGCTTCCGCGCGGAAATCAAGGCCGGGTCGGAGCGTTACGCCGATGCGCTTGCGGGTGTACAGCCGGAAGATTTGGTCAGGTATGGCTTGATTCCCGAATTCGTTGGCCGTCTGCCCGTGGCTGGCGTCTTGCACGAGTTGGACGAGGCGGCGTTGATGCGCATCCTCACCGAACCGAAGAACGCGCTCGTCAAGCAGTACCAGAAGAAGTTCGAGTACGACAGCGTGCGCCTGCGCTTCACGGACGACGCCTTGAAGGCGATTGCGCGCCAAGCGGTCGAGCGCAAGGTCGGCGCGCGGGGCTTGATGATGATCATGGAAGAGTTGCTGCTCGACGCGATGTACACGCTGCCCTCACAGAAGCGTATCAAAGAGTTCGTCATCACCAGCGAGATGGTCGAGCGTCGCCGCGCCGTGCCCGGCGAGACGCTGACCGGCGTGGACGACGCTGCCGCCTGATATGTTTCAGCCAACCGCGCGGACGAGGCAAATGGCAGACACGAAACCTGCTAAGTCTCGTCCGTTCTGTCTTAACTCCTAAAAGGAAAACCACGATGCGCAAGTTTCTCGGCGCAGGCGTACTCTTCTTCCTACTCGCGCCCGTCGCCCTGCCACAGGGCGGACAGCATCCGTGCGAGCAGTCCGGCTCGCAGTACGAGGCGACCCAGTGCGCGGGACGCGCGTATAAACAGGCCGACGCGGAACTAAATAAGGTCTACCAGCAGGTGCTGCGGCAAGAAGATAAGGATGGACAGGCACGGCTCAAGACGGCCCAGTTGGCGTGGATCAAGTTCCGCGACACGGAATGCGAGTACGAGGCCGGCGACTATATCGGCGGGACGATGCGCCCGATGGTTAAAGCTTTCTGCCTCGCCGCAGTCACGAACGACCGGACGAAACAACTCAAAGAGATTTTGAAAGTTAAGGCCGAGCGTTAGCGGCTAACGCGACCTTAATCTTCCCTCAGTAGCGCGTTCCATTGAAATCGTCTAAAATCTTAATTGTCTAAATGGCAGGACGGCTCGCATGCCCGCCTGCTTACGCAAGTCTTCGAGAGGAAAGCAGTCATTAGTTTTATGGAAGAATATTCCGACCATACGCCCGCCGACATCGCGCGCCTGCCGATGGTGCCGATCCGCGATGTCGTGATCTTCCCGTTCACTAAAGTCGCGTTCAAGATCGGCCGCGCCGGCTCGATCCGCGCGCTCGAACAAGCGCTGACAAACGACCGCACGATCTTCCTGGCCACGCAGCACGACGCCTCGCTCGACGAGCCTACGCCGGAACGTATCTACGGCGTCGGCACGATTGCACGCATCATGCAAGCGACGAAGCAGGAGAACGGGCAGATCAAGGTCGTCGTCGAGGGCCGCGAGCGCGCGACTACGATCCGCGTGGACAATGACAACGGCGCGTTCACCGCGACTGTCCGCCGCGCGCCGCAAGCGCCGGAGACGGGCCAGCGCATCGAGGCGTTTACCCAACGCATCGCGCAACTCGTCGAGCAACACGTGCGGCTCGCGCCCGAAGCGCAGACCGACGCGCTGCAAACCGCTTTGCGCAATCAAGACCCGTCGCACTTGGCCGACGCGCTCGCGTCGCAATTGCGCATCTCGGTTGAAGATAAACAGGGCTTGTTGGAAAATTTCTCCGTGCATGGGCGGCTGCAACGACTGATCGAAATCCTTGAAGCCGAAGTCGAGAAGCGCCAGCTTGATCGCTCGATCCAGGCGCGCGTCAAACGGCAGATGGAGAAGGCGCAGAAAGAGTATTATCTGAACGAGCAGATCAAGGCCATCCACAAGGAACTAGGGCGTAAGGACGAGAAGGCCGAGATGGAAGATTTGCGCAAGAAGATCGAAGAGGCGGGCATGACCGACGAGGCGAAAGAGAAAGCGATGCAGGAATTGCACCGCCTCGAAGCCATGCCGCCGATGTCCGCCGAGGGCACGGTCTCGCGCACGTACATTGATTGGCTGTTGAGCGTGCCGTGGAAACAGAAGTCGAAAGAGATCAAAGACCTGAAGAAGGCCGAAGAGATTTTGCACGACGATCACTTCGGGTTAGAGAAGATCAAAGAGCGCATTCTTGAAAATCTCGCGGTGCGGCAGTTGGTCAAACACCCGAAAGGCTCGATCCTCTGTTTCGTCGGCCCGCCGGGCGTGGGCAAAACCTCGCTCGGCATGAGCGTGGCCCACGCGCTCGGCCGCAAATTCGCCCGCATCGCCCTCGGCGGCCTGCGGGATGAAGCAGAGATTCGCGGGCACCGCCGCACCTACGTTGGCGCCATGCCGGGACGGATCATTCAGATGCTGCGCCGCGCCGAGACGCGCAATCCGGTGATCCTGCTCG
>JBBRYU010000414.1:0-2559 GCA_038237345.1 Pyrinomonadales bacterium
CGCCGCCACACGTTCATCCGTGACACCGACTTCAAGCCCGACCCGCGCGCCGAAAGAGAAGCCGGCGAGCAGGAGTGGCAAGTGTGGGTAATTGGCCGCGAGATAGTCGAGACCGACGCGGGCGTCGTCTTGCTCGCCGCGCGCGTGGTCGTGCGTGCCGGTGCTATGGCCAACGCCGCGAAAATTGAGACGAAGCGTGATCGCGCCGGCTTCGTTCAATGCACGGGCGGCGCGAAAGACGACCTTGTTATGCATCGTGCCGCCGTGCAACGGGTGCGGGTGCAGGACGAGCGCGGCGGCGCGTGGGGGCAGTTCGCGCGGCTCTTTCAAGATCGCTTCGAGTTGCCCGTGCGGGGCGGGGATAAAGAGATTGCCGGCCGGATACAAGTTGGTCTGCCATCCTCGCGCAAGTTTTTGCTGCGGCTGAGACTAGCAGATCGCATGCGCCGGACAAAGAAACGCCGCCGGCCCAAACCGACTTCGCGTTTCCGCTATTGCGTACTGCCGACTGCGTATGTGCCGGCCCCTGTCTTGACTTGCTATCATCTAAGGCGTAGTTTTTTCGTGACGCATATCTTCCCAAAACTAATCAGTCGGCAACGGGCTGTAAAGCTTGCGCCAGAGTAGCGGCGCTGCCAGCCTGACAAGCAACTCGCGCTACGGAGCGCAACGCCGCGAAGTCTTTTAGAGGGCATAAGTATGTTGCGCGAGAATAATCAGATGTTACAGGCCATCATACACGCCTCGCCGCTCGCCATCGTCGTGCTCGACACCGAGGGGCGGATCAAACTGTGGAACTCGGCCGCCGAAACTATCTATGGCTGGCGCGAGCAGGAGGTGTTGAACCAGCCGCTGCCCACCGTCCCCGCAGAACTGCAAGCGGATATGGAACGCGATCATCAGGCGGCGCTCACAGGGCATAGCTTCACCAACTACGAGACCAAGCGGCTGCGTAAGGACGGCACGCTCATTGATGTAAGCATCTCGACCGCGCCACTCACAGACGCTGCGGGGCAGACGACCGGCGTGGTCGCGCTCGTCGCCGACATCACCGAGCGCAAGCGCGCGGAGGAGCAACTACGCAAGCGCGAGCAAGAGTTGACCGACTTCATGGAGAACGCTACGGTCGGTCTCCACTGGGTCGGCCCCGACGGGCTTGTCCTGTGGGCGAACCAAGCCGAACTGGAACTGCTCGGCTACACGCGCGCGGAATATATCGGGCATCACATCTCCGAGTTCCACGCCGATCAAGCGACGATAGGCGACATTCTCAGCCGGCTCAGTCGCGGCGACGAACTGCACAATTATGAGGCGCGGTTGCGATGTAAAGACGGCACGATCCGGCACGTCCTCATCAACTCGAACGTCTATTGGGAGAACGGTCAATTTATCCACACGCGCTGCTTCACGCGCGACATCACCGAGCGCAAGCGGGCCGAGAATGATCTCTTACAGATGGCGGCGATCATCGAAAGCTCAGACGATGCGATCATTAGTAAGAATCTGGATGGCACGATCCTCAGTTGGAATCCGGGGGCCGAACGACTCTATGGCTACACGCCCGCCGAGGCCATCGGGCAACATATGACGCTGCTGATTCCAGCCGCCCGGGCGGACGAAGAGCCGCAGATCATCGAGCGGATCAAGCGCGGCGAGCGCGTGGATCATTACGAGACGGTGCGCGTGGGTAAGGACGGCACGTTGCGCGACGTATCGCTCACCATCTCGCCGGTGAAAGACCCGACAGGCCGCATCATCGGCGCTTCCAAGATCGCCCGCGACATCACCGAGCGCAAGCGGGCCGCAGAGTCGCTACGCCGGCAACGCGACCTGACCACGGCCATCACCAACAGTCTCGGCGAAGGTCTCATCGCTGTGGACAGGGAAGGGCGCGTCACTTTTGCGAACCCGGCCGCGGAGCGCATGTTCGGCTGGACAACGGACGAGTTGCGTGGGCGCGTCATCCACGAGGTTGTGCATTACAAGCACGCTGACGGTTCGCCCTTTCCGGCGGCTGAGTGTCCTTTGTCCGTGGCGGTACGCGCGGGGCAAGCGGTGCATAGCGACGAGGATTTTTACGTCCGGCGCGACGGCACGCTCTTCCCCGTGGCCTACACGGCTTCGCCCATCATCACCGACGGGCAGATTGACGGCATGGTGCAGGCATTTCAAGACATCACCGCGCGCAAGCGCGTCGAGGAAACACAACGTTTCCTAAGCGAAGCAACCTCCGTACTCGCCTCTTCGCTCGACTATGAACAGACGCTCGACCGCGTCGCGCGGCTCACCGTGCCGTACTTGGCCGACTGTTGCTTAGTGGACATGAAGGATGATGATACGGACGCGCTCCGACTCATGGTTGTGGCGCACTGCGACCCGCCGCGCGAGGAACGCTGGCGCGAGATGCGCCGGCGCTGGCCGTTCAAACCCGAGGCGGATTACACGATCCCGAAGGTGCTGCGCACGGGCCGGCCGGAGATTTTTTCGGCGCTGACCGAGGAAATGCTACGCACGGTAACAAGCGACGAAACACAGATCGAGACGCTCTTGTCGTTCGGC
>JBBRYU010000415.1:0-2553 GCA_038237345.1 Pyrinomonadales bacterium
ACGGGCTTGAGCGCGCACGTCGTGCTGTTCAGCGTGCAGCGTGAACTAGCAGAGGGCTTGTTTCTGCGCGGGCACGAAATAGTCTCGCGCAGTGGCGGCCGTGAGCGCGTGCTGGTGCAGCGCGATGAAATGAATTTGCGGGGCCTGCATAACGTGCAGAACGTGATGGCTGCGTTGGCGGCCGGCCTCGCGTGCGGCGCTGCGCCCGACGCAATGCGCGAGACGGTTAGACGCTTTCAGCCGGTCGAGCATCGGCTGGAGCGTGTCGCGGTGATCGGCGGCGTTGAGTTCTACAACGACTCGAAGGCGACGAACGTGGACGCGGCCGTTAAAGCGCTGGAAGCGTTCGCCGAGGCACCGGGCAAGATCGTCTTGATCCTCGGCGGGCGCGGCAAGCATGCGCCCTACGCGCCGCTCGCGCCGCTCGTTGAGCGACAAGTGCGCGCCCTCGTCCTCGTCGGCGAAGATGCGGAGCGGATCGAGCAGGAGTTACAAGATTTTGCGCCGGTCGAGCGCGCAAACGACATGCGTGATGCTGTCCGCCGCGCAGCGACGCTCGCGCAAACGGGCGACACGGTTTTGCTCGCGCCCGCGTGCGCGAGCTTCGACATGTTCGAGAGCTTCGAGCATCGTGGGCGGGTATTCAAAGAAGCAGTTAAAGAAGTTGCCGGTGCAAAGCTGCAAGTTTCAAGTGTCGCTTAAACCTGAAATCTTGAACTTGCAATCTTGCACATTTCGCTATGGCGAAAAAACTACAAGCTGACGAATGGTTGTTTGCGACGGCGGTGGGGCTGGCGTTGTTCGGCGTCGTGATGGTCTATAGCGCGAGCGCGCCGATTGCGGCCAGAGAGAATGGCACGCCGTACCACTACGTCATTCGGCAGGCGGTGTGGACGCTCTGCGGTTTCGGCGCGCTGCTCGTCGGTATGCGGCTGGATTACGGCTGGCTGCGGCGGCGCGAAGTGACCTACGGGTTGCTCGCGTTGTCGGTCGTGCTGCTCTTGGGCGTGTTCGCGTTCCCGCGCATCAACGGCGCGCATCGTTGGATCAGAATAGGCGGACAGTCGTTCCAGCCATCGGAGTTAGCGAAACTCTCGCTCACGATCTTCGTCGCGCGTCTGCTCGAACGACGCGCAGGCGAGGAGCAAATGTTCTGGCGCACGTTCGCGCCGTGCGTATTGGTGACGGGCGCACTTGCCTTGCTGGTCGTAGCCGAACCCGATCTCGGCACGGCGATGATGCTCGGCGTGGTCGGGGTGACGCTCTTGTTCGCGGCGGGCGCGCGTTTGCAGCATCTGGGCATGATGCTCGCGCCCGCGCTCGTCGGCATGGTCGGCATGGTGGTGTTCTTCCCTTGGCGCATGCAGCGGTTCATGGCGTTTCTCGATCCGTGGGCGGACGCGCAAGGGAAGGGCTTTCAGGTGGTGCAGTCGTTGATGGCGGTCGGGTCGGGCGGTGTGCATGGGCTTGGCTTCGCGCAAGGGAAGCAGAAACTTTTCTTTCTGCCGTTCGCGCACTCGGATTTCATCTTCGCGGTGGTGGGCGAAGAGTTGGGCTTGATCGGCGCGTTGATCTTGGTCGCCGCGTTCGGCTTGTTTCTGTGGCGCGGCGCACGCGCGGCGCGGCGTGCGCCGGACAGGTTCAGCATGTTGTTGGGCTTAGGCATTATGACGGGCATCGTCGCGCAGGCGCTCTTTAATATCAGTGTGGTGCTGGCGCTCGTGCCGACGAAGGGCATCCCGCTGCCGTTCATCTCCTATGGCGGCACGTCCACTGTGTTCACGCTCTTCGCGGTCGGCGTGCTGCTGAACATCTCACAACAGGGCAGCGCCGCGAACGATGTGACGATGCTGCGCTACGCCGACGAGTCGGAGTTGCGCACGGCGATACGACAACGCGCGCCCGTGACGCAGGCGTGGCAGCCGCAGGGGCGCGGCTGATTTTGACAATGCACGTGCTGATCGCAGCCGGGGGCACGGGCGGGCACATCTATCCGGCCATCGCAGTGGCCAATGAGATCGCGCGCCGCGATGCTGCTTCAGTCATACGCTTCGTCGGCACGGCGCGCGGGTTAGAGACGCGGCTCGTGCCGCAGGCGGGTTACGAGTTATCGCTCATTGAAAGCGCGGGGCTGGTGAACATGAGCTTGCGCGAGCGCGCACGCGGGCTCTTCGTGCTGCCTAAAAGTTTTGGCGCGGCGCGTCGGCTCATCCGCGAATTTCGGCCCGACGCGGTGGTCGGCGCGGGCGGTTACGTGACGGGGCCGGTGTTGTTGGTCGCGGCCTTGAGCCGCGTGCCGACGCTGATTATGGAATCGAACGCCGTGCCCGGGTTCACGAACCGGCGTTTGATTCGCTTCGTGGATGCGGCGGCGGCTTCGTTCGAAGCGACGCTGCCTTACTTCGGCCGCAAAGGCACTGTCACAGGTAATCCCGTCCGGCGCGAGTTCTTTGACATTCCGACGAAGCGACGCGACCCGGCACGCTTTGCGCTGCTCCTGTTCGGCGGCTCGCAAGGCGCACGCGCGATCAACGAAGCGATGACGGCTGCGCT
>JBBRYU010000416.1:0-2537 GCA_038237345.1 Pyrinomonadales bacterium
CGGGTGATCGCGCGGCGCGTTTGACCAGCTGCGCCGCCTACCGCGCCCTCGACCTCGCACGGACATCGGCTCGCTGGGATTCGAAAGCCCCACCCGCGTTTGCCGCGCGTACGCCGCAGCCCGCTTTGAAGAAAGTATCGCCGGCACCAATGGGCTTGCTATGCATTTCAACTACGCCTTGTTGCCCACCGATTTGAACCGGAAGCGATGTCTCCTGTGCGTGTTGTTGCGGTCCCGAACTGCCATGCACCACAATTCTAAACGAGACGTACACTCGCGGCGTGACGCCCGCTAGACCAGCTGCGGCGCGCCCCCTCGAACGCCGCGGCCATCGGCTCGCTGGTATTCGACCGCGATGCGCGCGTCGGGTCGTCGCGTACGCCGCGTACCGCGCCCGGCGAACCAGCTACGTCCATAAGATCGTCAGAGAAACCCCGAGAGGATTGACCACTAAGAAAATAGTAAAGCAACAATGCACAAACCAAAACGGGAAGGACAGCCGTCAATACACGCGGCCGGCATCACTGAAGTCTTTGAAAGTGGCAAAGTCGCAGCGGTAG
Organism: Pyrinomonadales bacterium; assembly: GCA_038237345.1. GTDB lineage: Bacteria > Acidobacteriota > Blastocatellia > Pyrinomonadales > Pyrinomonadaceae > QHXQ01. Next base: position 561 of record JBBRYU010000416.1, read on the forward strand.
AAATGTTAGGACCGAGTTTGCCGTCAATGGATTTCTCCCGGGAGACTCTCATCGACGACCAAGCCAACGAAGATTTGGATGAGATCGGCTTCGCACTGAATGAACCAGAGCTTAAGATCCTAGAAGCTTTTCTGCATATCAACCGCAACAACTAGCAATATAGCCCGCCCGCTCGGCAAGACGGACACCATCGCCGCGCTTGACCATCCGCTTCCGCGCCCCCTCGAACGGCGCGGCCGTTACCTCGCTGGATTCGACGCCACGCCGACGGCACTGGCATCTGGCTATTATCGCCCTTTGCTTGCGTGATGCATCAGCACAGTAAACACCTTCACCGCTTCGAGCCGCGCATAGTAATCGGGCCCGACGTCGACAAGGACACGGTTCACTACCAAGAATTTGCGTGCCTTCATCGCGTCTTCAATAATGTCTAAACTCTGATCACAGAGCGCATTCAGGCGCTCGCGGTAGGGCTCGAGCAACTCCGCAAGGAGATTGCGCGTGCCAGGCGCGTTCGCTTCCCTGCTCGCCCAGGAGCGCGATACGCCGAGCTGCCGCGGCGATCTGGATGCCGGCGATGGGCGGTACGAGCGAATTGCAAGCGGAACTCCTCTACTCAACCGTGCTTTCAGAGACCGAGAGGCCGGCGCCGGACAAGCTGAATCACCGAAACGCACCGGAACATTAATCGCACGGCAGTCACGATTACAGATGTCCTCCGCCTGGCTGATAATGGCAAATGAAGATGAACTGTAAACAGCAACTATTGTTGCGATGGCGCAGGGCGAAGATTATCTCAGTACCTACGACGGATTCTACCGCGGGGTAACCATTCAGGGGAGTCCTAGAGATTAGGCCGGGGAGAGCCAAAACGTGTTCTTCCATCGCTCAAAACTCATCAAGCCATGGTGTTTCTGCCGTAAGCCCGTAACGTCTGCGTGGTATCCAACATTCTCAAACCACTTGAACATCGCGGTCATCTCGGGACCGGACTGTTTCTCAAAATCTTTCCACGGGATCTGAGTATAGCTCGTCTGCAGAGTCTGCGCGATCTGATCCACGAACAGTTCATCCCCGGCGAGATCGGTTGCCGTTCCGTTCCATTTGCCGGGATGCTCGAAGGCCATCGCGGCGAAGGCGCCAATGTCGTCGACGGCAATCTGTTGCAAAATCGTCTCGGGCTTAAGTGGCAGCATCAATGGCCCCTGGGCAATCCGGTCTTTCATCGGCAGCCAGTTTTCCATAAAGAATACAGGTCGTAGAATTGTGTAGGGAAGACCCGTTCCACGCAGATGCTCCTCGATCTTCCATTTGCTATCAAAATGAGGAATCCCGGTATTCTGGTCCGCGCTGCCTACCGAGCTGTAAACGAAGTGGCTGATGTCTGAGGCGTGCGCAGCGTTGATCAGCGCAACCCCTTGCCGCACCTCCGCTTCAGCCCCACCTTCAGCAAAGGTCTGCACGGCGAACACGCCGTAGACGTCCTCTAGCGCCCGAAGAAGAGACGATTGGTCGTCGAAATCGCCGTGCGCGACCTCAATTCCAGTCTGGTCGATCAACGCCCGCGCTTCCGGCCGGTCGGGATTCCGGGTGAGTGCCCGCACGGCAAAACCTTTTGTCCGCAGCTGCCGGATAGCGGCCCCGCCTTGCTTGCCGGTTGCTCCTGTGACTAAAATCAATCGTTTTTCATTGGAACGTTTCGCCATGTCTCTAGCATGCCTCATCGGGATGCCCCGCGGGACCTCCAGCGGGGAACCTGTACGGTCAAAAACTCGTCGAATCCATCATGCCAATCACGGTGGGAAAACACAAAAGCCCTAAGCGTGCTTACCGGAGAGGGAGACGATTGTTTTGTGCCGGAGGAAGGCCGAGAGAAGGACCGTGCGGCTCTGCTGTTGCAGAATCGCCATGTCCAGAGCTCGCAGCAAAGCAGGCCTTCAATAACAAACATCTTGAGTTATGGAACGATCGCGACCC
>JBBRYU010000417.1:0-2528 GCA_038237345.1 Pyrinomonadales bacterium
CAGAAGGGCTTCTCGCTCATCGAACTCTTGATCGTCGTCGCGATCATCGGCATCATCGCCGCCATCGCCATCCCCAATCTGCTCGCCTCGCGCCGCGCCGCTAACGAAGGCTCCGCCATCGCGTCCGTGCGCTCACTCAACTCGGCCGAAGCAACCTACTTCGCCACCTCCGGCCAGAACTTGGCCTACGGCGACCGTCCGACGCTGCTCGCCGGTGCGCTTATCGACAGCGTACTCGCCGCCGGTAACAAGAGTGGCTACACGTTCGACGTGACCAACCTCGCGGCGGGGCCGCCCGCGCAGTACGACGTGACGGCCGAGCCGCAGGTGTTCAACGCCATCACGGGCACGGGCACACGCAGCTTCTACTCGAACGAAGCCGGCGTGATCTACGGCCTGCAGGCGGCGACGGCTGGTACGCGCGCTGTGCCGGGTACGCCGATCCAGTAAGCGGTCTTAAAGCCTCACGGCATGATCTCGACGGCGGGGGCGGAAGTGAAAGTTTCCGCTCCCGCCGTCTCATTCAGGCCGCTTGCATTTATGTTATGCTCGCCGCGTCTGTTGCGCTCATGGCAGCCGCGCGGCCTTCACAGTTCACTGCTCACGCGTTGCTGCCTATGCTTGGCTCGATCACAGTTGCGGAACGTTTGACCCGAAAGCATCACACGCACAGCGAAGTTAGTTCATCGCCCCGCCCACGCGGCGCGGCGACGCGGCGCATCGCGGCCATTGCGCGCAACGCCTTCCGCGAGGCCGTGCGCGACCGCGTGTTATACAACCTCGTCCTCTTCGTGCTTCTGCTCACCGTCGGCGCGATCTTTCTTGGTGAACTATCAGCCGCGCAAGAAGCGAAGATCATCGTCGATCTCGGCTTGAGTGCGATGCTCCTGTTCGGCACGTTCATCGCCATCTTCGTCGGCACGGGGTTGGTCTATAAAGAGATCGAGCGGCGCACGCTCTACGCGATTCTGGCGAAGCCGGTCGGGCGCGGCGAATTCCTGCTCGGCAAGTATCTGGGTCTGTGTTTGACGCTCGCGGTCAACGTGCTGGTGATGGGCATGGGCGTTTCGCTGGCGCTCCTGTTCGTGCGGCGCGGCTACGATCCGCTCGTGCTGCGCGTGTGGCCCGCTATCGCGCTCATCTACGCCGAGTTGATGATCGTCGTCGCGCTCGCACTGCTCTTCTCTTCGTTCTCGTCGCCCGCGCTCGCCGCGCTTTTGACCTTCGCCGTCTTCGTCATCGGCCACTTCAGCGCCGACCTGAAAACGTTGGCGACCACCACGGGCACGACCGCTGCGCGCGTCCTTTTCGGCGCGCTCTTTTATCTGCTGCCCAACCTCTCGCACTACACGCAGATCACTGACGCCGGCCATGGTCTCGCGCCCGCGCCCGCCGCCTTCGCCGCCGCCGTTGCCTACGCGCTCCTCTACATCGCGGTCTTACTCGCCGCCGCGACCTTCGTCTTCAATCGCCGCAACTTCAAATGAGCGCCCCCCCCAGCCAAGCGGAAGAGTCGCAACGAACGCCCACCGCGCGGCAGCGCATCACGCGCCGCGAGTTGGCTCTACTCGTCGTCATCGCGCTCGGCCTCTGTCTCTCCGCCGCGCTGTCGCGTTGGTTGCAACGGCGACATCTACCCGTCAATGCGCAGCAGACGGAGCAGCTCTACGTCACGCCCGCCGCCGCGCGGCGCATGAGTCTCGGTTTCAACGGGCTGGTCGCCGATTGGTATTGGCTGCGCTCGCTGCAATACGTCGGGCGCAAAGTCCACGACTATCAAGGCGACATACAACTCGACAACCTCAGTCCCGTCGGTCTACACATGCTCGCGCCGCTGCTCGACAGCGCAACGACGCTCGACCCGCAGTTTCTTCCCGCCTACGAGTACGGCGCGGTCGTGCTGCCCGCGCTTGATGTCGAGGCTGCGATCAAGCTTGTGCGCAAAGGCATCAGCGCGAACCCGCAGGCGTGGCGACTCTATCAACATCTCGGCTACATCTACTGGCAGCGCGGCCGCTTTCCGGAAGCGGCCGCAGCTTACCGGCAAGGCGCGCAGATTGAAGGCGCGCCGCTGTGGATGGAGGCGATGGCTGCGCAGATGTCTTCACAGGGCGGCAGCCGCGCGACCGCGCGCGAAATTTATCAACGCATGTACGAACAGGCCGACGACGAGAAGATGCGCGACCTCGCCGCCAAGCGTCTGCTGCAATTGCAATCGTGGGACGAGCGCGACGTATTGCGCCGCGTCCTCGCAGTCTTCCATGAGCGCGCGGGTCGCTGTCCCGCAACGTGGCGCGAGGTCGCGCCCGTCCTGCACGCCGCGCGCTTTCAGTTGGACGTGAGCGGCGCGCCGCTCGATCCGTCGGGCGTGGCCTATGTGCTTGCGGGCGATGGGTGCGCGGTCGAGCCGGGTGCGCAGTCGGAAATTTTACGCAAGTAGCTGGACGAAACAATATGACAGCGGCCCTTGAGATCGAGAATCTATCGAAGGACTACGAAGTCGGCTTCGTGCGCAAGCGGCGCGTGCG
>JBBRYU010000418.1:0-2500 GCA_038237345.1 Pyrinomonadales bacterium
CGAAAGTCGCTTCAAAGCGGCGGATGACTTCCGCCGGCACGGGCGCGGAGCCGCAACAACAGAAACGCAGTTGATCTGTCTTGAGACCGACGGGCACGCCATCTGCATAGCGAGCGAGCAGCATCGAGAGCATGGTGGCGACGGTGCCTACCGAAGTGATCTGATAGTCGGAGACGATTTGCCAGAAGCGCGATGCGGAAAAGCGTGGGCTGACCACCGACGAACCGCCCGCGTAGAGCGCGGCGATGGTCGTGACCATCACGGCGTTCATGTGAAAGAGCGGCATCACGGTCAGCAGCCGATCTTGCTCTGTGAACTTCAACCATTCCGCAATCTGCTGCGCATTAGCGAGCAGATTACCGTGCGTGAGCAGACAGCCTTTCGGCTTCCCCGTCGTGCCCGATGTATAGATGATAATCGCATCGTCGGCGCGCGTCAGCTCAAGCTCGCGCCAGGCCTCGTCAGGCGTCGCGCTAAACGCGGCGACCGCCGGCGCGTAGTCGTCGAACTCGACGACAGCGCGGAGGGTGGGCAGTCGTGCACGGATAGTATCAACTTCCGCGCGCAACTCTGTGTTGACGAGCAACAGCTTTGCCTCGGAGTTGTTGACTACGTATGCGATCTCTTCCGCCTTCAGCAGCGAGTTGACGGGACCGGCGAGCGCGCCGAGTTTGAAACAGGCAAAGTAAGCGATGATGTACTCGGCGCTGTTCGGCAAGAGTAGGCTGATCACGTCGCCCTGTCCGATGCCCCGCGCCGCGAGCATGTTCGCGGTGCGATTAACGACCGCGGCGAACTCGGCGAATGTCCAGCGGCGGCCATCCGCTGCGGAAAAAAGGAAGAGTTTAGCGGGTGTTGCGGCGGCGCGCTGTTCGAGCAGTTGGCGCATGTTGGCGAGCGTTGTGGTTGTCGTCTGTTCGTTCATTTTCCGGTTGGCACGCTTGCACCGCGTGATGTATAAAGTTCGGGCGAATGGCACGGACGCCGCGCGCAACAGAGCTATGCGAGCAGCCCTAAGCTTAGCGAAACGCTTCCGTCTCTACAAACGTCTCCGCATCTATTCGTCGCTTTCCGCCAGCAGACGCGCCACCGGCGTGCGACTGTGAACGCTGACTATGAAGACTTATCGCAATTTCATCAACGGGCAATGGCTTGAATCAACTTCGGATGAGACCGTGCCGAACGTCAATCCCGCGAACACGGACGACGTGCTGGGCACGGTGCGTTTAGCGACGCGCGGCGAGGCGCGCAGCGCGGTCGAAGCGGCGGCGGCAGCCTTTCGCGGTTGGCGCGCGACGCCCGCGCCCGCGCGCGGACGGATCATCGCCCGCGCGGCGCGTTTGCTGGAGGACGATAAAGAAAATTTGGCCGCGCTCCTGACGCGCGAAGAGGGCAAGACGCTCACGGAAGCGCGCGGCGAATTGCAACGCTCTATCAACGTCGTCGAGTTCTGCGCAGGCGAGTCGCGGCGTTTGAACGGCGAGACGATCATGTCTGAGCTGCCGGCGAATTTTGCTTACACGATCAAAGAGCCGCATGGTGTGGTCGCGTGCATCACGCCTTGGAATTTTCCCATTGCTATCCCAGTCTGGAAGATCACGCCCGCGCTCGTGGCCGGCAACACGGTCGTCTTCAAGCCCGCGACCGTCACCCCGGAAACGGCCGTTCGCCTCACTGAAATCTTCGCTGAAGCAGGACTGCCGAAAGGCGTGCTCAATCTTATTCTTGGCTCCGGCTCGGAGGCGGGCGACGAGATTGTGAATCATCGCGCGGTGCGCGCCATCTCGTTCACTGGCTCAAATGGCGTGGGGCTGAAGTTGTACGAGCAGGCGGCACGCCGCGGCATTCCCGTGCAGTGCGAGATGGGCGGCAAGAATCCGGTCGTGATCATGGAAGACGCCGACATGGCGCTCGCCGTCGAGCACACCGCACAGGGCGCGTTCGGCTCGTCCGGCCAACGCTGCACGGCGACGGGTCGCGCGGTTGTGATCGAACAGGTCGCGGACGAGTTCATCTGCCGCGTCGTCGAGCGTGCGCTCAAGCTGCGGCTCGGCGATGGCGCAAGCAGCGAGACGGAGATCGGCCCGCTCGTGGACGCTAATCAATTTAAGAGCGTGCTGAGCTATATCGATATCGGCAAAGAGGACGGCGCGACGCTCGTCTGCGGCGGCGAGATCGCGCAAGGGCCGGGTCTGCGCAAAGGCTTCTTCATTCAGCCGACCGTGTTTGATCGCGTCACGCCCGACATGCGCATCGCCCGCGAAGAGATTTTCGGCCCCATCCTCTCAGTTTTGCGCGTGAAGGATTTTGACGAGGCCATGACCGTGGCCAACGACAGCGAGTACGGTTTGTCGTCTGCGATCTTCACGCACGACGCCACGCGCATCTTCCGCTTCGTGGACGAGATCGAGACCGGCATGACGCACATCAACTCCGCCACCACCGGCGGCGAAGCGCACATCCCCTTCGGCGGCATCAAGGCCACCGGCGTCGGCCCGCG
>JBBRYU010000419.1:0-2416 GCA_038237345.1 Pyrinomonadales bacterium
CCTTTGATACGATCCAGTTGCGCTTGCGAGACCTGCGGCCCCATCTGCGTCGTCTTGTCCGTCGGATCGCCAACCTTGATCTTCTCGGCCTTTGCCTTGAAGCGTTCGAGAAACTCGTCCTTGATACGCTCGTCGAGGAAGAGGCGCGAGCCGGCGGTGCAGATTTGCCCCTGATTATAAAAAATGGCCATCAACGCGCCGTTCACAGCTTGCTCCATGTCCGCGTCGGCACAGACGATGTTCGGCGCTTTGCCGCCCAGTTCAAGTGAGACCTTGGTGAGATTGTCGGCCGCGGCGTGCGCGATCAGCTTGCCGACTTCGGTCGAGCCGGTGAAGGCGATCTTGTCCACATCAGGGTGCGCTGCGAGTGCCGCGCCCGCCGTCTCGCCGTAACCGGGCACGATGTTGACGACGCCTTCCGGGAAGCCCGCCTCTTGAATCAGCTTGCCCAACTCAAGCGCCGTGACCGGCGTCTGTTCGGCGGGCTTCAAGACAACCGTGTTACCGGCTGCGAGCGCGGGCGCGATCTTCCACACGGCCATCAAGAGCGGGAAGTTCCACGGCACGATCTGAGCGCAGACACCGACCGGTTCGCGTAGCGTGTAGTTAAAGAACTGACCGGGCACGGGGATCGTCTCGCCCTCGATCTTCGTCGCCCAGCCGGCGAAGTATTCGAGGTTCTCGACCACCTGCGGCAGATCGACGTAAGCCGACTCGCGGATCGGCTTGCCGTTGTCGGCCGTTTCGAGTGCGGCCAACTCCTTCGCGTTCGTCTCGACGAGTTGCGCGAGTTTATAGAGCAGCCGCCCGCGATCACGCGCGCTCACACGCGCCCACTTGCCCTCGAATGCTTTACGCGCGGCTGCGACCGCTTTATCAACGTCGGCCTTATCGGCTTCGGCCACTTCGGCGAGCGGCGCACCGGTCGCCGGGTTCGGCGTGGTAAAGGTTTTGCCGGACTCTGCGTCCACCCATGCGCCGCCGATGAAAAGTTGATAACGGCGGGGCGTGTCGGACGCGGATTGCGCAGTTGACATGAAAGACTTGCTCCTTAAGTTTACGAATTAGCGATTGATTTGGGGAGACATTTGATTTTATCGCCGGGTTGTACTTTAGCATCAACGAAAGATGAAAGTCGAAAAGGCGATGCCGCGCTCACGCTGACTCTTCCGCCGCCGAACTTAGGTTGTGGTCGCCCGTGATCTCTTCCCATTCGTAACCGAGAAACTCGGCGAAGCGATGCAACTGCGCTTCCCACTCTTCGCGGCGGGCGCGGTAGGTGGCATAGCCGTCCTCCACGTCGCGGCGCGGCTTGATCCCAGTCCGCACAAACCGGCGCAAGGTGCGCTCGTAACGGCTGCGCCAGCGTCTTTCCTCTTCAGCTTTATCTTCATCGCTGACACTATTGCGCCATTCGAGCGCAAGCCCTTTGACCAGCTCATTCAACACGTGTCGCGCGCTTGCTTCGAGCGTGCGTAACTCCGGATGCTCGGTGATGTCGCGGTAAGCCTCTTCGTCGAGACAGGCGCGCAGGACGGCGCAGATTTCCAGCGCAAGGAACAACACGCGCGGGAAACTCTTGTGTACCTCCGCGGGGTGAAAAAAGTGTATGACCGGATGCTCGATGTGTGATTCGAGAATTTGCTGTAGGTCGCGCGCGGCGGTGCGCAGCACGACTTCGAGACCGTAGAAGCGGCCGGCCACGAAATGGTGCGCGATGAAGCCGGCGGCGTCCGCACCCTCGTCCGCCTGATGATAAAACGAAAGCGCGATGGCGCGTTTCCGCTCAAGCGCGCTGTAGACAGTGATCAGATACGTGACGCCGAGCGAGATGAGCGCAAACCCGCTCGCGCCCTCGACGAGCGCGACGCCGCGCATCATCAACGTGTGCGGCGCGATGTCGCCATAGCCGACCGTCACGAGCGTGATGCCGCTGAAGTAGAGCGAGTCCAACCACGGCACGGTGGCGGACTGCGGCGCGACCACGAATTGCGCGGGCATGCGCGGCAAGTAAACGAGGGCAAAGCCGGTGATCAGCAGGAAAATGTAGCAGACGATCATCAACGGCAGCAGCACGGGGCCGATAGCGTTGAGTGCGCGGTGGCGCCGCGGGCGGGCGAACCGCGCGGAGAACACGCGCACACAGCGCCAGACAACCCGATACAGCGTCTCGCTTAACGGCCCCGACCGCCCGCGCGCGTGCAGGATCGTGGCGTACACGTCGTAAATCACGAACAGTAACAGCACCACGCCCCCAGCGGTGAGCAAGAATGAAGTCATTATAATAGTATTAGGACTTACGCAAGAACCATTTTAACCATTGGGGATTTCAGTTGTTGAATCAGATACTCAGACAACTGCCCATACTTGATTTGATAAACCGTGCGTTTAGTTTCATACGCCAGTTCTTTGAGCC
>JBBRYU010000420.1:0-2408 GCA_038237345.1 Pyrinomonadales bacterium
CCGTTGGGACGCGATGGGAGACAACAGGTAATGGGCAGAGTCTACGAAGCTTTGAAACGGGCCGCCGCGCACGACGGCGATGCGCCGGACGAGCGCGCGGCCAACGCCGCCGCGCCGCGCGCCGCCGACACAGCGAACGGTGAGCGGCAAGCGAAAGTGAACGGCGCGAACGGTAACGGCGCAGCGCACAGCAGCGCGCCCGATCCGCTCTTCAATCGACCGTCCGCATTTTTCCACGCGCCCGACGCAACAGCCGCGCCGGCGCACAATTCAGCGTCCACCGAGCACACGGTTCAAGCCACAGTCGGGTCGGCACTCCCCGGCGGTACGGCTGCGCGTGTTGCTGGGGCAACGGTGGGCGCTGTCGGCTCGACGCGCGATGTGGCGTATGCCTCAATCGAGGTCGTCACATCGCGCGTCGAACCACATCTCGTCGCTATCACCGAACCGCGCTCGGCGCACGCCGAGCAATACCGCAGTCTGCGCACGCGCGTGCTGCACGCGAGCGAGCGACGCAAGGTGCAGACCATTGTCGTGACGAGCGCGGGCGTGGCGGAAGGCAAGACCATCACCGCGCTCAATCTCGCGTGGCTGCTGGCGCAGACTGACGGCGTGCGCGCCCTCTTGATCGACGGCGACTTGCGCCAGCCCTGCGCCACCGATTATCTCGCGCTCGATGCGCCCACGGGGCTCTCCGAAGTGCTCGCCGGCGAGGCGTCGCTCCATGAGTCAATCGTGCGCCTTGAGCCGGCCGGACTCCACTTGTTGCCCGGCGGCACGCCGCGCGACGACTGCGCCGAGTTATTGTCCGGGCCGAAGTTCAGCGCGGTGCTGACGGAACTGCGCCGCACGTTCGACTACATCATCATAGACGCGCCGCCGCTCGGTCTCTTCACCGATGCGACCGTCTTGATCAATCGCGCCGACGGCGCGCTCCTGGTCGTGCGCGCGAATAAGACGCGCTACGCCACGCTCGACCGCGTGCTTGAGCCGCTGCCGCGTGAGCGTCTGCTCGGCATCGTCTTGAATGGCGCGGACGACGCGCCCGACGCGAACAGTTATTACTACCAACGTCGTTACTATCGCCGCGACGAGGCGGCGGCAGCGACCACGAAAGTGACTGAGGAGGCCGGTTGAGGTCTGCGCGCACCAGACTGCGCACGCTGTTACTGTTAACGGCGGAGGCGCTCTTGATCTTCGGCTGCCTCGTGGCCGCGACCGAGATTCGTCTCGGCCCGGACGAGGCTTACCGCAAACTCTTCGAGGCCAACGGCATCTATAAGGCCGCGCTGGCCGCCGCCTTCTGCATCGGCGCGTTCTATCTCTACGACCTCTACGACTTCGTCGTCATGCACGACCGGCGCGAGTTGATCTTGCGCATGATACAAGCCCTGGGTCTCGCTTGGGTCGCGCTCGCGCTCGTCTTCTATTTCGTGCCGCAGGCGATGCTCGGGCGTGGCGTGTCGCTCATCTCGCTGCCGCTCGCGCTGGCATTGATGGTCGGCTGGCGCGTCTCGATCCATTGGCTCTTAGGCCATCCGAACGTCGGCGAGCGCATCCTGATCGTCGGCTCGGGCGACGCGGCGTTAGAGATCGCGCGCGAGGTGTTAGACCGCCGCGACGCGGGCTATCGCATCGTCGGCTTCGTGGACAACCGGCCCGAGTTGGTCGGGAAGTCAATCATCAACCCGCGCGTGGTCGGCTTGACGAGCGAGTTGGCGACGGTCGTGGCGCGCGAAGGCGTGGATCGGATCATCGTGGCGTTGGGCGAGCGACGCGGGCAGTTTCCGACGAGCGAGTTGCTCGATTTGAGTCTGGGCGGCGCGGTCGCCATCGAAGAGGGCGCGTCGTTTTACGAGCGCGTGACGGGGCGCGTACACTTGAACATGCTGCGCCCGTCGTGGCTTATCTTTTCGGGACGCGGGCGGCAAGCGCGGCTCTCCGGCGTGACGCGCACGGTCTTGCATCGCAGCGTCGCGCTCGGCGGCGCGTTGGTGTCGCTGCCGCTTGCGCTCGTGACGGCGGCGCTGATTAAACTCGAATCGCCGGGCCCCGCGCTGTATAGACAGGAGCGCGTGGGCAAAAACGGTCGCCCGTTTACGATCATGAAGTTTCGTTCGATGCGCGCGGACGCGGAGAAGGACGGCCCTGTCTGGGCGCAGACGAGCGACGACCGCACGACGCGCATCGGGCGCATCATTCGCAAGATTCGCGTGGACGAGATTCCGCAGTTCTGGAACATCCTCAAGGGCGAGATGAACTTCGTCGGCCCGCGCCCCGAACGGCCGCACTTCGTCAAACAACTCGCCGCAGAGATTCCGTTCTATGAACAACGCCATTTGATCCCGCCGGGCTTAACCGGTTGGGCGCAGATCAAATACCCTTACGGCGCGTCCATAGACGACGCG
>JBBRYU010000421.1:0-2405 GCA_038237345.1 Pyrinomonadales bacterium
GCAACGTCTGGCCGCGCAGTACGGTTGGGGCGACGGGCATGAGTTGGATGTGACGGGGTTGCCGCCGATGCCGATCACGCCGACGGGGCCGAGCAGTCGTGCGGTGCGCACCGGCGAGGTCGTCATCACGGACGACTATATGCAGGCGGTGGACAGTCAACTGCGGATCGTGGTCGGCAATGACGATGGACTGCACCCATAGTCATCGCTCGCCGCCCCCATGTCCGTGATGGGGCGCATCGTGGGCACGGTGGAGGTGCAGAGTTACGAGCATGCCGCTTATCGCGAAGAGCATGCGACCGCTATGCGTATGGCGGCGAACCTCGCGGCGGTCGCCATCAAGAATACGCGTTTGTCGGCGCACGAAAGTAAGGCGCGGGCCGAAGCGGAAACGGCCAACCGGCTGAAGGACGAGTTTCTCGCCACCGTGTCGCACGAGTTGCGCACGCCGATGACGGCCGTGATCGGCTGGACACACTTGCTGCGCACGCGCCAGATCGCGGACGAGGACATGAGCCGCGCATTGGAAGTGGTCGAGCGCAATGCGCAGGCGCAGGTGCAACTGATTGACGATCTGCTCGATGTGTCGCGCATCGTCACCGGCAGACTCCGTCTGCATGTCAGTCCGATTGAGCTTGCGCCCATCGTCGAGGCCGCGCGCAACGTCGTGCTGCCGCTGGCCGAGACGAAAGGCGTCAGTTTGCAAACGCTCTCCGCGCCGCCGCGCATATCCATCTTGGGCGACGCTGAACGTTTGCAGCAGGTGATATGGAATCTGCTCTCTAATGCGATCAAGTTCACCCCGACAGGCGGGCGCGTCGAGGTTAATGTTGCGCAACGCGACGCGCACGCCGAGATCATCGTCAGCGACACCGGCTTGGGCATCCCGGCGGACTTTCTGCCGCACGTGTTTGATCGCTTCCGGCAGGCCGACGCATCCATCACACGGCGGCACGGCGGCTTGGGCTTAGGGTTGGCCATCGTGCGCCACCTCGTCGAGTTGCATGGCGGCACGGTCGCGGTCGCGAGCGCGGGCGCGGATCAGGGCGCAACGTTCACCGTCAGTTTGCCGACTTTGCAGACTTAGCGCGCTCAACAAAACTAACCACAAAGACACAAAGGGCACAAAGAATAGCAAGTTTTCCTTTGTGTCCTTCGTGTCTTTGTGGTTTTCTTAATCGTTCTTAATTTCGTTCGTTGTTGATTGCCGGCGCAACCGTATGCCTAATTCCCTCTTTGCCAACGCCAAACCCATCATCGGGGTGATTCACGTCGGCGCGCTGCCGGGCACGCCCGCCGGCACGCTGAGCGTGGCCGCGCTCGCCGCGCAGGCAGCCGACGAGGCGCGACTCTACCGCGCCGGTGGCGTGGACGGCGTGGTGATCGAGAACATGCACGACGTGCCGTACATGCGCGGCGCGGTCGGGCCGGAGATTGTCGCCGCGATGGCGGTCATCGGGCACGCGGTGCAAGATGCGTGCGCGTTGCCGGTCGGCGTGCAGATTCTCGCCGGTGCTAACATCGCGGCCATGGCCGTTGCGCATGCCGCCATGCTCGACTTCATCCGCGTGGAAGCTTACGCCTTCGCGCACGTCGCCGACGAAGGCTGGCTCGAAGCTTCCGCCGCCGAGTTGTTGCGCTATCGCAAACTGATCGGCGCGGAACGGATTGCAGTCTGGGCCGATGTGAAGAAGAAGCACGCGGCGCACGCCGTCACGGCCGATGTGAGTCTCGGCGCGACGGCCGCGGCAGTTGAGTTCATGCGCGCCGACGCGGTCATCGTCACCGGCAGCACGACGGGCGAACCGCCGCAAGCGGCTGATGTATTAACGGCCAAAGAACATTCCCGCCTGCCCGTCATCCTCGGCTCTGGCGTGGACGTGAACAACATCGCTGGCTTCTATTCGACTGCCGACGGCTTCATCATCGGCTCGCACTTCAAACGGGACGGGCACTGGGCCAAGCCGGTGGACGCGCAGCGTGTGGGCGCGTTTATGGAAGCGGTGCGAAAGCTGTAAGAGATTCACCGCCGCAGGCGCAGAGCAAGCGCAGAGGGCCGCAGAGAAAGATCAATTCTCTGCGGCCCTCTGCGTCTCTGCGGTAAAACTCAGTGGCAAGTGTTATTGCCGACGAGAACGTACGTGCCATCGCCCGTGATGTCGGCGGCGGTGCGTGTCGACTTGATGAGCGTGTCGGGCTGGCCGGTGAACGTGCGCACGTTGAAGCCGTTGAACGGCTGCCCCGGTTGCGCGCCTTCGGCCTTACTGGTCGCGAGCGTGATCGTGATCACGCCGGTCGCCGGATTGTATGTGCCGCTATCGGCGTCGCCAATTTTGACGGCTATGTTCGTGTTCGTATTCGGACTGAGCGGATCGGTCGGGACACCAAATTTGCCGTACTCGTAA
>JBBRYU010000422.1:0-2390 GCA_038237345.1 Pyrinomonadales bacterium
GACACGATCAAAGGTTTCCGCGAGATCATCGACGGCCAGTGCGACGACCTGCCCGAACAAGCCTTCTTCCTGCAAGGCACGATTGACGACGTGCGCAAACGCGCGCAGGAGATGGCCGAAGCATAAAGAAGAGGTCAGAGGTTAGAAGTCAGTGCTTTTGACTTCACTAACCTCTGACCTTTGACCTCCGACGTTATGGCTGAGCGTATTCAACTCGACGTGATTACACCGGAGCGCAGCGTGCTCTCGGAGACGGTGGACTTCGTGTCCGTGCCCGGCCTGGGCGGCGAACTGGGCATCCTGCCCGGCCACACGCCGCTCATCTCGCAACTGCAAACCGGCGTCCTCACCTACACGCACGGCGCAAACACGGAGCGTCTGCTCGTCTCCGGCGGCTTCGTCGAAGTCAACCACGACCGCGTCTCCGTTCTCGCCGACATGGCCGAACGCCCTGAAGAGATTGACACCGCTAAGGCACGCCACTCGCGCGAACAGGCCGAACGCGCCCTCGCCGCCTTTACCGGCGACGAAGCCGACTTCGAGCGCGCCCGCGCCGAACTCGACCGCGCCGACGCGCGCCTTCAACTCACCGACAATAATCCTGCGCGCGGCTAGCGCGAACACAGCAAAACTTCTACGACAGGGCGGGCGCATGTCCCGCCTTTTTGTTGTCCACCATAAGTAAAACCCATCCCGGCACTTCAAGCATTTTCTTAAGATGCAACGGTGTTTCATGATTGAAACAGCCATGCAAACAAGGTATACTCCCACTCGTTTCCGATAGCGATACACATTAGCAAGGGGAGCTATAATTCATGCCAGCAGAAGCGACGCTTGAAACGACCGAGGCAAGGCGCGAAGCGGTGGCAGGCGAGGCCACGCCGGAGGATCGGCAGGCCGAGCCGTCGCTGCGCCCGCGTGCGCTCGACGAGTACATCGGGCAGACCAAGATCACAACCAATCTGAAAATCTTCCTCCGCGCCGCGCAGAATCGCCGTGAAGCGCTCGACCACGTACTCTTCTTCGGCCCGCCGGGCTTGGGCAAGACCACGCTTTCGCAAATCATCGCGCACGAGATGGACGCCTCGCTCAAATGCGTCAGCGCGCCCGCCATCGAACGCGGCGGCGATCTGGCGGCTGTGCTGACGAATCTACAAGAGGGCGAGGTGCTCTTCATCGACGAGATACACCGCCTCAAACCGCAGATCGAGGAAGTGCTTTATTCGGCGATGGAGGATTACCAACTCGACATCATGATCGGGCAAGGCACGGCCGCGCGCTCGATCAAGTTAGACCTGCCGAAGTTCACGCTTGTTGGTGCAACCACGCGCGCCGGTCTCATCACCGCGCCGTTGCGCGGCCGCTTCGGCATCGTTTTCCATCTCGACTTCTACGCGCAGAAGGATTTGGAGATCATCGTCCACCGCTCGGCGGAAATTCTCAATGTTGAAATCGAAGCGACTGGCGCGCGTGAGATCGCCCGCCGCGCACGCGGCACACCACGTATCGCCAACCGGCTGCTGCGCCGCGTGCGTGACTACGCGCAAGTCATTGGCGATGGGCGCATCACGCAAGCGGCAGCGCGGCGTGCGCTCGACGAGATGGAGGTGGATAAGTTCGGGCTGGACGAAATTGATCGCAAAATCCTGTCCGCGATCATAGAGAAGTTCGACGGCGGCCCCGTCGGCATCGGCACTATCGCGGCCTCGATCAGCGAGGAGCGCGAGTCCATCGAGGAGATCATCGAGCCGTACCTGATCCAGATCGGCTTCCTCAATCGCACCCCGCGCGGGCGCGTGGCGATGCGCGCCGCCTACAAGCACCTCGGTCTCACGCCGCCCAGACGCGAACAGGATGCGCTGGCGAGCTAGGGGAATTTTAGATTTGTAATTTGCGATTTTTGATTGACCGGACATAGCGAGTGGTGGCCGCCAAATCGCAGATCAAAAATCTAAAGTCGAAAATTTTTCAGAATTCGGTCTAATGCCTGCGGGCAATGGGCCGGAGCAAACGCCGGGCGCGGGCGCGACAGAGCAGGCGGATCGGGAGCCGAATGTTCGTCGCGTGCGCGATCCGGCGTTTATTTATATCTGCTCGTGCGGGAGCAACCGCGTGCCGCGCCGGATGGCGGCGCGCATCTCGTGGACAGCTTTTTCAAGGCCGACGAGGACAGAGCGTGCGATGAGGTTGTGGCCGATATTGAACTCGCGTATGTCGTTGATCCTTGCGACCGCGCCGACGTTGCGATAGGTCAACCCGTGACCGGCGGCGACTTGTAGCCCCGCCTGCGCCGCGAGCGTAGCGGCCGCGCGCAGCCGCTGCAACTCCTGCGCGGCGCGTTCCGCCCCTGCGCCGTGCATACTCCGCGCGCCGAGCGTCGCCTCAGCATA
>JBBRYU010000423.1:0-2360 GCA_038237345.1 Pyrinomonadales bacterium
AACAACTCTGCCACATCCGCGAACGGACGCTGCGCCGCCACCGCCCGCGCCCACGCCGACGAGCCGCAACACTTTAGCAGTTCGCTCTCCGCCGTCGCCGTGTCGAGCGCGTTCAATTTTGCGAGACCTTCATGCGCCGCCATCTGCCACCTGTCCGTAGAGCCGCAGGCGGCTGACGCCGCCGTCCGGGTAGATATTAAAACGCACGTGCGTGATCGCGCCCAACGGCTGCAACTCGTCGGTGAAGAAGTGGCGCGTGTGCGCTTGCAGTTTCGTCTGTGGCAACAACTCCGTCCACGCGCAAGTGGCCAGCGCATCTCTGTTCGTCGTCCAATCCGGCGCGACGCAGGTTTCGAGCGAGCAACTGTCAGGGTAATTACCTTTGAAATGCGCCGTGTCCACTTCGACTTGCTGAATCGTGCCGCGTGCGCCGAGTTTGATCACCACCCAATCGTGACCGGGGCCGCGCCGCCGCTTCGTCTCCCAGCCATCGCTCATGTCGGCGGCGCGGCCGGGCATGATCAAGTTGTGCCGGTGGCCGAAAAACATGTCGCTGCACGCGAGCACAAGGCCGCCATGCTCGACCGCCGCGAGGTCAACTAAGCCGAACCGCGCGATGCGCGCCCAGTCCGGCGCGACCTCGCCGAACACACGCAAACGCGCGACCCCGCCATCGGGATAAATCTTCACGCGCAAATGCGTGCAACGCTCATCATGCTTAATCGAGAACGGGTTCTGCGCGTTGCCGTTGAGTTGAGACTGCGGCAGTATCTCGCGCCACACAGTCGCGTCGCTCGATAGTTGCGTCGCATCCGGTTGTCCCTCAACCGCGCAACCTTCGATAGAGCATTGCTCTGGGTAGTTCCCGCGAAAGAAACTCGTGTCCACGACGACGCCGCGCACGATGCCGGGCAGCCCCAAACGGATCAGACACCAATCGAACCCGGGCGTGCGCCGCCGCCGCGACTCCCAACCGTCCATCCACTTACCGCGCTCCGTGTACTCGCCTTCGCGCCACACGGGCGCGCTTGCTTTCAACAAGTTCTCTTTCGGCGCGAAGAAATCGTCGTTCGCGTACAGCACCGCGCCGCCGAGCCGTTCCGCCGCCAGGTCAACCAGTTCCGTAAACTCCATCAAGCGTCACCTCGCAGCAGCAGCGCCCCCGCCGTTTCGTTCACAAATTCACCGCGCTCGTAAATCTTCACGCCCCGCAAGTATGTCGTCTCGACCACGCCGCGCAGCAAGTGGCCCGTGTATGGCGTCAACTTGTGCCGGTGATGTAGCATCCGTGCATCAACGCGCAAAGGTTCTTCCGGTCTCCACACGACGATGTCCGCGTCACACCCGACTTTGATCGCGCCCTTACGTCTATCGAGTCCGACCAATCGCGCAGGCGCAGTCGCGAGCCATTCCGTCAATCGGTTGAGCGAAAACCCACGCGCACGCGCGCCCGTCCACATCACCGGCAGACGCAGTTGCAACGAACTGATGCCGCCCCACGCCTGTAGAAAGTCGCCAGCGTCGCGCCGCTTTAGCTCCGGCGGGCACGGCGAATGATCCGAGACGATCATATCCAGCACGCCCTCGTCGAGCGCACGCCACAACTCTTCACGGTTCGCGCGCTCGCGGATCGGCGGGCAGCATTTGAACTCCGTCGCGCCGTCGGGCACGTCCTCGGCCGCGAAGGTGAGATAGTGCGGACACGTCTCAGCCGTCAGGAGCAAACCCTCATCTTTGGCCGCGCGCAACAACGACAAAGACGATGACGACGAATGATGCACGATATGCACCCGCGCGCCCGTCTCGCGACACAGACGGATCATCAACGCGACCGCTTCATCCTCCGCCGCTTTGGGCCGCGTCGCCAGAAACGTCGCATAGCGGCGCGGGTCTGCGTCTGCCTGTTGCATCGCCGCGAGCGCGGCATCAATTGGCGCTTGTAATTCAGCGTGGACGATGAGCAGTGCGCCAAGCCGGGCCAACTCCGGCATCGCTACGCGCAAGTCCGCTTCTGTCACGTGCGGAAACTCGTCCACGCCCGACGGCACGAGGAAGCACTTGAAGCCGACGGCGCCCGCCTCGTGCATGGGCGCTAACTCCGCCACGTTGCCCGGCACGACGCCGCCCCAGAAGCCCACGTCAACGCGACATTGCGCTTGCGCCCGCGCAAGTTTTGTTTTGAACGCCGCGAGCGTCGTGGTCGCGGGCACACTGTTGAGCGGCATGTCCACGAGCGTCGTCACGCCGCCGGCCGCCGCCGCCCGCGGCGCCGTCGCGAAACCTTCCCAATCGGTGCGCCCCGGCTCGTTGAGATGCACGTGCGTATCAACCAGCCCCGGCATGACGACCGCATCATCGGC
>JBBRYU010000424.1:0-2350 GCA_038237345.1 Pyrinomonadales bacterium
AAGCGGCGGCGAAGAAGGAAGGCTACGATGTGCGCGTCGGCAAGTTCCCGTTCTCCGCATCGGGCAAGGCGCGCATACTTGGCGAGGAAGAAGGCTTCGTAAAGGTCATCAGCGAAGCGAAGTATGATGAACTGCTCGGCGTACACATCATCGGCCCGCACGCGACCGAGTTGATCGCTAACGCGTGCGTCGCGCTGCAACTCGAATCCACGGCCGAAGAGTTGGGGCGCACGATCTTCGCGCACCCGACCATCTCCGAGGCCGTGATGGAAGCGGCCGAGGGCGTCCACGGATTGACGATTCACATTTAGCTGTTAGCCGTTTATGAAGACTGAGACGAAACGAAAGCCCGCGCGCGGCGCGAAGCAGGCGCAAGACCAGAACGGCCAAGACGGGAACGGTGCGCAAGGAGTCGGCGGCTGGCAAGTGCCGGCCGAGGACGCGCTTTGCACAACGGAGACGACGCTCACGCCCGCGCAGATGCTTGAGTTGTACCGGCATCTCATGCTGACGCGGCTGGTCGAAGAGAAACTCGTCAACCTGTACCGGCAGACGAAAGTGGTCGGCGGCGTGTTCCGTTCGTTGGGCCAAGAGGCGACGGCCGTGGGCACGGCTTACGCGCTCGCGCCGCAGGATTTTATCTCGCCGCTCATCCGCGATCTCGGCGCGGTGTTGGTGAAGGGTATTCGCCCGCGCGAGATTTTCGCGCAGTACATGGCGAAGGCGTGGGGGCCTTCGGGCGGGCGCGACCTGAACATACACTTCGGCGATCTCGCCAAAGGTTTCATCGGCCCGATCTCGCACCTTGGCGACATGATCCCCGTCATGACCGGCATCGCGCTCGCCGGCCGCATGCAAAAGAAGAACCTCGTCGCGGTCGCCTACATCGGCGACGGCGGCATGAGCACCGGCGCGTTCCACGAAGGGTTGAACTTCGCCGCCGTCCAACGCCTGCCCGTGATCGTCATCGCCGAATATAACTACTACGCCTACTCCACGCCGACGCGCTTGCAGACCGCCGTCGAAAATCTGGCCGACAAAGCGGCCGGCTACGGCATCCCCGGTCACGTCGTTGACGGCAACGACATCATCGCGTGCTACGAAGTGACGAAGCGCGCGGCCGAGTTCGCGCGCACAGGCGGCGGCGCGGTCTTGATCGAAGCGAAAACTTATCGCCGCAAAGGGCACGCCGAGCATGACGACCAACGCTACATCGCGCCGGGCGAGCTTGAGTTCTGGGAGAAGCGCGATCCCGTCACGCGCTACGAGCGGCATCTGCTCGCGCAAGGTGTCGCCACACAAGCGCAGTTGGACGAGATCGTCGCCGACGTGAAGCGCGAGATTGACGAAGACGTGGCGTGGGCTGAATCATCGCCGATGCCGGACGCGGAACAGGCGGCGCATAACGTGTTCGACAACACGGTCGTGCCGCCCGCGTTCCGCCCGAAGATTTTCGGCGGCAACTAAAGCGGAGAAGCGATGATGGCGCTGCTCGTCTTGGCTTATCCGCGCGTCGCGCCGGCGGACTTCGCGTGGCTGCAAGCGATCAGGGCGCAGCACGACAAGCGTTACTTTGCCTTAGTCGCGCCGCACGTCACGCTGGTTTTCCCTGTAACGAGCGTGGCGCGGACAGACTTCATCGCACACGTCAGGCAGCAAGCCGCTGGCGGCAAGGCGATCAGTTTCGTGGCGCGCTGTGCCATCGTCGTCGAAGACGATGGGAAAAAGTTCAGCCATGTGTTCCTCGTGCCGGATGAGGGGTTCAGCGAGATCGTGAAACTGCACGACCGTCTGTACACGGAGTTGTTTGCGCCGGAGTTACGGCTTGATATTACCTTCATTCCGCATATCGGCGTCGGCAACGCGGACGATGCGCAGGCGTGCAAGCATCTGGCGGACGAGTTGAACGCGCAGGCTTTTCGTTTGTCGGGCGTGATCGATACGCTCGACGTGGTGTGGTACGAACAAAACGAAGTGCAGACGATTGCGCAGATCAGTTTAAGTTAAATAGCTTCTCAATTATGACAACCGCAGTCAAAAAAGAGCATCAATCGAATCGCCCGACGCGCGGCGGCTTGAGTACGTTTGTCGAAGCCATCCGGCAGGGCATCTGGGAAGAGATGGAGCGCGACCCGACTGTGTTCGTCATCGGCGAGGACGTGGGCGCATACGGCGGCGCGTTCAAGGTGACGGAGGGCTTGCTCGACGAGTTCGGCGACGGGCGCGTAGTTGACACACCGATCTCTGAGGCGGCGATTGTCGGCGCGGCGTGCGGCGCGGCGTTGATGGGCATGCGCCCGGTCGCCGAGTTTCAGTTTATCGATTTCATCTCGTGCGGCTTCGACATGCT
>JBBRYU010000425.1:0-2308 GCA_038237345.1 Pyrinomonadales bacterium
AGTACGACGGAGCCGCTCGACGAGCAATACACACCGAAGTTCCGCGTGGCCGCCCAGTACGCGCGCCACTTCCAACCCACCATGGTGACGGATGCGGGCGGCGAACTGACCCCTGA
This sequence comes from Pyrinomonadales bacterium, assembly GCA_038237345.1. GTDB lineage: Bacteria > Acidobacteriota > Blastocatellia > Pyrinomonadales > Pyrinomonadaceae > QHXQ01. The sequence continues at coordinate 117 of JBBRYU010000425.1, forward strand.
ACTGCTCACTGCCGGCTTGTTCAAAACTCCAGTCGTCGGCGTGCGCTCGCTGGGCGAAATCCAACTTGCAGCCCAGTCAACTGGCCTGTCCGGCGTGGGGCGTGTTTAGGCGGCCTGCGCCCCGCGTCGCCGGTTCAGCAGCACAGTTGCGTACAGGCTCAGATTCTGGCCGGATAGTCTTAAGCGCGCAACTGCACCGTCTGTCATGCGTTGCTACTGCTAGGCGAATAGTCCTTGCCACATGCGCGTGTTTTGCGGTACAACGTCGGCGCGGTTTTGCTTTTGCTTCCGGCGCGCGCAGCCCAGCGCCCGGCCGTGAGTTTGCCGGCGCGGCCACGCTCCTGCTCCCGGCGCGTCGCCAAGTTCCTTTGAGCGAATACACACTCGCGTCCTGCTATCACAACTTGAGTCTTGGTTTTGCAACTTAAGGAGAGTCTGAACATGCGTGCATTCCCCGTGCGGTGGCTGCCGACCGCGTTTCGCTTCGTCTCCGTCTGTCTGTTCGTCGTCTGCTGCGCCGGCGTCGCGCTCTCCCAAGCGCAGTCGAACGCCTCCGATCTGCAAGGTTACGTGCGCGACCCGAACGCCGCCGTCGTGCAGAACGCGAACGTGACCGCGCGCAACAAAGCCACGGGCGCAGAACGCAGCGCCATGACCAATGACGAAGGCTACTACCGCATCACAAACCTACCGCCTGGCGACTACGAAGTCACGGTTGAAGCGGCCAACTTCAAAAAGGCCAGCTTCACATCTGTCACGCTCACCGTCGGGCAGACGGCAGATTTGGACGTGCCGCTGGAAATCGGGCAGATCAGCGACGTGGTGACGATCGATGGGAACACGCAGATCGTCGAGACCTCGAGCACGCAGGTCTCTAACACGATTGACCAGCGCCGCATTGAGAATCTGCCGATCAACGAACGCAACTACATCAACTTCGCCTTGACCACTTCGACCGTCACGCGCGACAACGGCCGCCCCATCGGCCCCGCGCCCACGACGGGCTTGAACTTCGGCGGGCAACGCGGGCGCTCAAACCTCGTGCAGGTGGATGGCGCGGACAACACCGACAACTCGGTCAACGCCTCGCGCTCGACCGTCTCGCAGGAAGCGGTGCAGGAGTTTCAGGTTGTGACCAACTCATTCGCGCCGGAGTTCGGACGCACAGCGGGCGGCGTCGTCAACGTCGTCACCAAGTCGGGCGGGAAGGAGGTGCGCGGCAACCTGTTCGGCTTCATCCGGCACAAATCAATTCAGGCGCGCAACACCTTCGCGCCGATCATTGACAACGATGTGAATAAGAAGCCGCCCTTCACGCGGGCGCAGTACGGCGCGACGCTCGGCGGGCCGCTCGATAAAGAGCGCACCTTCTTCTTCGTCGCTTTCGAGCAGCGCAGGCGGCAGGAATCAGGCTTCTTCACGAGCAACGTGGCGCAAGGGCTGACCAGCAGCGTGACCATCGGCGGGCAGCCCTTCAACAATTTGACGTCGGCCCAGGCCACCTACATCAACACGCTGCTCGGTGCGGGCGCGGCGGCCGCGGCCGTGCCTTACGCCTTCCTCGCGTCGGGCGGCGGTTCGACGGCCCTCAACGGCACGAACCCGCTCGTCGTCTTCCCCGGTTTGGGCGCGCTGTCGCCGATTCCGGCGGGCACACAGGTTGGCTCGCGCTTCCTGCTTTCGGGCGCGCCCGTGCCGGTCAGCGACATAGCGTTTCGCCCGCTCACGCAGTTGGCGCGCGTCTTCCCGATCAAAGAGGCGACCACCTTTTCGTCTGCGCGACTCGATCACAAGATCACCGACCGGCACCAGTTGACCATGCGCTTCGGCTACAACCCGTCCGACATCACGGGCATTCAGGTCGAGTCGCAGAATCAGGCGCTCGGCCAAAACGACTTCTCGCGCACCGGCATTCAGACCTTGCGCGACACGGCGTTCGTCACCTCGCTCAACTCCACGCTCTCGGACAGCATCGTCAACGAAGGGCGGTTCAATTTCGGCCAGCGCCGCGCCACCTTCCGCTCGCAGAATGGGCAGGCGGTCGCGTCGAACATCTCGGGCACGGCCTTCATCGGGCGCGAACTCTTCTCGCCGGTCGTCCGCACCGAGAACCGCTACGAGTATACCGACAACGTCAACCTCGTCCACGGCAACCACACTTTCAAGTTCGGCGGCGACGCCGCCTTCATCAG
>JBBRYU010000426.1:0-2291 GCA_038237345.1 Pyrinomonadales bacterium
ACCAGCACGTTCATCGTTGAGTGTGATGAAGAGACGTGGACACGCGCGAACTTCGTCGCCCAGACGGATGAAGAGACGCGGCGCTACCTCGCCAAAGTTTTTCGGCCCGACCTCGGCGGGCACGAGTTGCTGTCGAACAACTCGAAGTGGCTCAACTTCCTGCTCGTGAAGAATCGCCACTGGCAACACCGCAACGTCGTGCTACTCGGCGACGCGCTGCACACGGCGCATTTCTCCATCGGCTCAGGCACGAAACTCGCGCTCGAAGACGCCATCGCGCTCGCACATTGTTTCGGCGACGGGCCAGATGTGCCGGCCGCGCTCGCAGAGTTTGAGCGTGTGCGCAAGCCAATTATCGAAGAGTATCAGCGCGCGGCCTACGAGAGTCTGCTCTGGTTCGAGCATGCGCGCGATTACATGCACCTCGCGCCGCTCCCGTTCGCCTATTCGTTGATGACGCGCAGCAAGAAGATCGACCACGAGAACCTGCGGCGGCGCGACCCGGCGTTCATCGCGGCGTATGAAGAAAGGATGAGGGATGAGGGATGAAGGATGAAAGAAAACAAAATGCGAATTGATTTATTCATCCCTCATCCCTCATCCTTCATCCCTTCCATTCCGGTGCGAGCAGCCGCCTGCGCCCGTCGGTGCTGAGCGCGACGCCCGCCTCGTCAAGCTCGATACGATCCCAGAGTTTGCACGTCACTTGCTTGTGTACTTGATCCAAGCCCTCACAGTAATTCGTGTAGGTGCAGCGGCGCACGTCCGTGCCGCGTCCCGCGCGGACTTTCACGAACCAGTCGGGGTCGGCCAGCGCTTGCCGCGCCATGCCGATGATGTCGGCCTCATTGCGTTGCAGAATCGCTTCGGCTTGCTCGAACGTAGTGATGCCGCCGGCCGCGACGACGGGCGTGTTGTAGCCGGCCGCGTTGACCGCGTGTTTGATCGCGGCGACGAGTGGGACGTTGCGCCCGAACGGCCCGCGCGCGTCCGAGCGCACTGTCGGCATGCACTCGTAGCCGCTCTCGCCCGTGTATGGATAGACCGCGTGCCCGACTTTGGGCTGCTGCGCGTCTTCAAACTTGCCGCCCTTGGAGAGCGAGAGATAGTCGAAGCCTGCCCGCGCGAACTCGTGCCCGAAGTAGACAGCATCGTCAATGCGACTGCCGCCCGCGATCACTTCGTCGCCAAGAAAGCGCACGCCGACGACGTAATCGCCGCCGACGCGCGCACGCACCGCGCCATACACCTCAAGGGGCAGACGCACACGCTCCGCGCGCGTGCCGCCGTAGCCGTCTGCGCGATCATTGCGCGCGGAGAGGAACGAGGCCATCGTGTAGGCGTGCGCGTAGTGCAATTCGACGCCGTCGAAACCGGCCCGCCTAGCGCGCCCGGCAGCAGCGGCGAAGATGTCGGGCAGGACTTGCGGCAGTTCGCGTATGTGCGCCAACTCCGTGTCGGTGACGCGCTCGCGGTAACCCAAGCGCAAAGACTCAAGCTCGCGCGCGGCCAACACTTTGTCGAGCAGCTCATCCGGCGCGGCGGCCAGAAAAGCACGCACCCGTTGCTCGGCGGCGACGAGCCACGTCTCATCAGCGGTCGCCGCCGCGAGCGCGGGCCGGTGTTGCTCGTTGAGCGTAAAAAAGCGCGCGAAGAATTTCTCTTTTTCGGGGCGACGTTTGACCGTGAGGAAGTCTATGATCTGTATGAACAGGCGTGTGTGGCCGTCGCTCGCGCGGCGCACGGTCTCGACCAACTCGCTGAGGCCCGGCACGAAGCGTTCATGGCCGATGCGCAGGAGCGGCCCCGACGGAATGTCGCGCACGCCGGTCGCTTCGACGACGATTGCGCCCGGTCGCCCTTCAGCGAAACGTCTGTACCAATCAAGGTTCGCTGGCGTCACGAAGCCGTCGTCGGTCGCGCGCCACGGCACCATCGCCGGCACCCACGTGCGTTCTGTCAGCGTTAGGCGACCGAGGCGGAGCGGTTGAAACAATATTGAGCGCGCGGCCTCGGCTTCATCGGGCCAACGTGTCGCGGGCAGTTCGTGGCGGATCGGGTTTGCGGGATGCCATGTCATAGCGGCGTATCAGGCGAGCAGTGTAGCAGGTTTCGCGCGGCGCAGGTCAGAGCGCATCCACCATACACGCTTGCTAGACGTTCGCCATGCAGACACAATATATTGTCTTCGACATGTAGGAGGGACAACGTTTGACCGACGAACTACTCAAGTGGCGCGCGGAATTTCCGATCCTCGATCAGACTGTTTATTTGATCTCGCACAGTCTCGG
>JBBRYU010000427.1:0-2283 GCA_038237345.1 Pyrinomonadales bacterium
ATCACGTAGTCGGCCGATTTGATCACGTCGAGGTTGTGCTCGATGACGATGACGGTGTTGCCTAAGCTGGCGAGGCGTTGCAGCACGTCGAGCAGTTTGTGTACGTCGGCGAAATGGAGGCCGGTGGTCGGCTCGTCGAGGATGTAGATGGTGCGGCCTGTGGCGCGTTTCGATAACTCGCGTGCGAGCTTGATGCGTTGCGCCTCGCCGCCGGAGAGCGTGGTGGCGGATTGACCGAGTTTGATGTAGCCGAGACCAACGTCTAAGAGCGTCTGGAGTTTCTGTTTGATCTGCGGGATGTTCTCCAAGATCGGCAACGCTTCTTCGACAGTGGTGTCGAGCAGTTCAGCGATAGACTTGCCTTTGTATTTGACCGAGAGCGTCTCGCGGTTGTAACGCGCGCCGCGACACACGTCGCAGAGCACATACACGTCCGGCAGAAAATTCATCTCGATGCGCTTTAGCCCATCGCCCTCGCAGCCTTCGCAGCGTCCGCCCTTGACGTTGAACGAGAAGCGGCCCGGCTTGTAGCCGCGCTCGCGCGATTCGGGCAGCATGGCATACAACTCGCGGAGCGGCGTGAACAGACCCGTGTAGGTCGCCGGGTTCGAGCGCGGCGTGCGCCCGATAGGCGACTGATCGATCTCGATCACTTTGTCCACGTGCTCAAGCCCTTCAATGGCGTCGTACGCGCCGGGTTCGGTGAGCGAGCCGTAGAGGTGGCGGGCGAGCGCGCGATACAAAATGTCGTCAATCAACGTGGACTTGCCTGAGCCGGAGACGCCAGTGACGACCGTGAGCAAACCGAGCGGAAATTTAACTTCAATGTCTTTCAGATTGTGCGCACGCGCGCCGCGCACGACGACGTTGTGGCCGTTCGGCGTGCGCCGTACCTGCGGCACTTCGATTCGCCGCGCGCCGCTCATGTAGAGACCCGTGACGGACTGCGGATTACGCGCAACCTCATCGGGCGTGCCCACGGCCACGATCTCGCCGCCGTGCGTGCCGGCTGCGGGGCCTATGTCAACGACGAAATCGGCGCGGCGGATCGTCTCTTCGTCGTGCTCGACGACAAGCACCGTGTTGCCGAGGTCGCGTAGTTGGCAGAGGGTGGCGAGTAGTTGTTGATTGTCGCGCGGGTGCAAGCCGATGGACGGTTCATCAAGCACGTAGAGTACGCCGCGCAGTTGCGAGCCGATCTGCGTGGCGAGGCGTATGCGTTGCCCTTCGCCGCCGGAGAGCGTGGCCGACGGGCGGTCGAGCGTGATGTAGCTCAACCCGACCGTGTTGAGGAAGCGCACGCGCTCGCGGATTTCGCGCAGCACGCGCCCGGCGATCTGCTCCTCGCGCTCGTTGAGCGTCAGCCGCTCGAAAGCCCCAATGACATCTTCAATGGGCAGCGCGGTGTAGTCCGCAATGCCTAAATCGCCGACGCGCACGGCCAACGATTCCGGTTGCAGTCGTTGACCTGCACACGCGGGACACACGACGGGCGAGACCAGTTCTTCGAGCGCGAGCCGCACTTTCTCGCTGGGCGCGGCATTCATGCGCTCGCGCAGATGACGAAGCGCGCCCTTCCAATCGCTTTGATACGCGTACTGCCCCTGCCGGAAAGTGATCTGTCCATTGATGCCGTGAAAGAATGCGTCGCGCACTTGTTTGGGCAACGCGGAGAAGGGGACGGCTGCGCCCGCGCCGAAGTGTTCGACGACGGCGAGCAGCGCGTTCTTCAAGTAAGCAGAGCCTTGCTTGTCGGCCGCGCCGAGAAAGATTTGCTTGTCCACGCGCTCATGCGGTTCGACGATCAACTTGGCCGGATCGACTTCGAGCACTGTGCCGAGACCGTGACAGCGTTTGCACGCACCGTAAGCGGAGTTGAACGAGAACGAGCGCGGCTCAAGCGGCGGGATGTTGATGCCGCAGTTGACGCACGCCATCTTCTCCGAATAAAGCTTCTCCTCGCCATCCACGACGGACACCAGCACCGCGCCGCCCGTCAACTTCAAAGCCGTGCGGACAGATTCGGTCAACCTTTCCTTGATGCCCGGCTTGATGAGCAGGCGATCCACCACCGCATCAATCGTGTGGTTGCGTCGCTTGTCGAGCTTGATCTCTTCGTCGAGCGAGACGAGTTCGCCGTCCACGCGGGCGCGCAAAAAACCGTCCTTCGCCAGTTTCTCAAGCTCTTTCTTAAACTCGCCTTTGCGCCCGCGCACGATGGGCGCGAGGATCATCACGCGCTCGCCTTCAGGCAGCGCGAGCACGCTCAAGACGATCTGCTCC
>JBBRYU010000428.1:0-2282 GCA_038237345.1 Pyrinomonadales bacterium
AGCTGTCGGTGAAGAGACTGTCAATCGAGCGCGCGGAATCAATGGCGAGTTGGGCGTAGAGTTTGACGGGGCGCGTCAGATTGCGTTCGCCCTGCGTGAGCAGCGCGGGCATCTGCCGGAGGCGCGCGGTCGCGGCCAGCGCGCGATTGCGCGGCGTGTCGTAGTCCTTCTTCAACAAAGAGAAGATGCCGTTGCTGCACTCGTCCACGTAGGTCTGCGGGTTGGTCTGCTCAAACTGCAATACGCGGTTGCCGAAATCGACGCCTTCGAGTTGCGCGCGAAAGAGCAGCCCGTCGATGCGGTCGTCCTTCTGCCACTTCTCCGTCCGCATCGCGCGCACTTGCGCGAGCAACTGCGCGACGTGTTGGCGGCGCGTCTGCATTGCAGCAGGCGAATAATCGGCGAGCCGCGTGTCCCAAGTGTGCATGCCCTGATCGCTGCTACCGACCGGATAGTTCTCGTTGCGCCAGCGATAATAATCATCCGCCATGCGGCGCAGGGCAACGGGCGACGCCGTCGCGGTCACCACCGCGCGCCGTTGCGCGTGGCTCATTAACGGCAAGCTGGCGAGCAGCAGACATGCGAGCGGCAGAAGTTTAAGCAGCTTCATCTTCGGTTTCCTCAGCTTCCAGTTTCTTCTTCGCGGCTCGTTGCAAGAGCGCGCGGGCGTTGCGTTGCAGTCCCGCGAGTTTGGCGCGTTTAATGGCGCTGCGGCGAAAGCGCGCGGCGTAAGTTTCGGGCGTGAGTGAGCGGACGCTTGCAAGGTCGGCCGCGACGTTGTCGGGGCGCGGCTCGAAGCGCGTTTCGTCGGTCGGTTGTTGAAAACGATTCCACGGGCACACGTCCTGACAGATGTCGCAACCGTAGAGCCAGCCGGTGAGGTTGTCAGCGATGGTCGCCGGCAGTTCGGGCGCACGAAGTTCGATGGTGGCATAAGAGATGCAGCGATTCGCATCTACTACATAAGGCTCGGTGATGGCCCCAGTGGGGCAAGCAGCGAGACAAGCGGTGCATGCGCCGCAGTGATCCGCGACTTGCTCGGTGTCATACTCAAGTTCGAGATTCAGCAGCAACTCGCCGATGAAGACCCACGAGCCATAGTCTTGCGTGATCAAATTCGTGTGCTTGCCGATCCAGCCCAGCCCGGCGCGCACCGCCCAAGCCTTGTCCATGAGCGGCTGTATGTCCACGCACGTCTTGCCTTCAGCCTCGGGCCACTGCTCTTTGATCCAGGCAAGCATGGATTTCAGCTTGTCGCCCACGACCTCGTGGTAGTCGTCGCCCCACGCATAGCGCGAAACTTTGCCCTTGCTTGCATCCTGCGCGTGCTCGTGCGGCGTGTAGTAGTTGAGCGCGACAACGACGACGGAGCGGACCGCCGGCATGACGAGACGCGGGTCTGTGCGTTGCGCCGGGTCGCGCGCCAGCCACGCCATCGTGCCGTGATAGCCGCGCCTGAGCCACTCTTCCAAATGCGTGCGTTCCGCCGCGAGCGGCGCGGCCGGCACGATGCCGACCTTGTGAAACCCTGCGGCCAGCGCGTGCGCTTTGATCCGTGTCGACATCGCGGCGCGCTGCTCGTTCGTCTGTGCATCGGCTTGGGCAATCATTGCGGTGTGCTTGACAGTATAACCGCACGACGGCCGGTTCGGCACCGTTGCCGGAGCGGTCTGCTTGCGCCTGCGCGCGGCGACGCTTAAGCTGTGCGCCAAGGATTAAAGCACACGATGCCGGAACAGACAGGGGCGACAGACGCGGACGGACTGCGGCGCAAGGCCGGACAACTACTCTTCATCGGCCTGCCGGGCACGCGGCTCGACAAGCGGCTGCGCGAGTTGCTGCGCGAGGTGCAACCGGGCGGCGTGATACTGTTCGGGCGCAACATCGAGACGGCCGAGCAGGTCGCGCTGTTGACCGCACAGATCAGGGACGCGCTCGCTCATCGTGTGCTGATCGGCGTGGATCAGGAGGGCGGATTAGTTGATCGCTTCCGCGCCATTTGCGAGCCGATGCCAGCCGCCAAGCACGTGCGCGATGCGGCGCGCAGCGATCTCGCGCGCGCGTTCGGCGCACTCTCGGCGCGCGTGCTGCGTCTGCTTGGCTTCAATATCAACTTCGCGCCGGTGCTTGATCTCGGCGGCGGCAACGAAGCGAACGGGCTGCGTGCGCGCACCTTCGGCACACAACCGGCGGAGGTCGCGCGCCTTGCGGGCGCGTACCTCGACGGCTTGCAGACGGGGCACGTCATCGCGTGCTGATCGGCGTGGATCAGGAAGGCGGAC
>JBBRYU010000429.1:0-2279 GCA_038237345.1 Pyrinomonadales bacterium
ACAATCACTCGCGGCGCGGCTTGCTCAAGATGGTCTCGCAGCGCAGGAGTCTGCTCGATTACCTCAAACGTAGAGAGATCGAGCAGTACCACGAGCTGATCAGCCGCCTGGGCTTGCGTCGCTAGGTAGCGGCCGGCTCTTCTGGTTGTAGATGAACGAACATGTTGGGGGCCAACGTGGCCCCTGCGGATCAAACGCCCGCGTCCTTTCCATAGAGACGGGCAGCAGTGCCGAACGTGACGGCGGAGACTGCGGCCTCGTTAGGACGCGCGTGCTTACGGCAAACCTGAGCGACTTGAGCGGCGACGACTTCCGTAACGTGAAGTCGTCGCCGCTTTTGCCTGTCGCAGGCTTTTGACAACGCGATGGCCGGTTCGGCGCGTTTCACGTCGCGCCCCGCCATCGCGGCCCCCAAGCATCAAGTCAGACGCGCGCCGGATGAGACGTGCGCGCGTATCCGTCGTCTGAAGGAGACACAACGAAATGGCAGTGAAGAAATATTTGAAAGAGACGATTAAACTCGGCGACCGCGATCTCACAGTTGAGACCGGCAAGGTTGCCAAACAGGCCGATGGTTCGGTCATCGTCCGCTACGGCGACACGATGTTGCTGTGCGCCGCCGTCAGCGCCGACAAGCCGCGCGAAGGCATAGATTTTTTTCCGCTCACGATTGAGTACCGGGAGCAGAACTACGCCGCCGGACGCATCCCCGGCAACTACTTCCGCCGCGAAGGCCGGCCGAACGAAAAGGAAGTGCTCACCTGTCGCCTGATCGACCGCCCCTGTCGCCCGCTCTTCACCGAAGGTTACAAGCACGAAACACAGGTCATCATCTCGGTCATCTCGGCTGACGCGGAGAACGACCCGGACGTGATCGCGATCACGGGCGCGTCGTGCGCGCTCTATCTCTCCGACATCCCGTTCCCGACGCCGATTGCGGGCGTGCGCGTCGGCTTGATTGACGGGCGTTACATCATCAACCCGACTTACGACGAGGTGCGCGAGTCGCAGTTGAACCTGATCGTCGCGGGTACGGAAGAGGCCATCGTGATGGTCGAAGCCGGCGCGCAGGAAGTCAGCGAAGAGATCATGGTTGAGGCGTTGATGCTCGCGCACAAAGAGATTAATCGCCTGTGCCGTTGGCAGAAGGAACTCTACAAGGCGTTGGAGATTGAGAAGCGCGCCTTCGAGCCGCCCACGCTCAACGAAGAGATGCGCGGCGAGGTCGAGCGCAACTACGCGGATCGTCTGCGCGCCGCGCTCAACACGGAAGAGTTGGGCAAGCAGGCGTCTTACGCCGCCGTGGACGCGCTGAAGAAAGAGGTGGTCGAGGCTCATCCCGAAGACCAGCCTGTAGCGCGGCAGATGGCAAAGAAGGTGTTCGACAATCTGAAAGAGCAGATTTTCCGCGACGACATTCTCAACAAACGGCGGCGGCCCGACGGGCGGCGCTTCTCCGAGATTCGGCCGATTGAATGCGAGGTCGGCTGGTTGCCGCGCACGCACGGCTCGGCGCTGTTCACGCGCGGCGAGACGCAGGCGATGGTCACCGCAACGCTCGGCACGAAACAGAACGAGCAGTACATGGACGATCTCGAATCGGGCGAGATCAAACGCCGCTTCCTGCTGCACTACAATTTCCCGCACTACTCGGTCGGCGAAGTCGGCCGCTTCGGCTCGACCAGCCGGCGCGAGATCGGGCACGGCGCGCTGGCGCGGCGCGCGCTCGAAGTCGTGTTGCCTGATGAGAGCGAGTTCCCCTATTCGCTGCGCATCGTCTCGGACATCACCGAGTCGAACGGCTCAAGCTCGATGGCGTCGATCTGCGGCGGCAGTCTGAGCATGATGGACGCGGGCGTGCCGATCAAAGCGCCGGTCGCGGGTGTGGCGATGGGTCTCGTGATGGAGGGCAACAAGTACGCCATCCTGTCAGACATCGCGGGCGCGGAAGACCACTATGGCGACATGGACTTCAAGGTCGCCGGCACAGAGAAGGGCATCACCGCCCTGCAAATGGACATTAAGATTGCCGGCATCAACGCGCAGATCATGGTTGAGGCGCTGGAGCAGGCGCGCAAAGGGCGGCTGCACATCCTGTCCATCATGAACGAGGCGCTGGGCGGGCCGCGCGCCGATCTGTCGGAGTACGCGCCGCGCATCATCCAGATCAAGATCAACCCGGACAAAATCCGCGATGTCATCGGGCCGGGCGGCAAGATCATCCGCGCGCTCGTTGAAGAGACCGGCGCGAAGATCGATGTCGAGGACGATGGCACGGT
>JBBRYU010000430.1:0-2273 GCA_038237345.1 Pyrinomonadales bacterium
ATTTAGCGGCCGATTTCATTGCCGTAATCGCTCAAACGCCCACGGCAGCATAATCTTTGTTATTGCTGCGTGTGGCTTATAGCATAAGCGCTTGCGTACAACAATAACTACTGCAAGCCGGTTTTACTGATTCCGCCATCACCCGCGCGGTGTGTTATCTTGGCGCGCGTTCTGCCAACTTGCGCCGCGCGACAGAGAGTTCTCATCCTGTTACGCATCGCGCGCGAAGAGAGACTTGCCTGTGTCGGATACAATTTCAGTTGAGCCAACTGTGCAACATGCAGATACGTCGGCGGGGCGGCTCGTGTGTCCCGTGTGCGGGCGCGAAGCGACGGACGGGCTGGTCTCGTTTCACCAGTTGGCGGAGGACTTGCGCGGGCTGATCGCGACGAACGCGCCGGGCGGGTCGCTCATCTCGACGCTGTGCCCGCGTTGCGTCGAACTGTTTCAACGCGCGCTCGTGCAGTTGCGCGAGGACGCGGCCGTGTTCGAGCAGGACGGGCGCGTGCTGCCCACTCCCTTACGGCTCGGCGCGGACGAACGTTTTACCGGGCGCGGCGTGACTATCGCCTTCCTCGATTCGGGTTTCTACGCGCATCCCGATCTGACGCAGCCGACGAATCGCATCCTCGCCTATCACACAATCGTGCGCAACGATCCGGCGACGCTTGACGCGCCCGCCGTGGCGAGTTGGCACGGCATGATGACTTCGGTCGTGGCGGCAGGCAACGGGCTACTCTCGCAAGGTTTCTATCGCAGCATCGCGCCCAACGCGCACGTCGTGCTGGTCAAACTGGCCAAGACCGGGCGCATCTCCGAGCAGAAGATCAGGCGCGGGTTGGAATGGGTGTTGCAGCACCGCGCTGAATACAACATTCGCATCGTCAACATCTCGGCGGGCGGCGACGAGCAATCGTCATATCTGGAGAACGCGCTGTGCAAGACGGTCGAGCGCGCGGTGCGTGAAGGCTTGATCGTCGTCTGCGCGGTCGGCAACGCCGGACTTGAGCCGGGTCATCCGGTGCTGCCGCCAGCTAGTTCGCCGTCATCCATCGCGGTCGGCGGGCTGGACGATCAAAACTCGCTTGACCGGGCGCGGCGCGGCATGTATCGCTCGTCTTACGGCCCGACCTTCGACGGTTTGCAGAAGCCCGAAGTGATCGCGCCCGGCATCTGGGTGCCCGCGCCGATCCTGCCGCACACGCCCACCGCCGCCGCCGCCGAACTATACGCCCGGCTCGACCACGCGCCCGACAACGAGTTGCGTGAACTGATCATGCAACACGCGAAGGTTGATCGCGACCTCGCCGACGCGCGCAACATGCCGATCCCGCTCTTGCGCCATCTCATCACCGTCAAACTGCGCGAGGGCGACGTGATCACAGAGCATTACAAGTATGTGGACGGCACATCGTTCGCCGCGCCTATCGTCTCTTCAATCATCGCGTGCATGCTCGAAGCCAACCCGCAGCTGACGCCGCAACAAGTCAAGCGCATTTTGATCGACACGGCCGAGCGGCTGCCCGGTATCGAGATCGACCGGCAGGGCTGGGGCGTCGTCGCACCACGCCGCGCCGTCGAGTTTGCGCTGCACTTGCGTCCCGTCGCCGCGTAGCGCGTCGCGCACAGAGATTAATAAAGCACCAGCCCCGGACTGTTAGTCGGACAGTCCGGGGCTGGTGCTTTGGTAGGCTGCGCTTTACTTACCGCTTAATCGAGTTCGGGCGAGCCGGCTTGGACAGCGCGTCCGGGTGCTTCGGCCCTGATTTTAAGTCCGGGCGCGTCAGCCCTTCTTTGCTGTTGGTCTGCGTGTTGGTCTGCGCTTCGACGCTGATGAAGAAGCGGAACGTACCGCCTTGTTGCACGCCGAGCAGGAAGTTGACGCTGACGCTGGCACCATTTGCCAGTGGTGACCCCAATGTAATCGTGCCCGTCGCAAGACTGGAATTCAAACCCCCTCCGCTCCCCTGAGTAGGCGGTTGCTCAAGCTTAAGCCCCTGCACCGTAACCGAGCCGCCGCCCGTGATCGTTACGGTCTGCGGTGCTGAGGTCAGCCCGCGCAGGTCGGCCTGACCGCCACCGCCCGGAGGGGCATTAGTCGAGGTGATGTCAACAACGCGGAAGCGGAGGAATGTCACTGCCGCGCCTGTGTTGTTGGTGAACTTGCGCCGCACCAGCAGTGTTCCGAGCGGATAAGGGTTAGACGCGGGCACCCCGCCGTTGGGGGCCGACGGCGTTAACGTGTCCGTGTAGGGCGTGGTGTCCCGCACCCG
>JBBRYU010000431.1:0-2260 GCA_038237345.1 Pyrinomonadales bacterium
CATCCGCGCCCAATCGTTGTAGAGGCGGTCAACTTCTCGGTCGTCGGCGTAGAGCGTCGCCGGCATCTCGACCGTATAGGCTTTTGTGTAACTGCCGTCGGTGTGGCGCAAGTAGCCGGGGCGGTTGATGCCGTGAATAGTAGTCGTGCGCCGACTTCCAACGGGACGACTCACGCGCCGGCGCAATCGTTCGTCCTCAACGTCTCGCGCCGTAACTCCTGCCTCACCCGTTTCTCTGTTGCGCCGGCTTTCGCGCCGCAGGGGCAACAGCCGGAGACCTAATCCTAAGCCTAGTCCGGCGAGGGCGAGCGAGAAAGCGATACCGACGATTGATGCGATGTCCATCGAGTTAAGCCTCACAGGTGTTCAAAGCTAAAGACAGAAGTGACGGTTGCAGGAGTTTCATCGTTTGAGCGCCCGCCTCTTGCCTCGCATGCGTCGCCGTCCTCTCTTATCCATGACTCTTTCAAATCATCAACCGGAAGCGTGGCGCGCTGTGTAGAGCTTGAGAAGAGAGCGCGCAGGGTGTGTTGAAACCAGAGCGGGCGGCGACCCAGGCGGATGAAGTTGAAGAACGCGACCGAGAGCGCGAGCGTGATCGTCCCCGTGAACATCGGCACGGGCACTCCGTAGAGCTTTACCCCCAAGATGAAGGGCAGCACGAAGCCCGCGAAGGTGATGAAGAAGACGTACTTCCAATCAGTGTGTGGCACGCCGAAGCGCACTAGGGGGAGGTAGATGCGCTCGCGCATCGGATGATCCTGCATTGCTGGCCCGAACCTTTCTCGATTGTTAGTTGAGCGAGCGGTCAACCGTGACACCGCGTCCTGAAGCCAAGTAGCTGATGAGCGAGATCACGCCGCCGATGGTCATCAGGAGTCCGCCGCCGATGAAGCAGTTCATGCACTCCTGCCGGCGCGAATACTGAAACGCGCCCCAAATGACCGTGAGCGCACCGATCAGGAATGCGAGACCGGCGGCGAAGATGACGACTTGCCTAACGGCATTCGGCACCATTGATTGATCCTGCCCGAAGATCGTGCCGCCGGTTGAGCCTTGCGCGAAGCACGGCACGCAGGCAACCGCCATCACGACGAGCATCGTGACAACGGGTTCTATCGCTTCGAGCATGACGGCGAACACAAGCGCGCCTTTGCCGAACTGCGCCGCGCGCGACTTGCCAGCTTCACCCAAGCCGACATCAATCACATTCAACTGCTCGCCCGCGCGAGCGCGTATCGCTTTCTGGATTCTCTTCATTATCTTTCTCCAATTTTCGGTTTGCTGATTTTCTTTCGGCATCCGCCGCCCTTCAACATTCTCGACTCTGCTAATCGTATTGGAAGCGCGGACGCCTTTGGGCTGTCAGTGACCAGGGCTCATGTGCAACGCGAGTGCCAGAGCCTCGCCGAACCACGTTCGGCTGGCATCTGCTTTGCACAACCGCACCGCACGATGGGAGAGCGCGCGAGTCGAAGGGAGCGTGCAAGCCGAAGAGGAGCAAATTAGAGTGGTGAAGCAGGCGAGAGTTTTATGCGTGACGATTAGCGCGTTGCTATTAATCGGCGCGGCGGCTGAAACAAGCGATGGTCTGGTGCGGGCGCAGGAGGGGCGGGAAAACGCATCCTTACGGGAGATGAACGAGCGTGCCCGCCGTGTCGAACCGTTGATCTTAGAAGCGGCGCGGCGCTACGGAGTTGATCCGCGCGCACTTTGGTCAATCGCGTATCTGGAAACTAGATTTCAACCAGGGCTGGTCTCAGTGAAGGGGGCGCGTGGGATGATGCAGTTTATGCCCGCTACGCGAGCGCGCTACGGACTTCAGAACCCGCATGACGCGGCGCAGGCTGTGGATGCTGCGGCGCGCTATGTGCGCGACCTTTCGCGTCGCTTCAACAACCGCTTCGAGCTTGTGCTGGCGGGTTACAATGCCGGTGAAGGCGCGGTCGAAGCGTATTTGTATGGGTATTCGCTTCGCCTGCCGGATGGTCGAGTTATCAATCCAAACCGGATTTGCACAGGCGGCATCCCGCCTTACACAGAGACGCAAAATTACGTCGCGCGAGGTTTGGAAATCGCGCGGGCGTTGACGGCGGCGAACCTCTTTGCAACCGTTAATCTAACTGGCAGAGACACACTGTTGTCTCTGCCATCAGAGCCGGACGGGATAAAGCGCGAAACGCTAACTCATCCCGAAAGCCAAGTCGCGCAAACTCCGCCGACATTCGTTACACCGGCGTCCAGCTATGCCCTAAACAGG
>JBBRYU010000432.1:0-2249 GCA_038237345.1 Pyrinomonadales bacterium
AAGCAAGTGGTCGGTGTCAAACTGTTATTGACCAACTCGCAGGGCGCGGCCAAACCGGGCATGCCGGCCGACGGCGAGATTCTCGTCGAAGGCAACATCTGGCCGCTCGACACGGGGCGACGCTGACTTAAAGTGCAAGCTAACGCTAACGCTGAAAGTGCGTCGCGTACGAGCGTGCGCGACGATGCAGCGCAGTCGCCCGGCGAGAGCGCGATCCGCGTGCGCGGGCTGCGGAAAAACTACGGCGCGCTTGAAGCGGTCAAAGGGATCGATCTCGACGTGCAGGCAGGCGAGATTTTCGGTCTCATCGGGCCGGACGGGGCGGGGAAGACGACGACGTTTCAAATCCTCGGCGGCGTGATGCCACAAACCGCCGGCACGGCCGAGATGTTCGGTCGCCACGCCCGCGCAGCCCGCGCTTACGTCGGCTATCTCACGCAAGCCTTCAGCCTCTATCAAGATTTGAGCGTCGGCGAGAACCTGCGTTACATGGGCGAACTGCGCCTGCTACCCGTTAAAGAGATCGAGGCGCGCGGCGACCGTTACCTGCGCATGTTCGACATGCACCGGTTCAAGGAACGACTCGCCGGCCGTTTGAGCGGCGGCATGAAGCAGAAACTTGCGCTCGCGTGCGCGCTCATTGCCGAGCCGAAAATTTTGTTGCTCGATGAACCGACGACCGGCGTCGATCCCGTCTCGCGCCGCGAATTCTGGGACACGCTCGCCAATCTCTCGTCCGAGGGCATGACCATCGTCGTCGCCACGCCTTACCTTGACGAAGCCGAACGCTGCCACCGCGTCGCACTCATGTTCGAGGGCGAGATACATGATCGCGGCACGCCCGCCGAGTTGCGCAATAATCTTGGACTGGAACGACTCGAAGTCCACGCCGACGATCTGCGCCGCGCCGAAGATGTGCTGCTCGACACCGATGGTCTCGCCGACGTGCAACGCTTCGGCGACCGGCTCGACGTGATGGTGCGCGACGCCAAAGCGGGCGAAGCGACGACGCGCGCCGCGCTCGCCGCCGTGAACATCGAGCCGCGCGCGATGCGCGCGATGCCGCCGACGCTGGAAAACTCTTTCGTCGCGCTCTTGCGCAAACTCGGCGGCGAGGCGCGCGTGCCGGCCTTTCCGTATGCGCGTGAGTTTAGACAAAGAGGGCAGGGCGCGGTCGCCATCGGCGCGACTGATCTGCGCAAAGAGTTCGGTGATTTTCACGCGGTCAAGGGCGTTAATCTCGAGGTGCGCTACGGCGAAATCTATGGCTTGCTCGGTGCGAACGGCGCAGGCAAGACGACGACGATCAAGATGCTCTGCGGGCTGCTTGAAGTCACCGGCGGCGAAGTCGAGTTGGCGGGCGAGCGCGGCGCAGTGCGTTCGAGCTTCGTGCGCCAGCGCATCGGCTACATGTCGCAGAAGTTTTCGCTCTACGATGATCTGACGATTGACGAAAATCTGGAATTCTTCGCGGGCGTCTATCAAGTGCCGCGCCGCGAGCGCGCGGAGAAGAAGCAGTGGGTACTGGAGTTTTCCGGTCTGCGCGGGCGCGGCAATATGTTGACGAGCAGCTTGCCCGGCGGTTGGAAGCAGCGCGTCGCCTTCGGCGCGGCCGTGATGCACGAGCCGTCGGTGCTGTTTCTCGACGAGCCGACATCGGGCGTTGACCCGCTCGCGCGCCGCGCCTTCTGGCGCATGATCAATGCCTTCGCGGACAGGGGCGTCGCCGTGCTGGTGACGACGCACTATCTTGAAGAAGCTGAACAGTGCAACCGCCTCGGCCTGATGGTCGCGGGCGAGCTTGTCGCCGAAGGCACGCCGACCGGCATCAAGGCCGCGCAGGGCGGTCACCTCATTGAGTTGATCACGAGCGAACCGCAACGCGCGATGAATGTGTTGAAGGACGAGATAGAACGTTGGCGCGTCGCGCTCTTCGGCGACCGCCTGCACGTCATCGTGGACGAAGACGCCGCGACCGGCATCAAGCGCATCACCGAGCGGCTGGGCAGCGCGGGCATCAGCGTGAACCGCGCTTATGAAGAAGACTACTCGCTTGAAGATGTCTTCATTGTTGTCGTCGAGAAGGCGCGACAACAGGGGTTGGCAGGAGACGAGTAAACATTCATGCGACGCATCATCGCGCAGGCGCGCAAGGAATTGACGCAGTTGTTCCGCGACCGGCTGACGGTCGTGCTGGCGCTCGTCTTGCCGCTCATCCTGATGGCGCTCTTGGGCACGGCGATCAACTT
>JBBRYU010000433.1:0-2247 GCA_038237345.1 Pyrinomonadales bacterium
GAAGAAGTGGAGCACGGGCGTTGCGCCCGGCATCGGCGAGAGTTATCAGTGGGCGGCGGGGCGTTGGACGCGGGTCATGGGCGTGCTGTTGGTCAGCGGACTGCTCACGTTTCTCGGCATGTTGCTGCTCATCGTGCCGGGCATCATCCTGAGCGTGATGTTCGCGCTCGTGCTGCCCGTAGCGCTCTTCGAGACGTTGGGCGTGGGCGACGTGCTGAAGCGCAGCGCGGAGTTGACGAAGGGCGTGCGCTGGCCCATCTTCTGGTCGATCATTCTGATCAGCCTCTTCGCTTCCATCGGCGGCGGGATCGTCAGTGCGGTTTTCTTCGGCATCGCCGCCTTCGCCGGGCCGGGCGCGCTGATGTTGGCGAATGCGACCAACGTTGTGGTCACTGAAGTGCTCAGTCAACTGGCGGTCATCCTCGCGCTCACGATCTATCTGGGCCGCCTGACGCCCGGCGAGCAGGCGTACGCGATCACAGCACTGGCGGGCACGGGGCCGCAGTCCACATCAGCGCGGTGACAACGCAAGAAAACGATCACACAGGGCTGAGCGGCGAGATGATCTTTCTCACCGGCTTCCCCGGCTTCATCGCCGGCCGGCTCGTCACCGAACTGGCGGCCGCGGGCGCGCGTTTCCTGTTGCTCGTCCAACCCGACTTCGCCGCTCGCGCACAACAAGACATCGCGCGCATCGTGGCTGAGACCGGCGCACCCACTAATCATTTTCAAACGCTCGCGGGCGACATCACCGCCCCCGACCTCGGTCTCGCGCCCGCCGCGCTCGCACAAGCCCGCGCCGAGACGACGATGCTCTTTCATCTCGCAGCCATCTACGACTTGGCCGTCCCGCGCGAACTGGCCCTGCGCGTCAACGTCGCGGGCACGCACAACGTCAATGAGTTTGCGCGCACGCTCCCGCACCTGCGCCGCTATCATTACGTCTCAACCTGCTACGTCGCGGGCAAACGCACAGGTCTTATCCGCGAGGGTGAGTTGCAACACAGTGCGGGCTTTCGCAACAACTACGAAGAGACCAAATATCTCGCCGAGCTTGAGGTCGAACAACTGAAACGCGCGCTGCCGGTGACGATTCACCGGCCGGCGGTTGTCTGCGGCAATAGTCAAACGGGCGAGACGGTGAAGTACGATGGCATCTATTACCTGATCAACTATCTGCGCATGCAGCCGCGCCTGCTCTCGCTCGCCAACATCGGCAATCGTGATGTGCGCTTGAACATCGTGCCCGTGGACTTCGTCGTCCGCGCGCTGGCCACGCTCGCGCGCGACGACCGCGCCATCGGCGCGACCGTGCAACTCGCCGACCCGCAACCGCTCACGACCCGCGAACTGTTCGACACCATCGCGCACGCACTCGCGGGCCGCGGTGCATTGCTGCAAGTCCCGCCGCCGCTCGTGCGCGCTTCATTGTCGCTGCCTATCTCGGAGGCGATGACGGGCATGCCGCGCGTTGCCGTGCCCTACTTCTTCATCGAACAGACCTACGACACCGCTCGCGCACAGGCGCTACTCGCGCCGCACGACCTACGCTGCCCACCGTTTCCCACTTACGTCCACGCGCTGATTGATTACGTCGCGCAGCACCCGCAATCTTAACTCACACATTGCTGGTGCGCGGTTGACCTGCTAGCAATTTAGAATTATTCTAAATCTAGTTTCAAGCAACTATGAGTGCAGATACAGAGATTCAGGCGGGCGGGCGGCGGGCGCTCACGCCGCAGCGCACGGTGGTGCTGCGGGTCGTGCGCGAGAGCGCGGAGCATCTGACGGCGGCCGAGATTTTCACGGCGGCGCGTGCGCTCCGGCCGTCGCTCAGTTATGCGACCGTTTATAACTCGCTGCGTTATTTGAAGGACGCGGGGTTGGTGCGCGAGATCACGTTTGGCAACGGCGCGAGCCGCTACGACCGCGAGACGGCGCGCCACGACCACGCCATCTGCTCGCGCTGCGGCAAACTGCTCGACTTCGATCTAGCGGAGACCAGCGCGTTGATGCAATTAGCCGCGCGCCGCTCGCGCTTCAAGCCGGAATCAATTCATCTGACGCTCGTGGGCGTCTGCCCTGATTGCAGCGCCGCGCAAAAAAAAATAGTCGCCGCACGGAGCGGCGACCGAGTGCGCGTTAATTTACAACCGACCGGCGAGCGCGCTTGCAGTACGACGCAGCGCGCGGCGGTCTTGGCTCTTAAAATTTACGGAGGATTATGGCAACAACAATAGAGACGGC
>JBBRYU010000434.1:0-2233 GCA_038237345.1 Pyrinomonadales bacterium
CCCGCAGGGCGAAGAGTTCGGCCCCGTCCGCCTCTACGACGTGGTCGCGCGCAACCTCGACGCTTCGGCCGCCGGCATCCGCGACAAGATCGAAGCCGGCATCACCAAATTCGCGCAAGGCACCGCCGCCGGCGACGACATCACCCTCGTCATCGTCAAACGCCAAGCCGAAGGCGCGATGGTCGCATCAAGCAGAGGATGAATAAGCGACAGCCCGTATGAGGGCGTTGGGTTAATTCTAGCGCTATGCGCTTATCAAAGCTACGCTAGACTTTCCTTTATTCTCTCTGCGCTCTTCTCGCCGATCCCGTCCACCATGTCCAGCCCGCCGCCCGCGACGAATTTCTTGAGGTCGTCGAGCGAAGAGATTTTGAACTGTTGGTAGAGCGTGGCGGCGGTCTTGATGCCGATGCCGCTGACGTGCAAGAGATCGAGCACCGATTCTGGTGTCTCGGCGAGCAAATGCTCGTAGGCGTCGAACGTGCCGCGCGCGACGAGTTCCATGATCTTGCCGCTGATCGCTTTGCCGACACCGGGGAGCGCTTGCAAGCCCTTAACGCCTGCTGTGCGTGCGACCTCTGCCAAGGGCATGGGCCAGCCCGCGATCATCTCGGCGGCGTTGCGATAGGAGCGGATGCGGTAGCGATCCTCGCCGCGTATCTCCAACAACATGGCCAGTCGCTCGAAGCGCCGCGCGATCTCCTCGTTGGTCATAAGCCAAAACTCAAGCGCAAATCTGAGGCATCCGATTGTGGCTTATGATACTCTAAATGAGGCCAACTCCCAGCAAATTTAACTTTTGAGGATGATGATGAAGAATAGAAAATTCATGTGCGCGCTGTTGGGCGTGCTGCTCACTATCTCGTCGCTCGGCTCGGTGGCGCGGGCGGACGAGGGCATGTGGCCGTTCAACAACGTGCCGAAGGCGGAGATTAAAAAGCGTTACAAGTTCGACGTGACGGACGAGTGGTTGAAGCATCTGCAACTCGCCTCCGTCCGCTTCAACAACGGCGGCTCCGGCTCGTTCGTCTCGCCGGACGGCCTCGTGCTGACCAACTATCACATCGTCGAGGATTTCGTCGGTGAACTGTCCACGGCGCAGAAGGACTACGCGAAAGACGGTTTCCTCGCGCACACGCGCGCCGAAGAGATGCAAGTGCCGAACCTTGAGTTGAACGTTCTGCAATCCATCGAGGACGTGACGACACGGGTCAACGCGGATGTCAAAGCCGACATGTCGGCGGCCGCCGCGCGCGCCGCGCGCCGGACAACCATCAGCGCCCGCGAGGCCGAAACCACGAAGGCGACGAGCTTGCGCAGCGATGTGGTCACGCTCTATCAGGGCGGGCAATACAATCTCTATCGCTATAAGAAGTACACCGACGTGCGGCTCGTCTTCGTGCCGGAGTTTCAGGCGGCGTTCTTCGGCGGCGACCCCGACAATTTCAACTTCCCGCGCTTCAACATAGACATGTCGCTCGTGCGCGTCTACGAGAACGGTCAAGCCGTCCATCCGGCGGAATACTTGAAGTGGTCAACGACGGGCACGAAAGAAGGCGACCTCGTGTTCGTCACCGGTCATCCCGGTTCGACGCAACGGCTCAACACGGTCGCCAATCTCGAATACCTGCGCGACACTTCGATCCCGCTCGTCACCCGCACGCTTGAGCATCGCGAGGCGGTGTTGAAGGCTTACATGGCGCAGGGGCTGGAGCAGACGCGCCGCGCGCAGAATGAATTGAACAGCGTGCAGAACAGTCTCAAGGTCTATCGCGGGCAACTCGGCGGCTTGAAGGAGCAGACGCTGCTCGCGCGTAAGACGAAAGAGGAACAGGCGTTGCGCCAGTCCATCGCGGCGGACGTGCGGCGGCAGAAGGAGTACGGCAGTTCGTTCGACGCCATCGCCACGGCGCGCAAGAACTTTGCCGCGGTTGAGCGCGACCGGCGTTTCCTCGATCTGGCCGCGGGCTTCAACACGCCGCTCTTCGGTTGGGCGCGCACGCTCGTGCGCTACGCGGCCGAGAGCGCGAAGCCGAACGCGGAGCGGCTGCCGGAGTTCACCGACGCGCGCTTGAACGCCATCGGTGCGGCGCTCGCCGCCGACACGCCGCTTTATCTCGATTTCGAGAAGATGAAACTCGCCGATTCGCTCACCTTCATGGTGGAGACCTACGGCAAAGACAATCCGCTCGTGCAGCAAGTGCTGAAAGGCAAGACGCCCGCAGAACGGGCC
>JBBRYU010000435.1:0-2191 GCA_038237345.1 Pyrinomonadales bacterium
CGCGCAGTTCATCTACCTCGTGCTCTTCTCCTACGCCTTCTTCTTCAAAGGCTTCACCGGTCTCGCCGTCACCATCGGCTCGATCCTGACGCTCTTCGTCGTCATGCAGATTACGGGGCGCGTGCGCTGGGCGGAGAAGTTCGCGGTCAAATCTAAAGACGTGAAGGGTGAATCGTGAATAGAAAGAACTGCCTCTCCTCTATTCACCATTCACAATTTACGAGTAAATATTCATCGGGCGCGTGAGCAGCGCGACGGGGTCGTCCACGTTCAGGGCCTCGCGGACGTAGAATGGCTCGCCGGCGGCGGTGCCGATGAGTGAGCCGTAGTAACGCGCCCGATGCTCGATCTGCGCGAGAAAATTCTGCTCGCTGATGCGCGTCTCCGGCTCACTCGCGTCCGCGCGATAAAACTGCGACGCATGCGCGCGAATGGCCGCCATCTTTCCATCCAGATACTCCGACACGTCCACCACAAACGACGGCACGACGAGCCGCGAATAGACCGCGTGCGCGATCATCGGCATACGTATCTGCGCCAGGCCCGCCGCTTCATCATAGCGGCGCATGCTGGCGAGCCGCGCCCCTTCGCGCACGATGCGCGCGGTCGCCGCATGATCCGGATGCGGGTCGTCCCAGTGCGACGTGAATAAAACTTTGGGCCGCTGTGTGCGCAGTACACGCACGAGCGCCGTGCGCGCCACATCGGTCAACATCACGTGCCCGTCCGGTTGCGCAAGGTTGAGCCGCACATCAAGCCCCATCAACCGCGCCGCCTCTTTAGCCTCTTCGGCGCGGCCCTCCGGCGTCCCCCGCGTGCCCATCTCGCCGCGCGTCACGTCCAACACGCCCGTGCGATAGCCTTGCGCTTTCAACTTCAACAGCGTGCCCGCCATCGTCAACTCCGCATCGTCCGGATGCGAGAAGATCGCCAGCACGTCGAGGGCCGTCGCGTTCGCTGCGCTCATGCCTACCTGTTCCGTTTCCATTTACTTGTGATTTAACTTAACTGCGCGCGAACGGTCAAGCCCCCAGCCGGGAGCGCGGGCATCCTGCCCGCCATGAGCGCGAGAGCGCGAACAAACACACACGCCAACTTTCATGCTTGAGTGAAAGCGCATCCTTTGAGCGTGCATACGCACGCTTGGCAGACAGGATGCCCGCGCTCCCAACAGATGCTTGCTCCCGACGGAGGCTTCGTGATTGACGCGCCGAATCTTTCATTGTTAGCCTGAGCGCAAACGGAGGCAACAATCATATGCAACTCGTCGTCCTCGGTTCGGGCACAAGTGTGCCGCACCCTAAGCGTGCAGCGGCCGCACACTGGCTGCAAACGAGCGGCGGCGCGCTCTTGCTCGACGTGTCGGCCGCGGCCATCCATCGCATGGCACAGGAGGAATTGGACTGGGTGAATCTCGACGCGATCTGGGTCAGCCACTTCCATCTCGATCACGTCGGCGGCCTCGCGCCCTTCCTGTTCGGTACTAAGCACGCGCCGCAAACGCAAACGCGCCGCAAGCCGCTCGTCGTCTATGGCCCGCGCGGCTTGCAAAAACTTTTTCGTGCGTTCGACGAAGCGGGCGACTACAAGTTGCTGAAACAACCTTTCCCGCTTGAGTTCAAAGAGGTCGCGCCCGGCTCAGCATTCGCGCCCCTGCCGGGTCTCCACGCCGAAACTTTCTCCACCCCGCACACGGACGAGAGCCTCGCGCTCAAGCTCACGGACGAGCGCGGCGCATCGCTCGTCTTCACGTCCGACACAGGGCCGACGGACGCGCTCGCCGACTTCGCGCGCGGTGTCAATCTACTCTTCATGGAATGCTCGTTCCGCCGCGACAAGCCGGTCGAACTGCATCTCGAACTCGCCGACGCGATGCGCCTCGCCGCCCTTGCCACCCCGCGCCGCGTCCTGCTCGCGCACCTCTACCCGCAATGGGACGGCGTTGACCTCGCCGCCGAAGCCAAACAACTCTGGCCCGGCGAGACCATCGCCGCTTACGACGGTTTGCGTCTGACCATCTCAGCCTAATTGTTTGCGGAAGCGCCACGCACTGATGCCGACGAGTAGCACGGCGAAGCCGATGAGCGCGAGCAGGTTTGGATAGAGTTCGCTGACGCCGACGCCTTTGAGCATGACGCCGCGCGAGATGGTGGCGAAGTGGCGCACGGGATTTAAGAGCGTAAAGGGTTGC
>JBBRYU010000436.1:0-2179 GCA_038237345.1 Pyrinomonadales bacterium
CATTCGGGGCCGTTCCATTCGGTCAACGCCGAAGCGTTTTTTCTGAACACGGCGGGCTTGAAGATCGTCGAGCCGTCTACGGCCTACGACGCGAAGGGCTTGATCAAAGCTGCGATCCGCGATCCCGATCCGGTCATCTTCTTTGAGCACAAAAAACTCTATCGTCTGCCGCGTCTGCGCGAAGAGCTGCCGGCGGACGATTACATCGTCGAGATCGGCAAGGCGCGCGTGGCGCGTGCGGGGCGCGACCTTTCCATCATCACGTTCGGCGCGCAGGTGTTGAATGCGCTCGATGCGGCGGCGGAGTTGGAGAAGGAAGGTTTGGACGTTGAAGTGATCGACCTGCGCACGCTTGCGCCGCTCGATAAAGAGACGATCCTCGCGTCGGTGAAGAAAACAAGTAAGGTGTTACTGCTGCACGAAGCGGCGCGGACGGGTGGCATCGGCGGCGAGCTGGCGGCGACGATTGCGGAAGAAGCGTTCGAGTGGCTTGATGCGCCGGTTGTGCGCGTTGCGGCGACCGACACGCCCGTGCCATATTCGCCGCCGCTCGAAGAGTATCACCTGCCGCAGGTCAAAGACGTGCTCGATGCGGCGCGCAAACTGGCGGCGTATTGAGAAACTAGCTAAGCGAAGGGAGTGACGGTCATGCCGAAATTTTTAATTGAGCGTGAGATTCCAGAGGCGGACAAGTTGTCGCCGCAGGAATTACAGGCGATCTCGCAGAAGTCCTGCGGGGTGTTGCAGCAGATGGGGCCGCAAATCCAGTGGGTGCAGAGCTACGTCACGGGCGACAAAGTTTATTGTGTTTACATCGCGCCGAACGAAGAGATGATCCGTGAGCACGCGCGGCAGGGGGGCTTTCCGGCCAACCGCGTCTCTGAGATCAAGTCCGTGATCGATCCCACGACCGCGGAAGGATGAAGAAGGCAGTTTTCAGTTCTCGGTTTTCAGTTTTCAGAAATTCTTCTGTGGGCTGAAAACTGAAAACTCAAAACTGAAAACTGGAGAGCTTATGAGCACAGAAGTTGTCATGCCGCAGATGGGCGAGTCCATTGCGGAGGGAACGATTACGCGGTGGATGAAACAGGTGGGCGAGCGCGTGGAGCGCGACGAGCCGCTGTTCGAGATTTCAACCGACAAGGTGGACGCGGAGATTCCGTCGCCCGCGGCCGGCACACTCATCGAGATCAAGTTTAAGGAAGGCGAGACGGTCGAGGTCAACAAGGTCGTCGCGCTCATCGGCGACGGCGACGGGCAGGCGGCCGCGCCGAGCGCAGCATCGGCGCTAGCGCCCGTAGCACCGGCCGCGCAGGCGGCGGTCGCAGCCACGCCGCCGCCACAGCCGCCGCCCGCACCGCCCACGCCGCCGCAACCGCCACAAACTCCGACTGCTGCGCCGCAAGCTGTGACCGCACCGCAACCGGCCGTGTCGCAGGTGCAGACAGCCGGTGTGCAGGCGCAGGGCAACGGCGGCGCGCAGAGCGTCGAGGATTTGCGCCGCACCAAGTCCAGCCCGCTTGTGCGCAACATCGCCAAAGAGCACAACATCGACATCGCGCAACTCGAAGGCACGGGCGCGTCCGGGCGTGTGACGAAGAACGACATTCTCAGTTACATCGAGTCCGGCGCGGCCATGTCGCCCGCGCAAGCTCGCGCGCCGCAAGCGCCCAGTCTACCGGAGTCGCCGCCCGTGCCAGCCCCGCCCGCGCAGCCCGCCACGGGTGATCGCGTCGAGCCGATGAGCGTGATGCGCAAGAAGATCGCCGAGCACATGACTATGTCGCGGCGCACGTCGGCACACGTCACGACCGTCTATGAGATCGACATGACGCGCATCGCGCGCCTGCGCGAGCAGCATCGCGCCGAGTTCCAACAACGCAACGGCACGAAGTTGACCTACATGCCGTTCATCTTCCAGGCGGTCACAGGCGCGATCCGCAAGTTCCCCATCTTCAACTC
This sequence comes from Pyrinomonadales bacterium, assembly GCA_038237345.1. Lineage (GTDB taxonomy): Bacteria > Acidobacteriota > Blastocatellia > Pyrinomonadales > Pyrinomonadaceae > QHXQ01. Next base: position 1,963 of record JBBRYU010000436.1, read on the forward strand.
GCAGGCGAGCGGCGATCAGATCATCTACAAGCACGACATCAATCTCGGCATTGCGGTCGCGCTCGACTGGGGCCTGATCGTGCCGGTCATCAAACGCGCCGACGAGTTATCAATCGCCGGTCTCGCCCGCGCCGCGAACGACCTCGCGGATCGGGCGCGCACGAAGCAACTCAAACCGGACGAGGTCGCGGGCGGCACGTTCACGATCACGAATCCG
>JBBRYU010000437.1:0-2164 GCA_038237345.1 Pyrinomonadales bacterium
GTGGTGGTGTTATGCGAGTTGCACGAGTTGAGTTACGCGGAGACGGCCGTCGCGCTCGCATGCGCGGACGGCACGGTGCGCTCGCGTCTGGCGCGCGGACGTGCGCTGCTCTGCGAACGTCTCGCTGCTCTGCGCCCCGTTGAGCGAGTTGAGGTTGAGGCGAAGAGGAGTTGTGCATGAATTGTCAGCAGGCTGAGATGTGGATCATAGAGTTGGCGCGCGAGGATGCGGGGGGCGCAGACTTTCACGCGGACGCGCTGCGCCATCTCGATGCTTGCCCGCGTTGCGCCGCGCGCCTGGACACCGAGCGGGCCGTCACTGAAAACCTGCGCGCCGTCGCCGTCCATGACGCGCATGCCGGCGCACCCGCGCACGTCGAGGCCAACTTGCTCGTCGCCTTCCGCGCACAGACAGAGAGCGTGGCTCATGCGCCCGTGCGCGTGATGTCAGCCAAGTCTGCGCCCACGTTGGCGAGTCTGTTCTTCTCACGCAGAGCGATGGCCGTATGCGCCGTCGCCGCGCTCTTGCTCGTCACGTTAGCGATGCTGCGCTTCCGCTTCATTGCCGGACGGAACTGGCAAACACAGACGGCCGATGCTGGTGCGCCCGCGCGGCCTGTTGTGGCAGAAACAGCGACGGAAAATGCAGGCGCAACATCGACAGGGGAACGACGTGCGGTCAGGGCACAGCGCGCCGCCGGTTTGTCGAGTAAGCAAACACGGCGCGGGCACGCGGCGAGGCACATGCGTGAGCAGGTGGTGACGGCGGTCGGCTCGGTCGGGGAGATGACGGTGGTCGCGCGTGCGCCTGTTGTGGCGGAGAGCGTGACGGAGTTTATGCCGCTTGTTGCGCGTAGCGCGCCGCCGCTCACGAGCGGACAGTTGGTGCGCGTCGAAGTGTCGCGCTCGGCGCTGGCGTCGTTGGGGCTGCCGGTGAACATGGCCCGCGCGGGCGAGACGATGAAAGCCGATGTGCTGATCGGTGAAGACGGACTGGCGCGGGCGATCCGTTTAGTGCGTTAGCGCACAGGGACAATTGCACAATTCAAATTTAGTGTGGAGGTGATTGATGAATAAACGGAGACGAGTTTTATTGTCAGCGTGTTGCTTGCTCACGTTGCTACTGAACGGCGCGGGCGCGCTTGCGCAGGGGCAAGGGCGAGAGAAGCCGCCGCCACCTGAAGGCGGCCGGTCGCAGATCATGATCACGCGCGTGCCGCCCGACAGCGAGGGCAACGTCATCACCGGGCAAATGAAGCAGATGGGGGACGGTTACGACTTTCGCTTCTTCTCGTCGGAGATGAGCTTCGACGGGCAAGTGGTTAAAGGCGCGCCCTATTCGGCCGAGGCTGTGACGGAGTCAGTGCAGGCACTGGCCGACGGCAATCGCATCGTGCGCAAATCGTCGGCGCTCATCTACCGCGACGGCGAAGGGCGCACGCGCCGCGAGCAGAGCTTAAACAACGTCGGCCCGTTTGCTACTAACGGCGATGCGCCGCTCGTCGTCTTCATCAACGACCCCGTGGCCGGCGTCAGCTATTCGCTCGACGCGCGCACGCACACCGCGCGCAAGTCCACGAATGCCGTCTACTATTTCAAAGTCGAAGGGCCGCCGGGACAACCGGGGCCGCAGATGCAATTCGAGCGCATGGCACCGCCGCCCGGTAGCCCCGGCGCACCGCCGCCGCCCGGTGGGCCGCGGCGCGAGGCCGTCAAGCGCGTGCAACCGCAATACCCGGCCGTTGCTAAAGCGGCCGGCGCGCAGGGGCCTGTGACGGTGCAGATCGTAATTGACGAGCAGGGCAACGTGTCTTCAGCACGGGCCGTCTCAGGTCATCCGTTGTTACAGGATGCGTCCGTGGACGCCGCGCGGCAGTGGGTTTTCAAACCGACGCTCATCAACGGCAAGCCCGCGAAAGTAAGCGGTTCGCTCAGCTTCGGCTTCGTGCTGTCGGATAAAGAGGAAGGCGGGCCGCCGCCGCCGGGGCCGCCGCCACCGCCGCCACAAGAGGCGAAAGAGTCGCTGGGCCGGCAGACCGTCGAGGGCGTCGAGGCCGAGGGCACGCGCGTGACAGTCACGATCCCGGCCGGCGCATTCGGCAACGAGCGGCCGATCAATATCGTGAGCGAGCGCTGGTACTCACCGGAGTTGCAAGCGGTCGTGA
>JBBRYU010000438.1:0-2159 GCA_038237345.1 Pyrinomonadales bacterium
GATGGCCGTGCGCAAGCAATCGGGCGCGAACACCATCGCCGTCATCAACGCGGTCAAGCAGCGCATGGCGGAGATCACACCGGTGCTGCCGCCCGATCTGAAGATCGCCGTCACGCGCGACCAATCGGAGTTCATCGAGACGAGTCTGCACGCCATTGAAGAACATCTAATCGTCGGCGGTTTTCTCGCCGCGTTCATCGTCTTCATCTTCCTGTGGAATTTCCGTTCGACTTTGATCGCCGCCCTGGCCATTCCGACTTCGATCATCGCCGCCTTCGCGGTCATCGCCGCGCTCGGCTATTCGCTCAATCAAATGACGCTGCTCGCGCTGACGCTGATGGTCGGCATTGTGATCGACGACGCGATTGTGGTCTTGGAGAACATCTATCGCTTCGTCGAAGAGAAAGGCATGCACCCGTTTCAAGCGGCGGTCGAGGGCACGAAAGAGATCGGGTTGGCCGTCATGGCGACGACGCTCTCGCTGCTCGCCGTCTTCATTCCCGTCGGCTTCATGACCGGCATCGTCGGCCGCTTCATGTCATCGTTCGGCTTAACGTCGGCGGCGGCCATCGCCGTCTCGCTGCTCGTTTCGTTCACGCTGACGCCGATGCTGGCCGCGCGCTGGATCAAGCCGCCCAAGGAATTGCTCACGCCCGAAGGCATGCCGATGACCGACGTGGACGCGGCGGGCGCGGGCGGCGGCGACGCAGCCGATCATCACGTCGTCCCGGCCCAAGCGGACACGAAAGCGGACACGAAAGCAGACGAAGCGCACGGCGCGCCGCAGCAGCATTCATCAAAAGAAGGCCGTTTCTACAAACCGATTGACCGCAGCTACACGTGGCTGCTTAAACTCTCGATGGCGCATCGTTGGGTGGTCGTGCTGCTCTGCGTGGTCGTCATCGCCTCCATCGTCCCGCTCTATCGTTTGGTCGGTTACAACTTCCTGCCGGACGAAGACGAGTCGGCGTTTCAGATTTCGTTTCGCGGCCCCGAAGGCACGAGCCTCGCCGCAACGCAGTCGATCCTTGACCGCATCGCGCGCGACGTGCGTGAGCAATTGCCCGGCGTACGGAATACGCTCGCGCTGGCCGGCTTCGGCCGCGGTGGTGGGCCGAACGGCGGCACGATCAACGTGAGCCTCAAGCCGGTCAAGGAGCGCAAATTTTCGCAGACGGATTTGATTCAACGTGCGCGCCAGATCATCCAGCAGCGTAAGTTCCCGAAGGATTATGTGATCAGCGCATCGGGCACGTCCTCTATCGGCGCAAGCATCGGCCTGGGGCGCGGCGGCTCGTCTGTCGGTTACTACATTAGCGGCCCCGACATACAGAAACTTGATGAATACTCGAAGCAGCTCGTCGAGCGATTGAAGCAAGACAAAAATTTCCGCGAGCCGGATCGCTCGCTGCAACTCGGCAGCCCCGAAGTGCGCGTGCGGATTGACCGCGCGCGCGCCGCTGACCTCGGCGTCAAAGCGGGCGATGTGGCGCAGGCCCTCAACACGCTTGCCGCCGGGCAGCGCGTGACCACGTTTAGCGAGAACTCGGAACAGTATGACGTGGTGGTGCAGGCGGAGGAAGCGGCGCGCCGCACGCGCGAGAGTTTGCAGGATTTCACCGTCGCCTCGGCCACGGCGGGCACGATCAGTCTTGATAAATTGGTGACGCTCGAAGCGGGCAACAGTCCGGCCTCAATTGATCGTTTGAACCGGCAACGACAGGTAACGGTCTCGGCGGGCGTCGCGCAGGGCGCGTCCGAATCCGACGCCGTCGCGGCTATGCAGCGTTACGCCGGTGAGTTGCAGATGGAGCCGGGTTATCGCACGGGCGTGACAGGCCAATCGAAAGAGTTGGCGCGGGCGAATCAATCGTTCATGCTCGCGTTCCTGCTCTCGTTCATCTTCATGTACTTGATCCTGGCGGCGCAGTTCGAGTCGTTCATTCACCCGGTCACGATCTTGTTGACGCTGCCGCTCTCGATCCCGTTCGCGTTGCTCTCGACCTTGATCGCCGGCCAGCGACTCAACATCTTTTCCGCACTCGGCATCCTGCTCTTGTTCGGCATCGTCAAGAAGAATGCGATCTTGCAGATCGATCATACGAACGAGCTACGCACGCACGGCATGGAACGTTATAGCGCGATCATTCAAGCGAACC
>JBBRYU010000439.1:0-2148 GCA_038237345.1 Pyrinomonadales bacterium
CTCGGTCTGCGGCTGCGCGGCGGGCAAGGCGCGCCCCGGCATCGCCATGGCCCTCAAGCATGCCACCCGCCCGGAACGTGCCATCACGGTGTTTGCCGGCGCGGACATCATGGCCACCGAACGCGCCCGCGGCTACTTCACCGGCCAACGCCCGACCTCGCCCTCCGTCGCGCTAATTAAAGACGGCCAACTCGTCTACCTGCTGCAACGCCACGACATCGAAGGCCGCGACGCCCTCGCCATCGCGCAAGAGTTGGCCCGCGCCTTCGACGAACATTGCGTCACCGCCACCGCAGCGCAAGCCTAAGCACCAATGATGCTGGCGGAACGATGAATAAAGCAAAGGCTGCCACTTTGCTTTTCATTCATCATTCCGCCTTCATCGTTCATCATTTCCCCTGATGTCTCTCACGCTCGACACGCCCGCGCTCGAACTCCATCGGGCCGGTATTCCGCGTTTCGGTCAGCCGACGGCGCGGCGGCTGGCGCTGGCGCTCGCCGCCCTCTCCGGCAAACGCGACGCGGACGAAGCGACAATCGAAGACCTGCTGAACTATCTGCCGATGCGTTACGAGGATCGCTCGAACCTCGCGCGCATCGCGGACTTGCGCGACGGCACGGAGGCGTCGCTTGAGCTTTACGTGCGCGTCGCGGGCGGTTTTCAGGTCGGCAAAAATCGCGGGCCGAAACAGCCGCCGCTCTTCATCTTCGAGGTCACGGCAAGCGATCCTGAGCGCACGGCGAAACCGGTCGTCGTCTGGTGGTTCGTTTCCGGGCGACAGGCGCAACGCATCGTCGCGTATCATCGCCAGCAATTCACACGCGGCGCGCGGTTCATCGCCTATGGACGTTGGGAGATGGACGCACGCCGCAACACCTTCGCGCTCCGTCTCAACAAACCCGACGAACTCGAAATGCTGCCCGGCACGTGGACGCCGCCGGAACACGCGTTGCTGCGGCTCGCCGAAGATAACGGCGGCCAAGCGGCGGACACCTCGCAGGAAATTGATAACGCAGGTGTGCGTGATAGCGCGGACGCAGACGGCGACGCTGAAGCTGTTGAACTTGAAGAGGCGGAAGAGGCGACCGATCCTGCGCTCGCCGCGATCCACGTCGGGCGGCGCGTGCCGGTCTATCGCAAGCTCGGCGAGTTTCGCACGAAGCGTCTGCGCGAGATCATGCACGCCGTCTTGCAGCGACTTGATGACAGCGCGTTTATTGAAACGTTACCGGCGGACTTGCTCGCGCGGCAACAACTGATCGACCGGGCCGCCGCCTTGCGCCGCATCCACTTCCCCACCGACGACACAGCGCTCGCCGACTACGAGCGCGCACGCAGCCCCGCGCACCTGCGGCTCATCTTTGAAGAGTTCTTCTGGGTGGCGTTCGCTATCGCCTTGCGCAAGAGCGAGCGCGTGAAAGAGCCGAAAGGTGCGGTCATCGAAGTTGACGAGCGCGTGCGCAAGCACATGGCCGAACTGTTGCCGTTCGAGTTGACGAACGCGCAGGAGCGTTGCGTCAATCGCATCCTTGACGACATGCAATCCGACGCGCCGATGAACCGCCTGCTGCAAGGCGACGTGGGTAGCGGCAAGACCATCGTCGCCCTGCTCGCCATGCTCGCCGCGATGGAGAACGGCTATCAGGCCGCACTCATGGCCCCGACCGAAATCCTCGCCGAACAACACGCGCGCAACGTCAAACGCCTGCTCGCGCGCACGCCTTATCGTACGGAGCTATTGATCGGCTCGTTGCGCGCTGCCGAGAAACGTCGCCTGCACGCCGACATCGCGGCCGGCGAGATTCAAGCCTGCATCGGCACGCACGCGCTGATTCAAGAGGCCGTGCAATTCCACAAACTCGGTCTCGTCGTCATAGACGAGCAGCACCGCTTCGGCGTCCTGCAACGCGCGGCCCTGCGCGAGCGCGGCTTCAATCCCGACGTGCTGGTGATGACGGCGACGCCGATCCCGCGCTCGCTGGCCATGACCGTCTACGGCGAACTCGATGTCTCGGTGATTGATGAACTGCCGCCGGGGCGCACGCCGATCAAGACGGTCGTGGTCGGCGAAGATCAACGCGGCGGCGTCTACAAGGGCGTCGAGCGCGAGATACGCGCGGGCCGGCAGGCTTACGTCGTCTATCCGC
>JBBRYU010000440.1:0-2140 GCA_038237345.1 Pyrinomonadales bacterium
CAACAAGGTCGCGCTCTCGATTGCGCTGGTCGCTGTCGTGAGTTTCTTACAGCTACAAATCCCGATTGTCTGGTGGAGTTTCGGCACGGGGTCGAACGTCGATGCGTGGCGGCGTTATCTCGTCTTCAGCGTCATCACCGCGCTCGTGCCGAACCTGCTCTTGGTCGCGCTCGTCATACGCATTATCTCGCGCCCGCTCAGACGCCTGACCGAAGCGGCCGTCGCGGTCGCGGGCGGCGCATACGGCACGCAGACCGCGCTCGACAGCAACGACGAAGTGGGACTGCTCGCGCACTCGTTCAACGAGATGAGCCGCAAGATGGCCGCCGACATCGAACACCTGCGCGCCTTGAACGAGCAACTTATTCGCACCGAGAAACTGGCCGCCGCCGGCACGCTCGCCGCCGGCGTCGCGCACGAAGTCAACAACCCGCTCGCCTCGATCTCTTCGCTCATCCAGATCCTGCAAACGCGCATTGCGCCGGACGACACTGACAAACAGGCCGCCGAGACGCGCGAGATGCTGCGCCTCATCCAGACGCAGATCGCGCGCATCACCCAAGTCCTGCGCGGCATGACCGACTTCGCCCGCGCCCGCCCCCCGGCCCGCGCGCCGCTCGACGTGCGCCGCACGCTCGAAGCCAGTCTCCGCCTCGCCAGCTTTGACAAGGCGTTCAAACAGTTGCGCGTCACCACCGACTGGGACGCCGCCGCGCCGCTCGTCTCCGCCGACGCGGATCAACTGCAACAGGTTTTTCTCAACCTCCTGCTCAACGCACGCGACGCACTGCCCGCCGGCGGCGACCTACGCATCACCACGCGCCACGACGACCACGCCCACGCGCTCATCATCGAGATCGCCGACAACGGCCCCGGCAACCCCATCGAACATCGCGCGCACGTCTTCGATCCCTTTTACACGACCAAGCCTGCGGGCGCGGGCACAGGTCTCGGCCTCGCCGTCTGCTACGGCATCGTCACCGCCCACAACGGGCGCATCGAACTCGCGCCCGCGAACGGTCGCGGCACATGCGTGCGCGTCACCCTGCCGCTCACGACCGACAACGATTGAGCAGCGTCATGTCGCAGATTCATCTCGAAACATTCATCGCCGCGCCGGCCGAGGTTTGCTTTGATCTGTGTCTAAACGTCAACGCGCACGAGCAAGCGGGGCACGGACGCGCGGTTGCGGGCGTCACGCGCGGACAGATGCAGCTTGGCGATACGGTGACGTGGGAGGCGACTCACTTCTTCGCGCGCCAACGCTTGACCTCGAAGATCGTAGCTTTCGCTCGCCCGTCCATGTTCGTTGACGAAATGCAACGCGGCGCGTTCAAACGCTGGCGACACAGGCATCATTTCGTCGCGCAATCGCACGGCACACTGATGGTTGATGACGTGGATTTCGCCGCCCCGCTCGGCGTGCTAGGCTGGTTAGCTAATGCGCTCGTGCTGAGAAGCTACATGACACGCTTTCTCACTAAGCATAACGAACATTTCAAGCGCATGGCCGAAGCTAAAACCGTTGGCGCACAACTTGCTCGGCAATCACCGGACACGGCCGAGACAACGCACAGCATTGCAAGGTCTTGATTCATATAACCATGAACACATCACCGCTCATTCTCATCGCCGAAGACGAAGACCTGATGCGCGCCATCATCGCGCGGCTGCTGGCAGAGGCCGGTTATCGGGTGGCGGTAACGGCCAACGCGGAGGAAGCGTTGGAACGTTTCGCGGCCGAAGATGTGGCCGTTACGCTGACGGACATACGCATGACCGGCATGGACGGTCTCGCCTTGCTTGATCGCATCAAGGACATAGACCCGGAGGCGTTAGTCGTCGTGATGACGGCTTATTCGTCCGTTGATTCGGCGGTCGCCGCGTTGCGCAAAGGCGCGTACGACTACATCACGAAGCCGTTCGTCAACGAAGATTTATTGCAGTCGGTCAAGAACGCTTTGCGCCAGCGCGAGCTGTTTCGCGAGAATCGCGCGCTCCGGCGCGAGTTGGAGCGGCGTTACAGCTTTTCCGAGATCATCGGCACGTCCGAAGCGTTGCAGGCGGTCTTTCGGCTCGTCGAAAAGGTCGCGGCGACGAACACGCACATTCTGATTCAAGGCGAATCGGGCACAGGCAA
>JBBRYU010000441.1:0-2135 GCA_038237345.1 Pyrinomonadales bacterium
GGCGGCGGTGAAGGCCGCGACGGATGCAGGCGCGGCCGCGGCGCGACGCGTCGGCGAGTTGGTGAGCGTACACGACCTCCCGCGCCCGCACGGCAGCGAGGACGAGGCGTTGCCCATCGGCAATCAAGGTTAGCGGCGATGCTCATCGCGCGCATACTCGGCACGGTCGTTGCGACGCAGAAGGACGAGCGGCTCAAGGGCAAGAAACTACTGATCGTGCGGCCGCTCAACTTAGACGGCACGGACACGAGCAGCTACGTCGTCGCCGTGGACACGGTCGGCGCGGGCTTTCACGAGCGCGTGCTGGTCGTCGCCGGTTCATCGGCGCGCCTCGCCGAAGGTATGAAAGACGCGCCCGTGGACGCCGCGATTGTCGGCGTGATCGACACAGTGGATTTGCATGGCGATTGAGCGGCGGTTGAGTTTATGCAACTTGCGCGAGTGATCGGAACAGTCGTGGCGACGGTGAAGAACGATTCGCTGGAGGGGCGGAAGTTGCTCGTCGTGCAGTCGCTTGATGGGCAGTTGCAGCCGCAGGGCGCGCCGCTCGTGGCGCTCGATGCGATTGGCGCTGGGATAGGTGATCTGGTCATCTGGTGTCGCGGTAAAGAAGCGAGCTTTCCGTTTAAGCGCGAGGACACGCCGACCGATTGCACGATTGTCGGCATCGTCGATTCCGACCAGCACGTGACGCGGGGCAGCAGGCGATGATCTTGGCGCGCGTGATCGGCAACGTCGTGGCGACACAGAAGAACGAGCGTTACGCGAATGCGAGCGTGATGCTCTGCCAGCCGTTGACGCCGGAAGGCGCGGAGACGGGCGCGACGTTGCTCGCGCTCGACTCGGTGAACGCGGGCGTGGGCGATTTGGTGCTCATCGTGCAGGAAGGTTGGGGCGCTTCGACCGCCGCGACGGGCCAGCCGGGCGCGGCGATTGATACGGCGATTATCGGCGTGGTGGATTACGTCGATCTGTTGCCGTGAGGGAAGGGGAGAGGCGTTTGAGCGCAGAGCAAGATCGGGCGCGTGAATTAGCCGAGCGCATCGCGGCGCGTCTGGCGCAGACGCCGGAGCGTGCGCCTGTTGCTGGTCCGTCGGCGGATGTCGGCCGCGAGTTGGCCGCACTGCGCGCGGGCTTGAGCGAGATGCAGCAGCGGCTCGCGCACATCGAGGCACACGTCACACACGAAGACGAACACGCGCACACGAGTCACGGCACAACGAATGCGCTAATAAGACAGAGCAGTTCGGCGGCGGCGCAAGCTGTGCGGCAATCGGCGCTGCCGGTTCATTGGACGAGCAGCACGTCAATCCCAGTCGTCCAACAGCATGCGAGCGAGGAGCGGTTCGGCATCGGCGAGGCCGTATCCGAGTTAGTGGACTACTTCGAGCGCGAGAAGGTCTGCAACGTCGAGCCGGGCGGCAAGCCCTGCGACCACTGCGCTATGTGCAGTTCGCGCGGGTTCTAAGCCGAAGCGACGCGCGCAAGTTTTATTGCAGGCATGACAAAAGCAGAGAGGCCGTTGCCGGCTGAGCAACGGCCTCTCTTGGTTTTAGCGGTCTGCGCCTAACGGGTGTTCGCGTTACGGCGCAGTGTATCGGAGTTGATGGTTGGCGCTTGGCGGGCGCGGTCTTCGGCGTTGAAGAACGGCTCTTCCTTGAAGCCGTACAACTTGGCGAAGAGGACGGTTGGGAAGTTGCCGCGTGTCGTGTTGTAGTCCTGCACGGCCGCGTTGTAGTCGTTACGCGAGACGCTGATGCGATTCTCCGTGCCTTCGAGTGAGTCCTGAAACTTCTGGAAGCTTTCGCTCGAACGCAACGTCGGGTAACTTTCGACAAGTGATAGTAAGCGCCCGATAGTGCCGCCGAAGCTATTGTTCGCGGTGATAACCGCCTGCTTCTGTTCGGGTGACTTGTCGCCATTCTCGCCCTGCGGTTGCGCGCCCGTCGCGTTGAGCAACTGCGAGCGCGCCTGCGCGATTTGCCCGAACACTTCTTGCTCCTGCACGCCGGCGGCCTTTGCTGCCTCGAACAGATTCGGGATCAGATCGGCGCGCCGTTGTAACTGCGTCTCGATGCCCGCCCATTTGGCTTTCACGTTCTGCTGCTTCGTTTGCAGCGTATTGTATCCGCACC
>JBBRYU010000442.1:0-2123 GCA_038237345.1 Pyrinomonadales bacterium
CAATTCATCTTCAACGCGGGCGGCACGATGAACGGCACGACCTCGACCGAGCGCACCAACTATTTCGAGACGCTGCCCGCGAATCAACTCCCGCTCGCCCTGTGGCTGGAGAGCGACCGCATGCGCTCGCTCAAAGTCACGCAGGAGAATCTCGACAACCAGCGCAACGCCGTGCAGGAGGAGAAGCGGCTTAACTACGACAACCGGCCGTATTCGAGCGCGTTCCTGCGCTTGAACGAAATGATCTTCCAGAACCCGGCCAACGCACACTCGACCATCGGCTCGATGGAAGACCTCGACGCCGCTTCCGTCCAGGACGTGCAAGAGTTCTTCCGCATCTACTATGCGCCGAACAACGCGGTGCTAGTCATCGTCGGCGACTTCAATCCGACGGAAGCCCGCGCGCTCGTCACACAGTATTTCGCCAGCATCCCGCGCCAGCCCGCGCTGCCGCCCGTGGACGTAGACGAACCGGCGGGCGTGGCCGCGCCGTTCGAGTCTTACCCGGATCGTTTCGCGCAATTGCCCGCGCTCATGCTCGGTTGGAAGATACCCGCGCGCCGCACAACTGATTTTTATCCGCTCGCGCTCGCCGCCGACCTGTTGCTCGAAGGCGAAAGCTCGCGCCTCTATCAACAACTCGTGAAGGGCGACGAGTCGGTCGTCGCCGTGCAGGGCGGCATCGGCGAGCGGCGCGGGCCGTCGTCGCTCTACCTGTTCGCCATTCCGAAACCGGGGCGTACGACCGAAGAGATACGCCTCGCTATCCAGCGCGAGATCGCCGCGCTTGCGACCGCAGGGCCGAGCGGCGAAGAGATGGAGAAACTACACAACAACTTGTTGAACGACGCCGTGCGTGGTCGCCAATCAACCATGTACTGCGCGCAACGCATCGCCGAGTACGCGCTCTACGACGACGACCCGCAGCTCTTCAACACAGAACTGGAACACTATCTCTCGATCACGGCCGCCGACATCAAACAGGCCGCGGCGCGTTATCTCTACACGGACGACTACACGCTCATCGAAGTTGTGCCCGCGCCCGACGGCGCGGCGGCGGCGGCCGAGCCGATCCCGACAGACGCAGCAGCGGAACAGCCGGGCGCGCCGCCGCCGCAAGTTCCCCCGCGTCCCCACATGCAGCCCACGTCCCCCACCGAACCGCCCGACACCCCGCTCGCCGCCGCGGAACCGCAACCTGCGCGCCCGGCACAACCGGCCGATGCGCCACAACCAAAATGATGAGCGATGAACGCGGAATGGTGAATTAAGAAACTCTATCTTTCGTTCATCATTCATCATTCCGCATTCATCATTTTCCTTATGAGCCAAATCGAAACAACCGTCGAAGATTTCCGTCGCCGCCCGCCCGCGCCGCTTGCGCCGCGCCCGCTTAACTTGCCAAGGGGTGAAGAGTTGACACTGGCCAACGGCCTGCACGTGGTCTTGCTGGAGCAACGCCGCTTGCCGCTCGTCAGTTTCCGCCTCGCCTTCCCCACGGGCGACGCGCACGATCCGCCGGAGTTGCCCGGTCTCTCCGACATCATGACGGCCATGCTCAACGAGGGCACGGCGACACGCACCAGCCGGCAACTCGCCGACGAAGTTGCGCGCATCGGCGCGACGCTCTCCGCCGGTTCCAGTTCTGATTACACCACGGTCGCCGCGTCCGCCTTGACGCAGTTCGCCGAGCAGATTCTTGAACTGCTGGCGGATATTGCCTTGCGCCCATCGTTCCCTGAGGATGAGCTTGAGTTGACGAAGCAGAACGCGCTGCAAAACATGATCGCGCAACGCGGGCAACCGTCGTTTCTGGCGAACGAGCGCATGGCGCGCGTCATCTACGGCGCGCATCCTTACGCCGTCGTCGCGCCCACGCCGGAATCCATTGGCGCGCTCACGCGCCCGCGCCTCGTCGAGTTTCATCGTGCGACATTCATGCCCAACCACGCCGTCCTCGTCGTCGGCGGCGACTTCGACCGCACGCGCATGCTCGCGCACATCGAACGCCTCTGCGGCGCGTGGCCGGCGGGCACAATTGAGACGCCGCAGTTCCCCGCCCCGCCCACGCAGGTTGAGCGCAAGCTCTATCTCGTGGCTCGCCCCGGCTCGGCGCAAGCGAC
>JBBRYU010000443.1:0-2060 GCA_038237345.1 Pyrinomonadales bacterium
AAGTTGTCCTGATGGCGGTAGAGCATGAAACGTCCGCCGCGTTGCTGGATGTGCTGCGCGCGGCGGGCGTGAGCATGTGGGGCGCGGGCGGCGTGGAGGTGCGCGGCGGCGGTGTTGCCGCGCCGCCTGTGAACGACGCTTTAACTACCCCGTCCTTCGTGCTGCTGGAAGTAGCGGACGGTGCGGACGCAGCCGAGTTGCACGCGGCCGTCAATCACGCCAGCCAAACTTGGCCGGCAGCGTTGCTCATCGCTTGCCGCAAGCACCGGCCGACTGAATCGCATCTGCCGGCACATCAACTCGACGCGGCCGCGCTGCAACGACTTGGCTTTCACGCGGTCGCGGACGAACCGGCCCAAGTCCCCGCATTGTTGCGCGAACTTGAGGACAACGGCACGCTCATCGGCGACGCGCCGACAGCGCACGGCAGCGAGATCGCAAACGCGCCCGCGAGCCTGTTGCTGCCTGAGCGTCTGCGTGTCGCGCAACTGCGCGCCACCTTTGAAACGGTCGCGGCCTTACACTTCGTCACGGATCAACGCAGCGCGGCGCAGACTGCGCTCGCCGGTCTCGCGCCGCTCGTGCGCGCCGACCGTTGGGCGCTCTATCTGATAGAAGAAGCGCGCGGCCCGCAGGCTACAACTTTCGAGCCGCTCGCCGTGCGCGGTCAGACCGAGAGCGAGCGCGCCCTACCCGCGGGCGACTGGCGACAGCCCCTCGCAGGCGGCGATTCATTGCTCGCCCTGTCGGGCCACGAATCGCGCGCGGCCCGCGCGGCGGTCGCGGCGTGCGAACCGGCGCGAAAAACTGAGGGTGCGCGGCGCACTCTGGCCGTGCCGCTTGCATGCGGCGGGCGCGTGCTGGGCGTGGTCGAAGCGGTGCGCGAAGGCGTGCGCGCGCGTGCTTTTACTGCGCGCGAGACGGCGCTCGTCGCTGCCCTCGCCGTGCCCGTCGCCGCCGCGCTCGCCAATTCCGCACGCATCGCCGAAGCCGAACGCCTCTCGCGTACGGATGATTTAACGAAACTGCACAACGCGCGCTTCCTGCGCCAGTATCTGGTCGCCGAGATCAAGCGGGCGCGTCGCTACGGTTCGGCCGTCGCCGCGCTCTTCCTCGACCTCGACGACTTCAAAGAGATTAACGACCGGCACGGCCATCTCGTCGGCTCGCACGTGCTGATGGAGATGGCGACCGTAATCCTGACCGGCGTGCGCGACACGGATGTGGTCGCGCGCTACGGCGGCGACGAGTTCGTTGTCGTGTTGCCCGAATCCAACACCGAGCAGGCCATCTTCGTGGCCGAGCGCATGCGCGAGACCATCGCCGCGCACACGTTCACAGGCGGGCGCAGATTGTGCCTGCGCCTCACCGCAAGCGTCGGCGTGGCCGCCTTCCCCGCGCACGCACAGTCGCCGCAGCAACTACTCGCCGACGCCGACGCCGCGATGTACGAAGCCAAAGCCGCGCGCAAGAACTGCGTCCGCTCGGCCGGCGAGAACGACTGATGGAACATACTTCGTCGCCTGCACGAGCCGATTAATGTCGATTATGTCGATACATTAAGCACAGTTATTAACGGCGCTGCGCGACACTTCAAGCCATCGGCGACAGCATTTTTCGCAAATCCAGCCGTTTCTATTTCAGACTTTCAACTTTTCGTTGTATCTTGTTCTGTTCGCACTGCGTCGGGGCCGTTGCGGCCCGTCCTGTGTCTCCCCGGCCAAGTCTCAGGAGCGGCATGAGCGCCCGGCACGTGTGCGGCGAAGTATCCGAACTATTGCAGCATGGGCAGAAAATCAAGTGGCATTAAAATCACTCTTTAGCCTTTTTTCCAGCGATCTGGCGATTGATCTGGGCACGGCGAACACGCTTGTCTATGCCAAGGGGCGCGGCATCGTCGTCTCCGAGCCGTCCATCGTCGCCATCAACAAAGTCACCAATCAGGTCGAAGCCGTGGGCAAGGAAGCGAAAGAGATGTTGGGGCGCACGCCCGGCAACATCGTCGCCATCCGCCCGATGAAGGACGGCGTGGTCGCCAACTTTGAAGTGACGGAGAAGAT
>JBBRYU010000444.1:0-2041 GCA_038237345.1 Pyrinomonadales bacterium
AAGTTCGTGAGCGGCTTGACGACCGAGTTGTAGAACGGCTCTTGCATCGTCGTGCCGGGCGTTTGCGCGGGCGGTGCTTTCATGTCCTGCAACTCGGCCAGCGTCATGCGGATGAAATAGTTGGCCGGCTCAAGCGGTGAATCGCGCTGCGTGATGAACTGCGTGCCGTTATCTTTCAACAGCGCGACGAACGTTTCAAAACTCTTGTTGTCGCTACGGAACAGCCGCACGGTTTGCAGCGACTTCAAGTTGATCGTGTCGAGAAAAGGCCGGTCGCCTGCGGGCGACGCGCCTGTGCCGGCGAGATAGATGCCGTCGCCGCTTTGGATGATCGCGCGCTGACCGCTGGGCATGAGCCGCGTGACGGGCGTGCCCGGATCGCCGTAACGATCTTGCGCGTTGCGCTGCCAGATGACGCGCGGCTGCTCCGTGCGCTGGTCTGCGTGCAACATGATGGTGCGCCGCACACGCGTGTCGCGATCATAGTCGGAGATGAGCGCGAGGTCGGCACGCTCGCCCCACAACATGCCGGCGAACCGCTGCTCGGTCTTGATAAGTTCGACGGGCTGCGCGCTGAACGGCGCGGCGAGCGTCAGGACGCGATCACGAAACGGCGCTTTCTGTTTCGGGTTGCCATGATCTAATGCCTCGACCCAGACGAGCGTGGCGGGCGCGCTCGGTCGCCACATGTAACCGCGCGCCCCTTCGGGCACGCCGCCAATCGGCACTTGATCCGCGAGCGGTAGACTCGCCAGCTTGTGTACGACCTGCCCCTTCATGTCCCACACTTCAACCTCTTTCGGAAAATCATCTACCGGAAACAGATACGAGAACGGCCGCTGCGCCCGCGCGACGAGCAGCAGTTGCCCGTCGGGCGCGGGGTCGATCTGCTCGAAGATGGCGGGCTGACCAACACTCGTCACCTTGCCGCTCGTAGCGTCCACGAACGCGAGTTGCGCCGTCGCGTAATACTCGAACTGCTCCTCGTCGGCAGGACTCTTGAGCAAATCCTCGTAAGTCGGGAGCGCGCCGGCCCGGCCGGAACTTTCCTGTATCACCGGCTCGCGCGGCACGTTCGTCGCGAGCGCGAGCGGCGCGCGCTGCGCCGGCACGAGTTGCACGACGAGCGTGCGATTGTCCGGCAGCCACTGGAGCGGTTCGCCATACACGGCGTTGATGCGCACGCCGTTGAGTTGTTTGATCTGTCCCGTCGCGCTGTCGCCCGTCCACAGTTCTATGCCGGTGGGCGTCGTGTTCATAAACGCGAAGTGTTGCCCATCGGGACTCCAACGCGGCAGACTGATCCGCGCGCCTGTGGGCAGTGCGACTTTCGTCTCCGCACCGTCGCCGATGCGCTTGAGCGCGAGCGTAACGTAATATGTGGCGCGATGCGGTCCCGTTGTGTTCGGGTTGATACGCAAGCCCGCGAGCCGGAGCATCGGCTGTGCGAGATCGCTGATCGGCGGATAGCGCACGCCCGTGGCGAGCAGCAACAGATCGCGCGTGGGACTCAGGCTCGCGGACGGCGTGACCGGCGCGCTCAAGACATCGAGCGCAGCCTGCGGCGGTTTGCGATACGACTGTGCGTGCGCGTTGGCGGCGCAGCACAGCAGGCAGATGACGAGCGCGAGCGGCGCGCGTTTCGTGTGCATGGGCTTCTCTCTCCTCGGCATGGTGACGGCGACCTTATGGGGGCGGCGAGTTTGCGGGCCAAGATGCGAGAGAAGTTAAGTAGCAGCGGCCGGATTGTCAAACGACTGCGTGGCCGCGCGGCTAGGCTGTTTGCCCACGCGCACGCACGCGCCACTTGACAACGGGCGGGCGATGCATAAAATTAGCCCTCGTCGAGCGGGAGTAACTCAGTGGTAGAGTGCGACCTTGCCAAGGTCGAAGTCGCGAGTTCAAATCTCGTCTCCCGCTCCAAATATTGAAGGATGAAGGCGGAAGGATGAAGGATGAAAGCACGAGCTTTCAACCGCCTGTGTTTGACTTCATCCTTCCGCCTTCATCCTTCATCCTCCCCCGCGGCGGCGTAGCCAAG
>JBBRYU010000445.1:0-2035 GCA_038237345.1 Pyrinomonadales bacterium
AGACGTTGAGCCGGTCGCACGCAGCGGAAGGGGCATTGGGGTCGGAGTTGTTGACGTTCGGGCAGCCATTTAGGATGGCGGTGAACGGCTCGGTCGGCTCCGGCTCGCGTGCGAGGAAGTCGAGATAGTGTTGGCGCACGAAGAACGGCGTCATGAAAATTGGATTCGCCGTCGTCGCCGTGTCGTTATCTATGATCGTCACTGTCATGAGCGCGGGCGCGTTGAGCGTCATGCCGTTGGTTGGATTAGACAGCGCGACCTGGAACGTCTCCGGGCCCTCGAAGTGTCCGTCATTAATGATCGGGATGATGATACTTTTCGCCGCCTCGCCCGCCGCGAAGGTGAGCGTGTCCACCGTCGTCGCGTAGTCGCAGCGCGCGTAAGCCGTGCCGTTCACCGTATCGCAGCGCACTTCGGCCGGATCATCAATGGTCTGATAGCTGACACTTGCCGGTTGCGACACATCGCCCATGCGGATAACGCTAATGGAAATGCTGCCGACCGCTTCGTTGACGCTCGCGCTGGGGGAGGCGAACTGCACGGTCGTGCCCGTGGCGGCAGTCGTGCGCGGCGCGAAGGTGACGGTCGGCGCGTTGCCCAGACTGATGCGCGCCGGAAACTCAGCCGTGTGCGAGGTGACGACGTAGGGATCGAAGTCGCCGCCGGAGACGCCGACAACGGGTGAGAGGTTCGCGTTGCCCGCACCGTAACGGGTCTGAATCGTACCGTCGCGCCGCAGTTCGATGTCGAAGCTGATCGGGTTGTTCGTGCCGGAGAAAGTCTGCCCCTGCCAGTGGAAGACCAGCCGGTCGTTGTCGGGCTGCGAGACGAACACGTCGCCGCCTGTCACGTCCGTCCGCAGATCGTCCCACATGCCCGCGATTATCTTCAGCCCCGCAAGGTCGGCAATCGCGCTCTCCGCGTCGTCCGCCGAGCCATCATCGCGCACAGGCAGTTGCGCTTGCGGCGTGAAGTACAGCACACCGTTGGTGGAGATGACGACGGAGGTCTGATTTTCGCCGTAGAACGGGAAACTGAAACCGGCCGGGAACGAGTAGAACCGATAAGCATCGTCGGCGCGGAAATTGAGCGCCGTGCCGTTGACGATGGGCGCGGCGGCCGACTCGGCGATGATGTACGGGTCGCTGCCCGGATTGATGCTCACAGAGACGGGCACGGACGCCGTGCTGCTGTTCCCCATGTTGTCGTAGGTCGTGAGTTGGAGCGTGCCGGTAAAGTTCCGGTACGGCACGTCAACCGTGGCCGTCTGCGTCGTGCCGGCCGGCGCGGGCTGCACAGTGGACGCCAACAAGATGCGCGTGCCGTTGTTCGGCTTGACGAAGAAGAAGTCGTAATCGGCCGCGGTGCCCGCGTTGCCGTCGTCGCCGGGCGCTGTCCACGCGAGCGTCACGCTGCGCCCGCTCTGCGCGGTGATACGCAAATCACTGATCGCGGCCGGCGCGGTCACGTCGTTCTCTAGGCCGCTCTGCAAAGAGTTGAAGACGTTCAAGCGTCGCCCCGTGGTGCTTTTGCCTTGCAGCGCCGGGATTACATCGCCGCTATAGAGCAGCGCGCCGCGCAGTTGCGCGAGCGTGATGTTCGGGAACTGCGCGCACAGCAGCGCCGCTGCGCCGGCCACGTGCGGCGTGGCCATCGAAGTGCCGCTCAGATTGCCGTAAGCGCCGTTCGGCAAGGTACTCAGGATGGAGCGGCCGGGCGCGCCGATGTTGACTGCGCGGGTGCCGAAGTTGGAGAAACTCTCCAACGTATCAAAGCTATTCGTGGCGGCGACCGCGATCAAACTTCGTATGTTGCCAGGGGTGGAGCGGCCCGGCATCGCGTCGTTGGTTCCGACCGAGACGAACGTGTTTGTCCTGATCGATGCGGGGGCGAACAGCGATGCGAAGGCAGACCATCTCCTGCAATACGGGATCATGGGCTCGGTTTATTCGCGTCATGTGCTCGGCTACGAAAACCCGCAAATCGGCTTGATGTCGATCGGCGGTGAGGATGTAAAGGGCACGGATCTGACCAA
>JBBRYU010000446.1:0-1991 GCA_038237345.1 Pyrinomonadales bacterium
CGGATCGCTGGAGGTCGGAAAACGCGCTGATCTCGTGATCGTGGAGGCAGACTCTTTGAACCAGATCCCTTCCTACAATATTTATTCTGATCTGGTTTATGCGACCAAGGCGTCCGACGTCCTTACCGTGATCATTAACGGCCGCCTCGTAATGCAGGAGCGCAAACTGTTGACACTCGATGAAGCCGCGATCAAGGCGAGTGCTCGCGTCTTTCGTCAGCGCATTGCAAAGAGTCTTGCTCCGACTGAGCCCGCCAAGAATTAACCAAGAAATCATTGAGAGAAAGCTTGACGCACTTGATTGCTAGTAGTAGGTTTCGCCCGCAGTTGCACCCCGAAGGTTCGAGAAAGATTAGCCAGGTCCAACCAACCACTAAGGAGATCTATGAAGAACCCTAGTCGAAGACAACTTCTTTTAGTACTTCTCGCGCTCAGCTCAATGGTGGTTACTCCCCTGAGCGTTTTCGCGCAAAGGGGTTCGCGTTCAGTACCGCCGGCGAAGGATTCTTTGGTGAATAACGAGCAACGACCCACAGCAGGATCCAAGGATAGCGCCGTATCGGACGAACCGATCCCCGAGGTAAACGCACAAGTCAGTAACCAAAAAACGGCCATTAAGGCTAAGACTGCCGCAAAAAAAATCGGCATTCTGGCGTCGTTCACGAACTCAACACCAATTACGATTACAGATTGCCCGAGTCCCTGCCCGGCGTCGGGTCAGGCGGCTTCGCTCTATCCTACGCCCATCACGGTCGCGGGCGAGGTCGGCGTGGTGCAGCGCGTCTCGGTGACGCTCAACGGTTTCAGCCACACGTTCCCCCAGGATGTGGACATGCTGCTCGTCTCGCCGTCGGGGCGCAAGGCGGTCATCATGTCCGACTTCGGCGGAACCGGGCCCGGCGTCTCCGGCATCAACGTGACGCTCGACGACTACGCGGCGACGCCCGTGCCTCAGACCGTCACCGGCAACACCGGCCAGCCGTTCATCACGGGCAGTTATCGCCCGGCGAACTCCGGCATAACCGACCAGTTCCCCGCGCCCGCGCCATTACCTCCCGGCGGTGCGGGTACAGCTTATGACGCCTATACTTTGTCGCAGTTCAACGGCGACACGCCGAACGGCACGTGGAATCTCTACATCATAGACGACGCGAACATCGACGGCGGCAGCATATCGGGCGGCTGGACGATCACGTTCGCCGTGCGCCCGCCCGCGCCAAGCGCCGGGCAGATACTCGTCAGCGAGTTCCGCGCGCGCGGCGTCGGCACTGCGCCGCCGGCTTCGGACGGCTCGGCCGACGAGTTCATCGAGATTTACAACAACACCAACTCGTCCATCACGATCATTGACGCCATCCCAGGTGCGGACCCTACATTGGCGGCCGGCGCCGGCTGGCGAATCGGCGCCGCCCAGGGTGCTAGCGAGACCACTTTCCTTGTACTGCTGCAGACGCTCTCGACCGCTGGACCGCTCGCAATTCCGCCGCGTGGGCACTTCCTGATCACAACGCAGCCGACGACGCCCAGTCCGGCGGGCAACACTTATAGTCTGTCCACGTACCCGACCGGCACAGGCATCACCGCCAGCGGCTCGGCCAACATTTCGCTCAACCCGGCCGTGGTCACCACGGGCTTCATGCCCGACGACGTAGGGTTAGCTGTCTTCTCGACGGTCAACGCGCTCAGCGCCAACCGGCTCGATTCGGTCGGCTTCAGTTCGGTCACGAACCCCGACTATAAAGAGGGCACAGGTCTCGCGCCCGCGACCGGCATCACAACCGCCTCGCAGTTTAGTTTCGTGCGCAAGATGGCCACGGCCACGGGCACGCCGCAGGACACGGGCAATAACGCCAACGACTTCGCGCTCGTTGATACGACGGGCGCGGTCTTGAACGGCGTGAGCGCAACTTTGGGCGCACCGGGGCCTGAGCGCGCGCCGACCGCGACCGCTTACACCACCACGAGCGCGCCCATTCAGAAGAACGCGCAGA
>JBBRYU010000447.1:0-1960 GCA_038237345.1 Pyrinomonadales bacterium
ATACACATCGCGTCGCTCTGCGAGCATCATCTCGCGCCGTTCGTCGGGCGTTGTCACATCGCTTATATTCCCAAGAACGGGCGTATCGTCGGCTTATCGAAACTCGCGCGGCTGGCGGAGACGTTCGCGCGCCGCTTACAGGTGCAGGAACGGCTGACCTCCGAGATCGCGGACACGCTGTACGACGGGCTGAAAGCGCTCGGCGTGATGGTGGTCATCGAAGCCGAGCATACGTGCATGACCTTGCGCGGTGTGAAGAAGCCGGGCGCACTCTCGATCACATCCGCCATACGTGGCGCGTTCCGCAAAGATTCGCGCACGCGCGCCGAAGCAATGGCTTTGATCAGAGGAAAGGATTGATTGGTTATTTGTTCTTTGTTAGTTGTACGTGATTGCCGGGTAAGCACTACAGCAAAACGCGAACTAATAACAACTAACCAATTCGCTTGATGAAAACATTCTACGCCACCACACCGATCTACTACGCGAACAGCCTGCCGCATTTGGGCCATTTATACACGACGCTGGTCGTGGATTGTGTGGTGCGCAT
This sequence comes from Pyrinomonadales bacterium, assembly GCA_038237345.1. Classification (GTDB taxonomy): domain Bacteria; phylum Acidobacteriota; class Blastocatellia; order Pyrinomonadales; family Pyrinomonadaceae; genus QHXQ01. Next base: position 551 of record JBBRYU010000447.1, read on the forward strand.
GCGGCGGCAGCGCGGCGAGGATACTTATTTTTTGACCGGCACGGACGAGCACGGCACGAACGTGCAACGCGCGGCCGCGCGCACCGGGCGCACGCCCAGAGCGCACGTGGATTATATCGTCGGCGAATTGCAACAGATGTTCGCCGCCTTTCAACTCGATGGGGCGCACGGCGGCTACGATGTCTTCATGCGCACGAGCGCGGAGTTCCATTATCGCGCGGTCGCTGCCTTCTGGCGGCGCGTGGCCAAAGGAAAAACGCCGAAGGGGCGCGAGCCGATCTACAAAGGTTTTTACGAGGGCTGGTTTTGCGCGCCGTGCGCGACGTTCAAGACGGAGGATGAGTACGCGAAGCCTGTGCGCGAAGGCGATGCGCCCACGTGTCTGGTGCATGAGACGCCACTCGACCGCGTCTCCGAAGAGAGTTATTTCTTTCGCCTCTCGGATTACGACGAAGCTTTGCTGGCGCTCTACGATGCGCGCCCCGATTTCGTCCAGCCTGATGTGCGGCGCAATGAGGTTATCAGCTTCGTGCGCCGTGGGCTGCAAGATTTATCGATCAGCCGTTTGAAATCATCGGTCAGTTGGGCCATCCCCGTGCCCGACGATCCGGCGCACACGATCTACATCTGGCTCGACGCGCTGACGAACTACATCACCGCGCTCGGTTGGGGCACGGACGACCCGGAGCGCGCCGGGCTGTTTGCAAAATATTGGCCGCAGACTACAGATGATGTGCGCGTGGCGCGCCATTTCATCGGCAAAGATATTTTGCGCCAACACGCGATCTACTGGCCTGCCTTTCTGCTCGCCGCCGAAGTACCGCTGCCGACCGGCGTCCTCGCGCACGGCACTTGGCTCGACAAGTCCGGGCGCAAGATGTCGAAGACGCTCAGTAATTCGGTCGATCTGAATCTGCTGCGCCGCCACTTCACGGTTGATGCGGTACGCTATTACGTGTTGCGCGAGATGGTCTTCGGGCAAGACAGCAGCTTCAGCTATGACGCGCTGATCGCGCGCACCAACAGCGATCTGGCCAGCGGGCTGGGCAATCTCGTGAGCCGGACGATGACGATGATCGGGCGCTACTGTGACGGTGCAGTGCCGTCGCCTGACATCGCGGAAGAGTATGGATTGCTAGCCAAGCGCGCCGGTGTTGAACCGGACGCGCAAGGCTTGGCGAGCGTCGTCGAGCATGCACGCGATCAGTTTGTCCGTCTATGCGAAGAGCATGCTTTTAGTCGCGCGCTCGAAGCGGCGTGGACGATCATCGCGCGCGTGGACAAGTTGATCTCGGATGCGAAGCCGTGGGAACTGGCTAAGGACGAAGCACAACGGCAGACGCTGAATGCTGTGTTGTACCGCGCGGCCGAAGCGTTGCGCTGGCTCGCGGTCATGTTGTTTCCGTTCAT
>JBBRYU010000448.1:0-1936 GCA_038237345.1 Pyrinomonadales bacterium
CGTGCCATGTCCTTCGCGGCTGCGGACGCTTATTGTACCACCATGATCGCGGATGATTTGATAGACGATTGATAATCCTAGTCCCGTGCCGCCGGTTGTCGAAGATGAGAACGGCTCGAACAGGCGCTCGACCTGTTCGGGCGACATGCCGCGGCCCGTGTCCGTGAATGTGATGCGCAGGCGGCCGGGCGCGGCGTGGCGCAACTCGACGCGCAGACGGCCGCCGTCGGGCATAGCACTCATGGCGTTGCGCGCGAGATTCCAGAAGACTTGGCGCAGCGCGGCCCCATCGGCGAACGCGCGGACAGACTCGTCCGGATAGTCTTCTTCGATAACATGCTCGGCGCGCGTCTCAGGACTGTGCCGCAACAACGTGAATGTCTCGCGCAAGGGTTCGCGCACGTCCGTCTCGACCAGTTCGCCGCGCCGCGGGCGCGCGTAGGTGAGAAAGTCGGTGATGATGTGATTGAGGCGATCCGATTCGCGCAGGATGATCTCCATCAATTCGGCCTGCGCCGGATCGCCGGCCGAGTCGGAATGCAAAACTTGAATCGCGCCCCGCATGGCCGCGAGCGGGTTGCGTATCTCATGCGCGATGCCAGCGGCGACGCGCCCCACGGCCGCGAGCCTGTCCTGTCGCCGCGAAGTCTCTTCAAGCGAGCGCACGTGCGTGAGGTCCTGAAATGAAATGACAAACCCACTCGTCTGCCCGCCATCGCCCGCGAGCGGCGAAATGGTGTAGCCGAGGCGCACGCGCAAGCCTTCCGGCGTCAGACAGTCGCTCTCGTAACGCGGACTGAGCTGTCCTTCGGCGGCGGCGCGCGAAGACTCTTCAATGCGGCCGGCGAGACCGCCGAACAGGATTGATGCCTCCTGCCCGCGCAGTGCATCGGGCGCGTAGCCGGTGATCTCTTCGGCGGCGGCGTTGCAGGTGTAGATGCGCCCGGCCAGATCGGTCGTGACGACGCCGGAGCGGATCGATTCGACGATGCGCTCGTGCAACTGGCGCAGGTTGGCGAGCGCGTCCGCCGCTTCGATCAGTTGCACGTCCGAGCGCGACTGGCGCACGGCCAACTGTGCGGCCAACAGACCGACGAAGAGGAAAGCCACGTTGTAGAGGCCGGTTGTGCCGACTACGGCGGTGGTCGAGGCCGCGGCCGCCTCGCCGCCCACACCGAACCAATCGAAGCCGATACCGAGCATCACGCATGTGTAAGCGAGCGCGCAGCCGACCGAACTGATCAGTGCGCCGCGTGCGCCGAGCAGGATGCTGGCGAACGAGATGATGACGATGTAGAGCGCGGCGAAGGGCGAGTGCAGATCGCCGCCGACGGCCACGAGCCACGAGACGAGCAAGATGTCCGCGCCGAACTGCACGCCGGCCTGTAGCGGCAGACTCGCGCGCGTGAAGCGCAGCAGCAACGCATAGAGCAACGAGAGGAAGAGCGCGGTCAGACCTACGGGCAGCGGGCCGCGCAGCCCCTCGCCATGCGGCAGCGTTGCGCCGAGCCGCGCATACAGCAACAACAGCACGCCGACAGCGACGAAGCGCCCGCCGACGAGTTGCCACAAACGCCACGCCGTTGTGCCACCCTGCGCTCGCGTGTCTTGCGTCTGCATCAACCCAAGCCTAGCATAAAAATGTAAGCGCGGAGAGGGCGCAAGCTCATTCGTCGGCCCGCGCTGCGGCGCGCCACGTTTTCTGTTCCTTTGCGCCCGCGCCCGGCGCATAATGCGAGCCGAGGTACACAACTCACGCGGCGCAGGCGGATGACGACACGCGGCAGACACCTATTAAAGTGCTCCCCATTGTCTAGACCAAAACCCGGTCAATTTAAGGTGGTCTCCGCTGCCAGTTTTAAGCCTTGCCGGTAGACCGCTTCCGGCGTCTTGTAAGCCAACGATTGATGCAGCCGCTCCCGGTTGTAGAACTCGA
>JBBRYU010000449.1:0-1907 GCA_038237345.1 Pyrinomonadales bacterium
CGACCTCTAGAGAGGAGCCAAAGCCCATGCAAGAGTACCCGATGAGGGAGCGCATCTACTTGCCGCTCATCCGGTGGGGCGTGCCGCATACAGATTGGAAGTACGTCTTCATCATGACGATGGCGGGCTTTGTGCTTCCTTTCATCTTTGGGCTGACGATCTTCGGCATCCCTGCTCCGATGTTCACCGGGATAGGCACGCTCGCTTCCTCGGTCGCGTTCTTTAATCTGATCCGGCACGGGCGACGGCCCTTCTGGTTCCAACACAAAATGCAGGCGCTCGTCAGCAATCACCGTCAGAGGCGCGCCCTTCCGCAAGACAACTTAGATCACTTGTGGCTGCGGGCGGACGATGCTGACTGAAGAGCACTTCAGTCGCGTTCTCAGGTTTTTAACCGCAAGGAAAAGTAAAGATGGACTTCTTGACCGTCATCGGCATGGCGTGCGTGATGCTCGCCGGAGGCTTGGGGCTGGGACTTGGACTTCGCTTGTTGAGCGTCGGCAGGAACGCGCGGCGCGAGGCCTCCTCTCTCCGTGTGAGTGCAGAAGGGTGCGGGGCAGCGACTGTGAAAACGGATGAACTGATACGTCGCCGCTTAAGCCATCCGCGCGGCGCGCGGCGCGCAACCTCAATTCACGGTATCACTCAGAGCGGAATGCTGCGTCACACCGATGGCAGTTATACCAAGGCGTATCACGTTAAGTCTGAAAACACGCTCTACGCGGAAGACGCGGTTGTAGATCGTAACTACAACGAGCTGGCGCGGATGCTGGCCAGCATCAAGCAACCGGGAATCATCATTCAATTTAGACACGCCGTCCACCCCGATCCCGGTCGCGCCATCAAGCGACACCTGGAAGCCCAGAGTCCTAAAGATTCATACATGCCGGCGCGGATGCTGCACGCGATGGGAGTAGCGCAGTTCGAGGCGCAGGCGCGGGAGCGCCAATTCCAGGAAGCGGCGTTGACCTGCTGGATTCGCGTACCCGTGCGCCACGCCGGAGACCCGTCGCGCGCGAGACTCGGCATGATCGCCGCCTTCTTCCCGGCTCTCGCAAAAGAGGTTCGACGGCGAGGCTTGGCCCGATTCTTTTCTGCCACCCTCTCGAGTTGGATGGCGACAAGGCACGACCGTCTGACCGTGCGCGCTGTCTCTAACGAAGCGGAGTGCGCGGCTCAAGCAAAGCAGACATTTGCCGCTATCGAACATATGTGCCCGCTCGAAATGAGACCTTTCTCCCGCGAGGAACTGTGGCAGGCCGTCTATCTTGGACACCGGATGAACGAGCATATGGCGCCGGAGTTGCCGAGTGTAGAGGGTGCTGACATCCGCGGGTACCTGTGTGCTGAGGAGATTAAAGGCGACGGTGAATTTCTACTTCACGGGCGGGTGCCGGCCGCCATCGTGTCACTTTTTAGACCGCCGACGCCCCGGGTCACAGCTGCCGCGATGAGGCAGTTGACCGCCAACCCCAACCTCGTCTGTGACCACACTTCAATCATCGAATTCATCACTCTCGACCAGGACAAAGCTAAGCACGATCTCAAATCGCAGAGTAAGAGTTTGAGCCTCGCACAAACCGCGACGAGTCGCCGCTCACCCGACCCGGACTGGGACGACCCGGATGCGAGCGCCGCCCGTTCCGACATCAAAAATCTGCGGAGCGACATGTCCGGCGGGCGCACTTCTCTCATCGAAGCACGCTCGTTCACGGTGGTGTACGGCGACCCGGCAAGGAACAAGGAAGAGCTGCGCAGGTCAATTGAAAACCTAGACCGCTACTGCCGCCATGTCACGACGGCGTTCGGGAAACTTCCCGGGGCAGACGCTGGGCGAGAGCAGCCCGAAGCCTTGCGCGCGATGTACCACCAGAGCTTGCCCGGCGAACTCGACGCGCGCCGCACCG
>JBBRYU010000450.1:0-1895 GCA_038237345.1 Pyrinomonadales bacterium
CGCGATGGAGATGGTCGCGGACGTGCCGCTCGGCTCGTTCCTCTCCGGCGGCGTGGACTCTTCCGCCATCGTCGCGTTGATGAACCGGCACAGCGCGGGTCGCCGCGTCTCGACCTACACCGTCGGCATCGCGCCGGCAGATTTATGTTACGACATCATCCCCGACGACGCGCGCTGGGCGCGACAGGTCGGCAAACTGCTCGACACGGACTATCACGAGATCATGCTCGCGCCGGATGTTGTTGAACTCCTGCCCAAGCTCGTCTATCACATGGACGAACCCGTCGCCGACCCTGCGATTATCACGAGCTATCTCGTCTCGCGTGCGGCGCGGGAGACGTTGACCGTGCTGCTCTCCGGCGTCGGCGGCGACGAAGTCTTCGCCGGTTATCCGCGCCAACTGGCGATGCGGCTCGCGTCCGCGCTCGACCCCGTGCCGCAACTCTTGCGCCGGCCCGTCATGCGCGCATTAGCCAACGCTTTGCCCGGCGGCCGGCCCGGACGTTTCACCGCGCCGCTCAGGAACGCAAAGAAGTTTGCGACGAGCGCCGCGCTCGCGTTTGAAGATCGCTACCTCGGCTTCGGCACATATTTTACCGCCGCGATGAAGCAGCGACTCTACACGGACGATCTGCGCGCCGCGACGCAACCGTTCGACGCCTACAGCGAGCATCGTCGCCACTTCGCGCGTTGCGCCCGGGCCGCGCCGCTCAACCGTCTGCTCTACGTCGATCTGAAAACTTTTCTGCCGTGTCTCAACCTCGCCTACACGGACAAGACCTCGATGGCCGCGACGCTCGAAGTGCGTGTACCGTTTCTCAATCACGAGTTAGTGGAACTGGCCGCGCGCATGCCGCCCAATCTCAAACTACGGGGGCTGAAACGCAAATACATCTTGAAGCGCGCGGCCGAACAACTGCTGCCGCATGACGTTGTCTGGCGCAAGAAGGCGGGCTTCGGCGCGCCCGTGCGCTCGTGGCTGCGCGGCGCGCTGCGGCCGATGGTAGATGATCTGTTATCAGAGGAGACTGTGCGCCGGCGCGGTCTGTTCCGGCCCGCCGAAGTGCAGCGGATCATCGCCGCGAATCTGTCAGGGCGCGAAGACTACAACCTGCAAGTCTATCAACTGCTCACGCTCGAACTCTGGCAGCGCGCGTTTATGGATTGAGCGCGCCGCCCGCAAGCGCAATGGAGGACACATGAAGATGAAGAGGACAACGCGCACAGCATTATCGCTCGCCGCACTGTTAATGTTGTTCTGGTCGAACAACAGCCACGCGCAGAACGGTCAGACGCAGACGCCGCGCCCGCTGCGCCCAGTGCATACATTCTCCATCGTGGCGCGCGATCCGCAGACGGGCGAGTTGGGCGTGGCGGTGCAGTCGCACTGGTTCTCGGTCGGCTCGACCGTGCCGTGGGCGGAGGCGGGCGTCGGCGCAATCGCCACGCAGTCGTTCGTCGATCCAAGTTACGGCCGCCTCGGTCTTGAGTTGATGCGGACGGGCAAGAGCGCGCCTGACACTTTGAAGTCTTTGCTCGCGGGCGACGACGGGCGCGACGTGCGACAGGTGGCGATGATTGACGCCGCCGGTCACGTCGCCGCGCACACCGGCGCGAAGTGCATCGAAGCGGCCGGGCACCTCATGGGCCCAAACTTCTCAGTACAGGCAAACCTGATGACGAGTGACCGCGTGTGGGCTGAGATGGCACGCGCGTTTGCAAGCACCAAAGGCGACTTGGCCGCGCGCATGCTTGCCGCGCTCGACGCGGCGCAAGCGGCGGGCGGCGACATACGCGGCCGGCAGTCCGCCGCCATCATCGTCGTCACGGGCAAACCGACCGGCAAGCCCTGGCTGGATCGCATCTTCGATCTGCGCGTGGACGATAGCTCCGAG
>JBBRYU010000451.1:0-1870 GCA_038237345.1 Pyrinomonadales bacterium
AATCGCGGCAGAGGTAGCGCTGGCGACCGTCGGGAACCATGCCGTTACGTACTAACCGCTCACTTTGGCAATGTTGACATCGAAGAGTAATAGTGACCATTGTTAGACTTTAGCATGTCACCTTTACGTGAGCCACTACCCTAAAGACTACTGCCGAGCAGATCGGTGAGGCGTTTGCGGCAACTGCGGCTCAACATTAGTTGCGTGCCGTCGCGCAGGATGACGCGATACTCGTGATGAAACCACGGCTGTAGCTCGCGCACGCGGTCTATGTTGACGATGGCTGAGCGGTGTATGCGCAGAAACATTTTCGCATCGAGTTGGGCTTCGATGCTGCCGATGGCTTCGCGCAGCAGATAGGATGCGCGGCCGACGTAGAGGCGCACATACTTTCCTTCCGCCTCGATCCAATCGATCTCATCAGCCTTGAGAAAGAAGGCCCGCCCGCCGGCCTTGACCAGTATCCTATCGGGATGGCGCGCACGCGCCTGCAATTCTTCGAGCAGCGCGAGCGTGCGCTGATTCACCTCGCTGCCCCGCTCCTGTACGAGCCGCGTCTTGACGCGCCCGAGCGCCAACTCGAACCGCTTGCGGTCGAACGGCTTGAGCAGATAATCAACCGCGCAGACCTCGAACGCTTGCAGCGCATATTGATCATAAGCCGTCACGAACACGACGAGCGGCAACTGCTCGACCTTGAGTTGCCGCAGCACACCGAAGCCGTCAACCTCCGGCATCTGCACGTCGAGAAAGACGAGATTGGGCGCATGCTCGTTGATGGCGGCGACGGCTTCGTAACCATCGGCGCAGTCGCCGACGATCTCCACGTCCGCATCGTGCGCGAGCAGACGCCTGATACGACGGCGCGCGAGCGGCTCGTCGTCAACGATCAAAGCGCGAATTTTCGCCGCGTCATTCATCCAACTTCTGTGGCTGGTGCGTCCGTCGCCATCGTCACGAAGGGAATCTCGACGGTGACTTCCAGCCCGCCCGTGGGCGCGTCGGCCAGCGTGAACTGCTGCCGCGTCGCATAGAGCCGTTCCAGCCGTTCGCGCGTCAACGCGAAGCCAAGCCCGCGTTTGAGGGTGGGATTGGCATTCGCGTCCGCGTGCAGACCGGGGCCGTTGTCTTTCACCTGCAAGCGGAGCGTGCCGTTGTCGCGGTGCGCATGAATCTCGATGCGGCCGTGCCCGCGGCGCGTGACGATGCCGTGCCGGATCGCATTCTCGACAATCGGTTGCAGCAACAGATTCGGCACGCGCGCGGCCAGCGTCTCCGGCCCGATCTCCAACTGCACCGTCAGCCGATCTTGAAACCGCACGCGCTCGATCTCCAGATAGCAACGCAAAAATTCCAACTCCTCTTGCAGCGTGACCTCTTGCGCGCCTGAATTATCGAGCGTGAGGCGGAGGAAATCGCCGAGCCGCGCGAGCATCTCGTCGGCGGCGGCGACATCTTCATCCAGCAGGGTCGAGATCGAGTTGAGCGTGTTGAAAAGAAAGTGCGGTTGCAGTTGCATCTTGAGCGCTTGCAGTTGCGCCCGCGTCATCTGTAGTTGCGTCTGCGCCAGTTCGGCTTCGAGGCGCGCGATGGTCAGTTCCTCCGCTTGATGGCGGCGATAATAAGCGAGGGCGTAGCTGACGAGCAGGATCGTGCCGTAGCACATGAAGCCGGTGGGCAGATTGAAGAAGAAGAGAAAGTTGTACACGTCCGGGAGCGACGCGAGCCGGCGATAGACGGCGACGTGGAGCAGCCAACCAATCAGCAGATAAGCCGCGCGATGCGCGAGCGACAGCGCGATACAGGCCGCGACGTGCAAGGGGAGATTGCGCAGCCAGCGGTCGCGCTCAAGTCGGAAGCGTTGCGTGAG
>JBBRYU010000452.1:0-1850 GCA_038237345.1 Pyrinomonadales bacterium
CGTGATGCTCTTTTATCAGAACCTGTCACAGGGTTTCGACATGTACGGCGAACACGGCTTCAACGCGATCTTAGGCTCGGTCAACACCAAGACGTTTTTGCCGGGCTGCGACCTCGTGACGGCGCGCTACGCTTCCGAACTCGTCGGGCAGACGACCGTCTGGGGGCGCGGCTTCGACGACGCGCCCGGCACATGGAACGACAAGACGCGCACGACCGAAGCCGGTCGCTCGCTGATTGATCCGGCGGAAGTCCGGCAACTGCCCGTGCATCTTCAGGCGGTGACGATTATCGAGACGATGCCGCCGGTGAAATGGACGTTCCCGAAATCGGTGAAAACGGGGATGCGCGCCATGCCGCGCAGGTACGGTCTCCCGCGCATCGTCAACTTCACCGAAGCCGAGCGTCTGACGTCCGAGCGTCGTATCGCCGCGAGTGAACAATTGAAGCTTGCAGGCGGGGCGGCTGGAGACGCGGCAGGTAATGAACAATCACCCGCGCCCGCTCGCGCACAGGCGGCATCGGACAAGCCAGAGTGTGCGGGAAATGCTCGATGCGATGAAACGATAAAGGTTGGTGCTGGCCAGCCGATGATTATCTCGAAGACCGTGCCTGAGGAGATCATCAAGGAGAAAACGCGCGACTGCATGGATCATCTGATGTCACTCTTTGACACTCCACCACAGCCAGGGACCGCGACGCCAGCGTCGCCAGTTGCACATCCCACAGAGATAACGCTTGAAAGAATTCTTAACCCTTAAAGAACCGCCTCGCTTGCGTCATTAAAGGGGCTACGATATCGCCATGACAAACGAACAAACACTTAAATCCCATCCCCCGCGAAGCGGAAGATTGCGCTTCACTTTTGTCATCGCCGCGCTGTCGCTCGCCTTACTCGTCGTCGCGCTCATCTTCTCGGCGTGGGCGCGGAACAATGAGCGCGAAGCGAATATGCCCGTGCCGGCGATGGAATCGGTGGTACTCGCGTTGCGGACGTTCCATCAGCAGACGGGAAGATTCCCGCGCGACTTTCGTGAACTGAATGAGCGGGTGTGGCGTGGCGAACGAAGCGGGCAAATCTTGTCCGACGGAATGTCACTCGTCGCCCCGGCTTCCCGCTACTACTACACACTGCACACCGTCAGCCCACCTGACCCGATGCACGCGATCACGCCGGCGAAGGCGGGCATTTGGGCTGTGCCGACGGGGATGCGCGCTCAAGAAGCTGGGACTTATTTCTGGTACGTCACGCCGCGCGATATTGAGCGGTGGATGGGGCCGGCGCTGACACGCGAGAACATCGGCGCGATCAAAAGCATCCCGTCCGAAGAACAACTCGCCCTGCTCGTCATGACCCGCCAACCTGCCGGTGCCATCGCTTCTCAACCTGCGTCAAAGGGCATTTTCTCAATCTTAGGCTTTTGATTTTAGATTCTTATACCAATTCAAAATGAGTTGTGCGTAAAATGGAAAAATGAACTACGCAGCAATAATTACCGAAACAAACGAAGAACTCAAACGAGTGGAAAGAAAACAGAAGTTGGTGCAGTTTCAAAGCCGACTCCGCTTTTTATTCCTGCTCAAAACCGGAGCGGCCAACACACAAGCCGCTGCCGGAGCCGCAGTGGGTTGGAAGTTGCGCCAGAGTCAAAAGGTCTGGCGCTTGTATCGGATGGGCGGCTTAGCCGCGGTTTTGCGCCAGCCGCGAGGTTGGGGCTTTGGGAAGTTATCGAGCCATGAGATCGCACGGCTGCACAACTATACGGCACAGTTCGGGGCCAATAGTTTGACGGAGGTGCGTAATTATCTTGAGCAAACGTGTGGGGTCAGCTACACCATCGGCGGCGTCAG
>JBBRYU010000453.1:0-1831 GCA_038237345.1 Pyrinomonadales bacterium
ACTCGCCTCAACAGTCCGCAGCAGCCTCGGCGCATACCGGCAGGCGGCGGGTCAGGTGGCCGCCGAACTGCGCGCACGTCTCCGTGCGTGGGCGCAGCAAATACCTGCCCTCGGCAGCGCTAAAGGGCATCCGCGCGCCGTTGACTTGGCCTTGCTGATCTTAATTGTCGCAGGTGCAGGGTTGCTGTTTATCTTGGCGCAACGTATCCGCCGGCTTGTGTTAAAGCGCGGGCGGATAATGACACAAGGGGTTGGGGCGGGTCGGTCGGCGATTGTTTTCTATGAGCGCATGAATCAAGCGCTCGCCACGCGCGGGTTGCAACGCGCGCCCGCCCAGACGCCGCTTGAGTTCGCTGCGGCGACAGGAGTTTCCGAGGCGTTACTAGTCACCCACGCCTACAACCGCGTCCGCTTCGGTGCGCATGACTTGTCGCCCGCCGAGACTGAACACGTAGAAGCCTGGCTGCAAAGATTAGAAGAAAGTAAGTCGGGAACCACTAATCGAGAATAGGGAATTACAGCGTATCTATTCACGATTTATTCACACTTCAGAGCATTAGCAAATATGAAAAAGATTGGTTTTATCAGTTTAGGATGTCCGAAAAATCTCGTTGATAGCGAAGTGATGATGGGCCAACTTAAGCAGGCGGGCTATGAGATCACGAGTGACGAGGGCGAGGCGGAGACGCTTGTGGTCAATACCTGTGGCTTCATTGATGCGGCGAAGCAAGAATCGATCAATGCGATCCTCGATGCGGCGCGGTTGAAGACGGAGGGAAAGTGCAAACGGCTCGTCGTCGCGGGCTGTCTGGTCGAGCGTTATCGCGACGAGTTGCGCGCGGAGATGCCTGAAGTTGATGCTTTCATCGGCACGAATCAGATCAACGACATCACGCAGGTCTGCGACGAGAAGGTTAATACGCGTTCGCTGCCAGTGATCTCGCTCGGCAATCAGAGCGCGACTTATCTCTATGACGAATCCACGCCGCGCGTGCTGGCGACGCCGAGTCATAGTGCGTACATCAAGATCGCTGAAGGCTGCGACCGCCCGTGCGCGTTCTGCTTCATTCCGCAGATGCGCGGGCATTTTCGCAGTCGTCGCTTTGGCTCGGTTGTGAGCGAGGCGCAAACGCTCATCGCACAGGGCGTGAAAGAGTTGATCTTAGTCGCACAGGATTCGTCGCGTTACGGCGAAGACTTGGGGCAGACGGATGGGCTGGCGCATCTCTTGCGCGAGCTTGCGCAACTGGATGGCGAAGCGTGGGTGCGCGTCATGTACACCTACCCGACGCACATCAGCAATCTCTTCCTCGAAGTGCTGGCGAGCGAGCCGCAGGCGGTCAAGTATCTCGACATGCCTTTGCAGCATGCAGCGCAGAACGTCTTGAAACTGATGAAGCGCGGCGGCAACCGCGCGAGCCTCGAACGCTTGATCGCGCGCATACGCGAGCGCGTGCCCGGCATCGCCGTCCGCACCACGTTCATCACGGGCTTTCCCGGCGAGACGGAAGAGGACTTCGCGGAGTTGCTCGCGTTCATACGCAATGTCGAATTTGATCGCGTCGGCGTCTTCACCTATTCGGATGAAGAGGGCACGTCGGCTTATGAGCTACCGGACAAGGTTGAGCCGCGCGTGGCCAAGCAACGACGTGATCGGCTGATGAAAGAGCAGGCGCGCATCTCTCTACGGCGCAACCGCGCTCGCATCGGCGCGACCGTGCGCGTGCTGTTTGAAGGCCCCGCGAAAGAGACCGACCTACTCTGGCAGGGGCGCACCGAAGGGCAAGCGCCCGACATAGACGGTTGTGTTCTCATCAACGACGCGCCTGAT
>JBBRYU010000454.1:0-1821 GCA_038237345.1 Pyrinomonadales bacterium
CTTCGACGGTGAAGGCGAACTGTCCGTGCATCGTGTGCTCGTCCGTCGAGACCGCCTTCCAAGCGACCGTGTAAGTTCCGGCGGTCAGATCATTCAACTCGACCTGCACCTTCTTGTTCCCTTCGGAGAGCGCGACCGCGCCTTTGTCAACGCGCTGCCCCTGGCTGTCTTTCACCTCGATGGTGTTGAGGTTGGGTTCGAGTTCCTCGTTGAACCAGAGTTCAACGAGCTTCGGCGCACGCTGCAACTTAGCGTCCGCCTTCGGCTCGGAGCGGAGCAGCCGCGCGTGTGCGAGGACGGACGTGTGGGCGAGCGCCAGCGCCAGTAAAAGCATCAACCCGCGCGCCGCGAATGCGCCTGTCCTGCGACCTCGTAGCCCCGCTTTCGGATGGATCATGTTGCACCCTCAATCGACAAATAATGTCTTTGGTGTTTGTGACTTCACCGGAGTTGGATTGGCATTCGGAGCGCCTCTCCCCTCGCACCCCGAATGCCGGTACGCCTCGGCCCCCTCGCTCGCGGCGCACTTCTCTCTAGTGCTCGTGCGTGTGTCCCGCGTGCCCGGAAGATTTCGCGGCTCGCTTCGTCTTCCCCTTCGGCACGCCGCCCAGCCCCGCTTTAATCCGTCTCATCTCGACGATTTCGCCCGTCTGTTTGGTGGCCGCCCGGCGGGCGAACTGCTTTAGCTCGGCGTGCTCCGCCTTCCGGGTCGCCTCATTCGACATCTGAATAGCCATCTGATGATGCATGGTCATCGTGTCGAGGAAGAGGCGGTCGAACTCACGCCCCTCGGCGGCGCGCAACTTCGCCATAACGGCTTCCGGGTCCATCTTCATTCCGCCGTGACCGGGCATCATCATTTGCATATGCGCCATCATCTGCGCGTGATCCATTTCGGGCTGCCCCGCGTACCAGTGCTCGCGATGACCGCGCAACTCTTCGATATCCTTCTGCTGATCGTCTGCCGTCTTGGCGGCGAACTCCTTGACCCGCGCGCTCTGCCCCTTCTCCTGCGCGAGCCGCGCCATCTCGATGCCCTGCTGGTGGTGCATCACCATCATGTCAATGAAGTGCAGATCGTAAGGCGTGTTGCCCATCTGCATGCCACTCATGTCGTGCCCCGACTGCTGAGCTGCTGCACCTACGGCGACAGCCAAAACTGCGGCGAGTGCGACCGCGCTTCTCAGCACTACCGCCGTCAACTTTTTCGTCTTCATACTTTCCCCTCCCTTAGATTGAAATTCCCGGAAACGGCCCACGCGGCTTGAGAGCTGCCCTCAAGTCCGCGCCAGTCGCCGTCGAAGTCGGTACGGTGTCTCCTTCTCGTTAAGGCTTCTTCGTAGGCGTCGGAGTCGGCATCGCCATGCCCGGCATGTTCATGTTGTGCCCCGGCATATTCATCATGTCGTGCCCGGGCATGTTCGGCGACTGACCCTGCGGGGCTTCAACAATCCCCGCCTGAATTCTCCGCATGACCTCGTCGTACATCTCAGGCGGCAGCACTCTCACCATCGTCATCATGCCCATGAACGAACCCGTCCAACCCGGCGGCAGCCCGTAGGTCTGCGGCTTGGCGACCTCCTTGTCCATGAACATGACCATGTCCTGCGGGTAGCCGGGCGACCGCATGCGGCGCGCCTCGTCGTCGGGATTGCTCACCTGGCCGACGCGCTCTTGCTGGCCGGGTTTAACTTCTGTGCCCTTGCCCTGTTCGGGCGAAGCCGGCTGGCCCATCGTGTGTCCTTGATGCTGCTGGTTCGGCCCCACCATCGTCGAGGTCGGCTGCTCCTGCCGGGTCATGCCCATGCCGCGCCCCATGCC
>JBBRYU010000455.1:0-1811 GCA_038237345.1 Pyrinomonadales bacterium
GGCACACGGCCAGAATCTCCGCCGCGCTATAGCCGTACTCGTCGTTCTCCAACGCCAGCCGCGTGCGTATCTCGTCCGGCAGATCGCGTATGACGCTGACCAGACGCTCGGCGCGATCCGACTTGCCGCCGTGAATCTCCATCACCGCCCAGGGCGAGCGCGGCTGCCCCAGCATGTCCATCACGCGCGCGTGCAGGCGCAAAATCTTGATGCTATTCTCGACGACGTGCGGCGCATCGGAACTCAACACGACGAACTGATCCGGATGCGCGACGAGCCGTAAGCCCTGTGCCGTCGCGCGTGCGCCCGTGCGCTGCGCCTCGGCCGCAAACTCGTCGAGCAGTTCCGCGCCCAAAAGATCATCCGCGAACGGGAACAGGCTCGATGTGAGCCGGTACAACTTGAGATCATGCTGTTGACAGAATTAGAGGGCGCGATTGAGCCGCACAAGATTTTCGCGGGAGATCGTGTGCAGCATGCGCCGTTGCTCGACAGGCGGGAATTGCAACAGGCGCGTGCGCGTCACCGTGCGATAACGCACCTCGTCCGATTGCGTGATGCAGACCAACCCAAGATTGGGCGTTTGTTTAGTGTGCTTGGGTGAACTCATCAACGGCCCTTTCATGCCACATATCTCGACGCAGAGTTATACCCACCAGCCAACACGAATGTATGACCGGAGTGCAGCGAATTTCTCCGTTTGCTCAGTCTTGCTCGGTTGGGCTGGTGGCGGCTTTCAGTTTATCGGCGGTGAGGCCGGATTGCCGGTTGAGGATGTAGTCGAACCAGCGTTCGGGCAGAAGGCGTTTGAGCGCGAGGGCGAGATGGGCGTGGCGCGGGGCGGCGTAGCGCAGGCGGGGCTTGGGCGCGGCGAGGGCGGCGTGGATGAGGGCGGCGATGTCTTCGGGCCGGCCCGCGATGCGCTTGGCGCGTGTGTAATTCTCGCTGTAGTTGGCGAAGAACGGCGCGTAGGGGCCGGCATCGGCGATGATTGTGCGCGATGCTTCGTCGGAGACTTGCGAGAACTCTGTCAGGATAAAACCGGGTTCGATCACGACGACCTTGATACCGAACGGCGCAAGCTCGCCGCGCAGCCCGTCTGAGATCGCTTCGAGCGCGTGCTTCGTCGCGTCGTAGATGGACGAGAGCGGGCGCGCGACACGCCCTGCGACTGAACTAACGTTGACGATGCGTCCGTCGCCCTGCCCGCGCATGATGGGAATGACGAGTTGTGTGAGCGCGATGGTCGCGAAGAGGTTAAGCTCAAAGTTCTGTCTGATCTTTTCGACGGGCACAAGCTCCACGGGGCCGCGCGTGCCGTAGCCCGCGTTGTTGACGAGCGCGTCAATGCGCCCGTTGATTTGCCGCGCGGTCTCTACGATGCGCACACGATCCGCATCCGCCGTGATGTCGCCCGCCACCACCGTCGCTTGCCCGCCTGCCGTCTCGATCTCAGTTGCGAGCGCGGCGAGCCGTGCCTGTCTGCGCGCCACGAGGACGACGTGCGCGCCCGCGCCCGCCAAGCGTCGCGCCGTCGCCGCGCCGATCCCCGACGACGCGCCGGTGACGATCACGCTCTGCCCGGTCAGCTCTCGCTTCATACACGCCTCATAATTCTTCAGCCGTGTGCAACGCGAGCGCCACGACCGGCTCAGGCATTGCCGCAGGCGCGGCGAGCGCGGCGGCCGACGTAAGCACGAGCGCGAGCCACAACAAATCTGCGAGCAACAGGTGCGTGAGTTGCAACCAGATGGGCGCGAGCAGATAGAGATTCAACAGCCCCGCGCCGAGTTGTAAAAGAAAGACTATGA
>JBBRYU010000456.1:0-1804 GCA_038237345.1 Pyrinomonadales bacterium
ATCCAATAACAATTCTTTTAACTTTGCCGCTCGCTATTCCGTTCGGCATCCTGTCGCTCTTTGCGACGCACCAGACCGTCAACATTTTTTCCGGTCTGGGTCTGCTGTTGCTGTTCGGCGTCGTTAAGAAGAACGCGATCTTGCAGATCGATCATACGAACGAGCTACGCGCGCACGGCATGGAGCGGCACGACGCGATCATACAGGCGAACCGCGACCGCCTGCGCCCGATCTTGATGACCACCATCGCGCTCGTCGCGGGCATGATGCCGCTCGTCGTCTCCAGCGGCCCCGGCTCCGGCACGAACCGCTCCATCGGCGTGCTCGTCGTCGGCGGCCAATCGCTCTGTCTGTTGCTCACGCTCTTGGCCGTGCCGGTCTTCTATTCGCTCTTCGACGACCTCGGCCGCAGCAAAGTCTGGGGCCGTGCAGGCGCTTCAATCGGCGGCGCATTTGCATGGGCGCGGCGACGCACGGCGACGGCCGTGGGCACGTTATTCGGCAAGTTTTAGCTGCCGCGTAGCGTTCGAGCTTATACCTCAACTCTCAGAGTTGAGAGTTGAGATCGTAAATTACTTTTATGAGTAATCATCTGACGAAGAAACTTTTGGTCATCGCCGCGCTGACGCTCTGCGCCTTGAGCGCGCCGCGGGTGCATGCGCAACAAGCGACGCCGAGCGCGCCGCTCTTGACCGACGCAACCGTGCGGCGCGACGAGTTGACCGCGATCAAAACCGACGAGGTCAAAGAGTTCGCGCAGACGCCGCCGGGCACAACGAGCACGCCGCCGTTCACGCCGCCGCCGGCAGGCAGCGCGCCGCAGCAGACCGCGCCGCCCGCGACGAGTGCGCCACAGACCACTGTGCAGACGCCCGCGCCTTCGGCCAACACGCCGCCGGGCCAGACGACCGCGCCGCCGTCGAATGCGCAACCGCTTTCACCCGAAGCGCAGACACAGCAGAGCGCGCAGCCTGCGCCGCAGGGCGGCCAGCAAACGCAGACCGGCAATCCGAATGCTGCGCAGCCGGCCGCGCAACCGCAAGCGCCGTTGAATCCGCAGACAGGCCAACCTGTGCCGGCCACTTCGCCGCAAGGCCCGGCGATCTCGCCGCCGCAGAATCCGCCCGCGCCCGGCCGCGAGACCGTGCCGTCGGCCGCGCCGCGCGAGTTGCCTCTAGCCGTGCCGGTGGTTGCGCCGGATTATAAGTCTGCGCCCGCGCCGTTCCCGGAATTAGGCCGCGTCGGTGTTGATATGACGGAGCAACGCCCGCTTGCCTTGCGCGAAGCCATCGAGTTGGCGTTGAAGAATAACAAGGACATCGAAGTCGCGCGGCAGAACGTGCGCGTCGCGGAGTTCGATCTGCTCGGCGCGCACGGCGTCTACGATCCGCGCTTGAGCGGTCTCTCTTATTACGAACGCACGAAGACGCCCACATCGAGCGCCTTGAGCGGCGGCGCGAACGGCGCGGTCACGCAATCGGACGTGACGGGCACGATGCGCTTCGAAGGTCTCGTGCCGAAAGGCGGCGGCGGTTATCGCGTCGATCTCTCAAGCGTGCGGCTGACCACCGACAACCAATTCGTCTCGCTCAATCCGCAATACCAGAACGCGCTCACGTTCAGCTACACGCAGCCGCTCTTGCGCGGACGGCGCTTCGATCAGAACCGCGAGCGCATCGAGATCGCGAAGAAGAATCTTAGCTTAACCGACGCGCAGTTTCGCCAGCGCGCCATCGAGACGATCACGAACGTGCAACGCGCCTACTGGGATTTGGTGTTCACCTTGCGCAACCTGCAAGTGCAG
>JBBRYU010000457.1:0-1775 GCA_038237345.1 Pyrinomonadales bacterium
AGTTTCCCATCGCGCGCGACAACTCGCGCCGCGCGCTTGAGCATTATCGCAACACCGGCGACTGGCGCGGCATGGCTGAAGCCTATTTCGGCATTGCCTTGAGCGAAACGCAGGAAGGCGCGTACGAACCGGCGCTGGAGAACAACGAACAGGCGTTGAAGCTCGTCGGCGACCGCCCCGCGCCTTATCTGTTGGGCCGCATCTACGCCAACATGGCCGGCGCATGCTGGTTTCTCAAACGCCCGCACGACGGCATCCGCCATCTCGAAAAAGCCGTCGACTATTACGAGCGCACCGACCACAAGACGAACGCCGCCGTCGGCTACAACAATCTCGGCATCAACTTGATCCTCGTGGGCGATTGGCCGCGCGCACAGCTCGTGCTCGAACGCGCGCTCGCCCTCGCCACCGAGTTTGACGAGCGCGGCATGAAAGTGCCGATGATCCTCGACTCGCTCGGCGAGCTACACATGCTGCGCGGCGAGTTGACCGAAGCGCAGAATTATCTCGACCGGGCCGTGCAGATCGCCACGGAGAACGGCAACAAGTGGTATGCAGGACAGGCGCTGCGCACGCTGGGGCGCGTCCATCTGGCGATGGATGCGGCGGCGCAAGCACGCGACCTGGCCGAACAAGCCCTCACACACGCCGAACGTATCGGCGACCGTTATGGCGCGGCGGATGCGCGCTTGTTGCTCGCCGAAGCACAACTGCGCGGCGGCGACGAAGATAATTGCGCGGCCGAGCTACAAAAGTTAACGGAACAGTCGCCCGACTCGACCGACGATCTCGCCATCGCGGGCGAGGCACAACGGCTGCACGGACTGGTCGCGTTCGCGCAGGGCGACACTACGCTCGCGATTCATCACTTCGGCCGCAGCGTCTCGATCTTCTCGATCCTCGGCGACCGCTACCACGCCGCGATTTCGCTCTACAACTTGGGGCGTGCCTTCACGCCGGCGCAGCCCGACCGCGCCGCCGATCATTTCAACCGCGCGCTGCACACGTTCCGCGAGTTGGGCGCACGCCTGGATGCCGTGCGCGTCGAAGAGTCGCTGAGCGCGCTCGACGCGCAGATGCCGGTGCAGCGGCCCGAAGCGTCTGCCGTGGCGCAACTGTTGACGCTGCGACTGGCGGAAGCGGTCGCATCGCGCGAGCTGCTGCTGCGCGAGTTGGCGGCGGCGCTGCATCAAGAGACCAACGCGCGGCGCGTCCTGATCACCGAACTCGACGAGACCGGCGCGATCCGCGTCGCAGCGGCGCACGGCTCGCCGCAACATGACAATACAGAACTGGCCGAAGAGTTGTGTCAGGCGAAAAACGAACGCGACCGCGAACGGATCGGGCAGGCGCGCGATGCGAACGTTATCTTGCTGCGCCCGTCGAATGCCGTGCCCGCATTGCTCTACGTCGAACCGCGCAGCGCGGCGACGCTGCCCGGCGGCGCGCCGATTGATTCGCTGCTGCGCGTCGTCGAACTGGGGCTGAACGTCTGCGCCTTACGTGCGCGCGTCAACTCTGGTGCGGGACAACAAGAACAAAGCGCCTACACCGGCACAAGCCTCATGCCCGGCTTTATCCATTCCAGCCCGGCCATGAGCGCGCTGGTGGAAGAAGTCCACAAGATACGCTCCTCCGATGTGACCGTGCTGGTCACGGGCGAATCGGGCACCGGCAAGGAACTCGTCGCCCGCGCCATCCACGTCCTCTCCGCCCGGCGCAACAAAGTGTTCGTGCCCTTCAACTGCACCGCCGTGCCGAAAGAGTTGTCGGAC
>JBBRYU010000458.1:0-1753 GCA_038237345.1 Pyrinomonadales bacterium
ATGCGATGGAGCGCGACGAGGGCACGCCGCGCGAGCAGGTGATCGACCGCACGCTGCCCGTGCTGTTGCATGGCGACGCCGCGTTCGCGGGGCAGGGCATCGTGATGGAGACGCTGAACCTTGCCGACCTCAAGGGCTATCGCACCGGCGGCACGATCCACATCATCATCAACAATCAGATCGGTTTCACCACATCGCCGCAAGCGGGTCGTTCGACGATCTACTCGACCGACGTGGCGCGCATGACGCAACTGCCGATCTTTCACATCAACGGCGACGACCCTGAAGCCGCGTTCCGCGTGCTGCGCCTCGCGCTCGATTTTCGACAAGAGTTCAACAAGGACGTGGTGCTGGACGTGGTCGGCTTCCGGCGTCTGGGCCATAACGAAGGCGACGAGCCGAGCTACACGCAGCCGCTGATGTATGCGCGCGTGAAGGCGCATCCGGGCGTGCGCGCGAAGTACGCCGAGCGGCTCGTGCGCGAGGGCGCTGTCAGCGCAGATGAAGTTGAAGGGATGATCAAGGCGCAGGTGGCGGAGTACGAAGCGGTGTTGCAACGCGCGAAAGAGATCGTTGCGCACAAGCCGGAGAAGACAGAGTTGCCGCCGGCCGTCGCGGAAGAAGACGGCTCGGCTGTGCTTGAGACTGCAACTGATGCGGACACTGTGCGGCGTATCGCGCACGCGGTTGCCGTTGTGCCGGAAGGTTTTCATATCAACCCGAAGATGGTCAGCCAGCTTGCGCGGCGCGCGAAGATGGGCGAGGGCGAAGCGCCGCTCGATTGGGCGTTCGGCGAGTTGGTGGCGTTCGGCTCGCTTGCGCTCGAAGGCGTGCCGGTGCGGCTGAGTGGACAAGATTCGGGGCGCGGCACGTTCAGCCAACGGCACGCGATCATGTACGACACGCAGACGGGGCAGCCTTGGACGCCGCTTGCGGAGTTGGCCAAGAGCAAATCGGGCCGCCCGCTCGTTGAGGTCTTCGATAGCTCATTGTCGGAGCAAGGCGTGCTTGGCTTCGAGTATGGCTATTCGGTCGTGGCGCGTAATGCGCTCGTGATGTGGGAAGCGCAGTTCGGCGATTTCGGGAACGGCGCGCAGGTCATCATCGATCAGTTCATCGCGCCGGGCGTGGACAAGTGGCAACAACCATCGCGGCTCGTGCTGCTGTTGCCGCATGGTTACGAAGGGCAGGGGCCGGAGCATTCGAGCGCGCGGCTCGAACGTTATCTGCAACTCTGCGCGGAGAACAACATGCAGGTCTGTTACCCGACCACGCCCGCACAATATTTTCATCTGCTGCGCCGGCAGGTCAGACAAGAGGCGGCGCGCCCGCTCGTCGTGATGACGCCGAAGAGTCTGCTGCGTCTGCCCGCCGCGACTTCGAGCGTGGCGGAACTAACGAGCGGCGGCTTCCGGCCCGTGATTGACGATGCGGAAATTCAAGACCGCGCGCCCGTCGCGCGCCTCGTGCTGTGTAGCGGCAAGGTCTTCTACGATCTCAATGCGGCGCGGTTAAAGACGGATGATCGGCGCGTTGCCATCGTGCGCCTCGAACAGTTCTATCCGTTCCCCGAACAGGCATTGCGCGCCGTCTGCGCCAGCTATCCAAACGCGACGCAACTTGTCTGGGCGCAAGAGGAAGCGAAGAACATGGGCGGCTGGTCGTTCGTCGAGCCGCGTCTGCTGGGTCTGTTGGCGCAGTGCGAGCGGCCCTATTACGCCGGGCGCGCGGCCTCCGCGAGTCCCGCCACCGG
>JBBRYU010000459.1:0-1750 GCA_038237345.1 Pyrinomonadales bacterium
TCCTGCAGTGTCGTCCCCGTCGCCGTTGTCGTACTACTCATGCCTTCTCTTCCGCATCCTCAGACCACCACACGGGCCCGCGCTCGCCCAATGCCACCTTCGCGGCATGCACACGCTCGCGCGCCGCCGCTGCCGCTGTCTTGTCGCCCACGCGCAACGCCCGCCCGACTTCCCTGCGCGCACTCATCAACTCGCTCACCAGCCGCGCCCGCTCCGCTTCCGCTAGACGCGGATCGCTCGCCCGCCAACGTCGGCCACCAATGATCAGATAACGCCCGTCGGCGGTGCGCTCGACACTCCGCTTCGTGTCCTGCTGCGCCTCATCGGTCTTCGCCCCGGTTCGCCTGCGCGCCATGCTATGCCTTTGTGCGCGCCTGTATGCGCTCGATCAAGTCGGTCGTCGAAGCGCCCGCGATGAACGGGAGCGCGACGACGCGCCCGCCCGCCGCTTCGACCTCCTCGCGCCCGTGTATCTCGTCGAGCGCGTAGTCGCCGCCTTTCACTAACACGTCCGGCAACAACTCCGCGATCAGACGACGCGGCGACAGTTCATCAAATACCATCACGTAATCAACCGCCGCGAGCGCAGCCAACACTTCGGCGCGCTCGTCTTCGCTCATCACGGGTCGCCCCGCGCCCTTCAACTCGCGCACGGCGCGGTCGCTGTTGATCGCCACCAAGAGCGCATCGCCGAGCGCACGCGCCCCTTGCAAGTAACGCACGTGCCCGACGTGCAAAATATCGAAGCAGCCGTTCGTGAACACGAGCCGCCGCCCGGCCGCACGCAAGCGCGCACGCACCTCCGCGACCCGTTCCGGCGCGAGTAGCTTCTCGTTCATAGTCGTTCGCGGAAAAGACTAACACGATCCGTCGTCAGTAGTCAGTTTTCAGTTTTCAGTTTTAGGGTATCGGCTGAAAACTGAAAACTCAAAACTGGCTCGCTGATTGCTGATAACTGACCGCTTCCCTATAATCCGCTTTTCTTTTGGTATCTACACATGACACAAGAGCAACTACCTTTCATCGAAGAGAACGATCAGACGCACGCGCGGCGCGAGCATCTCGCAGCGATCCGCGCGCTCATCGGCAACGCTTACCCGAACAAGTTCGCGCGCAGCCGCGTGACCGGCGGCGAGGACACGATCACAGCGATTGTTAATGATGACAAGATCAAGGCGCTCGTGCCGCAGGTGGCAGAGGGCGCGCGGCCGACGGCGGAGCAGTTGGAAGCGACGAACGCGGCGTTGAAAGAGTTGGGCGAGGTGCGCGTGGCGGGGCGCTTGGCCGTGCCGCCGCGCGTGATGGGGAAGGCGGCGTTCGTCCATCTCTCAGATGGGCGCGAGCGTTTGCAGATTTACGTGCGCAAGGATGACGCGCGGGCCGTGAGCAATGACACGGGCGCGGTGATTGACGAGGCGGAGAGCGGCTGGCGACTTTTCAACCTGCTCGATCATGGCGACTTCGTCGGCGTCGCAGGGTTTCTGTTTGTGACGAAGACGGGCGAATTGTCGGTGCATGTGCGCGCGTTGCAGTTTCTGGCGAAGGCGTTGCTGCCGATGCCGGACAAGCTGCACGGCATCAGCGACCCGGAGATTCGCCAACGCCAACGCTATGCCGATCTAATCGCGTCGAGTTTGAAGATCGAGCGCGCCGAGGGCGAGTTGACGACGCGCGAGGTGTTCGAGATTCGTTCCAAGACGATCAGCGAGATGCGCCGCTATCTGGACGCGCACGGCTACATGGAGGTCGA
>JBBRYU010000460.1:0-1748 GCA_038237345.1 Pyrinomonadales bacterium
ACGCCGCCCGCCGGCCCCGACAAGATCGTGCGCACAGGCTCGCGCGCCGCCGCCGCCGCCGAGATGCTGCCGCCCGACGATTGCATCACGCGCAAGGCGGGCACGTGCGCGCTCAACCGCGCGAGATACGCGCCCAGCAGAGGTTGCAGGTAAGCGTTGATCGCGACGGTCGAAGTGCGCTCATACTCGCGATACTCCGGCAGAATTTCGTGCGAGATTGAGAGCGGCACACCGAGCGTTGCGAGCGCCCGCGCGATGCGTTGCTCATGCGCAGGCTGCACGAACGAGAAGAGTAGCGAAACAGCGATGGCCTCGACGCGCGCTTGTTTGAGTTGGGCAATTAACTCGGCCAGCGCGTCGGCGCTCAACCTTGTCAGCACTGCGCCGTCCGCGCCGACGCGCTCGCTGACGCCGAAGCGCAACGCGCGCGGGATGAGCGGCTCAGGTCGTTCAGCGTTCAAGTTATAGAGCGCGGGGCGTGCTTGCCGGCCGATGGCCAGCACGTCCTCGAAGCCGGCGGTCGTGACGAGCGCGACCCGCGCGCCGCGCCGTTCCAGCAACGCATTCGTGCCGACAGTCGTGCCATGCACGACTTCGAGCGCGCCGAGTTTGTCAGCAACTTCGTCTGCGATCCGTTGCAGCCCCGCGCTGATCGCGCGTGAGGGATCGTCAGGCGTGGAGGCGAGTTTGAAGATATGCACGCGCCCGTCATGCGCGTACACAAAATCAGTGAACGTCCCGCCCGTGTCCACGCCGACGCGCACGCGCCGCTTCCCTGTCTTCGTCCTGTCAGCCACGCCTGCTTATCTAACAATTTGCCGTCAGCGCGCAAGCGCAAAAGTTCGCCGCGCAATTGCGCGTGCTAAACTTTTTTCCACACCACGCGATCTTTTTTGCAAAAAGTGCTTGCGTCTGACGTAACGTCAGACGCTACGATGGCATGCGTGAAGGGGGCAACGAGTTTGCAGCGGACAACCGAACGATTGTTTCAAGCGCACGAATTCGCCGCGCAAGCGGGCGTCACCGTCCGCACCTTGCATCACTACGACCGCTTGGGTTTGCTCAAGCCGGCGCGGCGCACGGCGGCGGGTTATCGTCTATACGGCGCACGCGACTTCGCGCGCTTGCAGCAGATCGTGACGTTGAAGTTCATCGGCTTGCCCCTGAAGCAGATCAAAGAACTACTCGCTGGGCGCGAGTACGATCTCGGCACGACGCTGCGGCTGCAACGCTGGTTGCTCGCGGAGCAGCGCCGCCGGCTCGACCTCGCGCTCGCGGCTATCGACCGCGCCGAACAACTCGCGGCCGCGCACGAGGGCGTGCCCGATTGGGAGTCATTCAAACAGATCGTGGAGGTGATAACGATGAGCGATACGGACTGGACGAAGCAATACTATTCAGCGGAAGCGCAACAGAAGATCGCCGCACGGCAACAGACGATCCCGCGCGAAGTGATCGAGCAAGGCCAACGCGATTGGGCCGCGCTGATCAAGGAGTGCGAGGCGGCGGTTGCCGCAGGCGTTGATCCGGCAAGCGAGCAGGCGCAGTCGCTCGCGACCCGCTGGGCGGAACTGATCAAGGGCTTCACGGGCGGCGACCCCGCCATCCAAGCGGGCTTGAACAAGATGTACGCCGACAAGGCCAACTGGCCCGCCACGATGCCGCGCTTCTTCAGCGACGATGTGCAGGCGTTCATTATGCAGGCGCTGGCGGCGCGCAAGCAGCAACCGGAATGAGGGCCGCGGCCC
>JBBRYU010000461.1:0-1744 GCA_038237345.1 Pyrinomonadales bacterium
ACGTATGCGCCCGTGATCGCGGCGGTGCGCGTGCCGCCGTCGGCTTGCAGCACGTCGCAGTCAATCGTGAGCGTACGCTCGCCGATGGCCGCGAGATCGACGACGGCGCGCAAGGAGCGACCGATTAGCCGTTGAATCTCGTGTGTGCGCCCCGAAGGGCCGCCGCGCCCGGACTCGCGTTGCGTGCGTTGGGTGGTCGCGCGCGGCAGCATCGCATATACGGCCGTCAACCAGCCTTGGCCGGAGTTGCGGCGGAAGTGCGGCACGCGGTCTTCGAGCGACGCGGTGCAGATGACGCGCGTCGCGCCCATCTCGATGAGCGCCGAGCCTTCGGCATAGGGCATGAAGCCCGGCGTGATGCGGACGACGCGCAACTCGTCTGCGCGGCGACCGTCCGTGCGCGTGAAACTGCCCGCAGGCTTGGCGTTATCAGTTTGTGGTTTGAAGCTCATCGTGTCCCCAGACTTCGACGGCTTCGAGCCGCGCCGGCGCGCTGCCCAAGAACCGTTCGGCGACGCGCGCGAACCGCTCGGCCGCGTCCGTCACGTAGAAATGATCCAGATCATCGCACAAACGCCGCGCGGGCGCACGCGCTTTGAGCAGTTGCCCTGTGTGCGTCTCGAACGAGCGTCGCCGCAAGCCCTCGCGCTCAAGCAACGCTTCGACGCTCGCGGCCGCCGCCGCGCCCGAATCGATCAACTGCACCTCCGCGCCGACCGTCTCCTGAATCACGCGCCGCAAGATCGGATAGTGCGTACAGCCAAGCACCAGCACAGCAATGCGCTCAGCGCGCAAGTCTTGCAGATACTCCGTGGCGACCACCCGCGCCACATCTGTCTCCGCCCAACCTTCTTCCGCCAACGAGACGAAGAGCGGGCACGCACGCTCGATCACTTCAGCCTGCGGCGCAAGCTCTGCAATCGCACGCCGGTACGCGCCGCTCTGCACCGTCGCCTCGGTGGCGACGACGCCGATGCCCTGCCCCTTTGAAGCACGCGCCGCCGCCTGTGCGCCCGGCGCGATCACGCCGACGACTGGCACGTTCACGCTCGCGCGAATCGCCGGCAACGCCAGCGCCGATGCCGTATTGCACGCCACCACCAGCAACTTGATCCCGTGCGCCGCCAGAAAGCGCGCGTTCTCGACCGCGTAACGCTCAACGGTCGCCAGCGACTTCGTCCCGTAAGGCACGCGCGCCGTATCGCCCAAGTAAACGAATCGCTCCGCCGGCAACTGCTCGTGCAGCGCGCGATAGACGGTCAGCCCGCCCACGCCGCTATCAAAAATGCCGATGGGAAGATTTGGGTTCAAGCCAGCGTTTCTTTCAATGACGGAGACGTGAAACTAAAAGCGGTCAGCAAGCTTGATGTTATCACACCGAACCTGCTGACCGCTTATGTCTCACTCGAATGGAGGCGCCGAGAATCGAACTCGGGTCCAAAGGCTGACGCCGATAGGCTCTACATGCTTAGTCGCTTCTCCGCTGCCTGTCTTACTCAGGCGCGTTCGTTGCCGCCGGGTCAGTGAAGCGACGAAGACCCCGGCGGCGACTAGCCCGGTTTTATCTCGCCCACCGCCCCTGAGCACAGACGGCAGGCCAGCTCAACTGAGTGACATCTCGCTCCGCGCG
Source organism: Pyrinomonadales bacterium (assembly GCA_038237345.1). Lineage (GTDB taxonomy): Bacteria > Acidobacteriota > Blastocatellia > Pyrinomonadales > Pyrinomonadaceae > QHXQ01. Next base: position 1,631 of record JBBRYU010000461.1, read on the forward strand.
CTTGAGCAACTTGCGGCGAGACGCTTACTGGCTAAGGTTAATTAGGCAGCAAGAGCCAATTCATTAGAGTTGGCAATTGTTGTTTCCCCAAGCTTGTTAACGAGCTGCTCAGAG
>JBBRYU010000462.1:0-1739 GCA_038237345.1 Pyrinomonadales bacterium
CATGCGTGCAAAAGTTGCAGCCCGGCGCACCGCTGCTTGTCTATCTCTACTACGCCTTCGACAATCGCCCCCTCTGGTTTCGTCTGCTCTGGCGACTTAGCGACACGCTTCGGCGACTGATTTCAAACCTGCCGTTCAAGCTCAGACATTTTCTAGCCGAACTGATCGCGCTCTTTGTCTATTGGCCACTTGCCCGCACGGCGCGACTGCTCGAAGGCTTCGGTCTTAACGTCGCCGCGTTCCCGCTCTCGTTCTATCGCCGCCGCAGTTTCTACACGATGCGGACGGACGCGCTTGACCGCTTCGGCACGAGTCTCGAACAACGCTTCACCGCCGCCGAAATTCGCCGCATGATGGCCGATGCCGGACTCGAACAAATTACCTTCAGCGACTCAACGCCGCATTGGTGCGCTCTCGGTTATAAACAAGCCGCCGCCTAGGTCGCAGGTCAGTACCGCTTGCGCTAATTCAGCGCGCGCTCAGCTGCTACGCACGCGACCGGCGTAAAAATAACGATTGCCCCAATGCCCCGGCCGTAAGGCAGACACAACTTGCGAAGCGCGGCGCAATGCAAACAAAACCGAAGTGCGCGGGCGCACGAGATCGGCGAGCGCAAGGCGGCTTGGCGCGGGCCAATCAACTTCGTGCAGTTTGTATTCGAGTTGCTGCAACCCGAACCGTTCGAAGAAGACGCGCTGTCCTTCGGCCGTCGCCAGCAATACGTGATACGGAGCCATCTCTGTGTTGCGGCCCCGCCGCACGCGCCGCACCCAACTCAATATCAACGTGAACAACGAAGCGTTCGCTTCGAGCGGTCCCTGCGCCAGCAACAGCCCGCCCGGTTTGACGAGTTTGAGAATCTCCGGCATCTGCTCGTTCAACTTCGTTAAGTGTTCGATCACGTCACCCAAGTGCAACACGTCCGCGCGCGGCGCAGCGGCGATCTCTGCGGGCTGGCTGACAACCTGCGCGCCCGTCGCGTGCGCCACCGCGCACGCCACTTTCGGGTCGAACTCGACGCCCACCGCTTGCCAGCGAAGCTCCTGCGCCATCGTCAACAGATTCCCGCTCCCGCAACCGTAATCGATGAACGTGCCCTGCCCGGCGCGCTCTAACCACGCCCTCACCTTGTGCGGTTCTTTTGGGTCTTCAGTCGCGCAATCGTCGCCGCCCCCGCCGCGCCCATAGTCCGCGCCATACATCTCGGCCAACACCGCCTCGTCCGGCATCGGGTCGCAATAGAGCGTGCCGCACGTGACGCATTGACTATAAGGAAAGGTGCGCCTCCGATACGATAGCGAACCAAGCCACGACGCCCGCGCCGCCGGCTGATCACACAAAGGACAAGCCATGTTTCTCTCCGTCCAAACAAACCTGGGAGGGCAGGCGTTCCTAGCCCGCGCTCCCACATAGAGCGGCAACGTTGATGCTACCGGCAAAACTTGCGAGGGCGTTTGCGGCCGCTAAGATTGCTGTTCGACCGTCGTGTCCACGCGCTCAGCCGGTTGCGTCAACTCTTCATACAGGTCTTCCCACGCACGCATGCCGGTGCGACTTGTAAAGCGTGCGAGCGCCATTTGCTGCCCCTCGGCCGCGAGCCTTTGGCGCAACTCCGGCGCACGATAAAGGCGCAGCATCGCCGTCGCCAGTTCATCAACCGCGCCGGGCGCAACGAGCAAGCCCGTCTGTTCATCCGTGATCACTTCGAGCGTCGGGCCGATGCGCGACGCGATGCAGGG
>JBBRYU010000463.1:0-1716 GCA_038237345.1 Pyrinomonadales bacterium
ACCTGCTCGCGCAACTTGCCGGCATGGACGCGAGCGGCGAAGAGTGGCCGGACACGCTGGCGGAGTTGCAGGACACGGTCGAGCATCACGTGGAAGAAGAAGAGAACGAGATGTTCGTCCAAGCGCGCGACGTACTCAGTCCACAGCAGATCGACGAGCTTGGCACGCGCATGCAGCAGGAGAAACAACAGCAGCAACAGCAACGGGCCGCCGCCGCAGGCTAAAAGGCAAACAAGGTAAGCATTAAGCACGAAGGCGCACCACAGGCCCGCAGCCACGAAGCATGCGCAAGGTCAGCTTCGCGTCTGCGGGCCTTCGTGTAGTTAATTCCCTTGCCCTCTGCGTGCGCTTGGTCGTTTGGTCAACCGCGCGCACGCCTGCTACATTGTCCGCGCATCCATCAGTTCAATCTTTCGGGGGACTCATGCGTAGATCAACCTTGCTCAGCCTGTGGCTAACCTCTCTACTTTTGCTCACGTGGGGGCCGGCCGCCGCCCTCGCGCAGACACAGGCCGCGCACGCGGCGGACGCGGCCCCGGCGCTGTCTAAAGCGGAGTTGAAAGCGGCCGAAAAGATCACGGCGGCGACCTTGAGCGAGCGGCTGCACTTCGTCGCGTCCGACGCGATGGACGGGCGCGATACACCCTCGAAAGGTCTGGATGACACGGCCAAGTACATCGCCGACAATCTCAAACGCTGGGGCATCAAACCGGCCGGCGATGACAAGACATATTTCCAACGCATCGCCCTCAAACGCACCAAAGTTGACGCGGCCCAGACACACGCCGAATTCGGCGACCACGCGCTCAAGTTCGGCACGGACTTCCTGCCCGCAAACCAGTCGGGCGCGGCCGAGGGCGCGCTCGTCTATGCCGGCACGGGCTACATGATCAAAGCGAAGAACATGAACCCTTACGAGGGCTTGGACGTGCGCGATAAGATCATCGTCGTCAACATGGGCTTCCCCAACGGTGTGCGGCGCGCTGACTTTCAGGGCAAAGCGGGTGAAGACTACGCCGACCCGGGCACATATGCGCGGCTGCATGGGGCGCGCGGCTTGGTCTTGATCCCGGCCGTCAAAGACACAGCGGACTGGCTGCTCCGGCGGCAAGGCAATCTTGAGCGCGGCTCGTACACCGTCGAGAGTTTTGAAGACCCGCGCGCGGCCACGCAGCCGCAGCAACTCCCGACCATCTACGCCGCGCCCGCCTTGCTCGACGCGCTCTTCGCCGGCGAGCAATTGACGACCGCCGATGCGCTGCGCCACGCGCAAGAAGGTAACGGCGCGGCGTCCTTCGCGCTCGCCGCGAACAAGGTCATGCGCTTCACGGTGCAGGTAACGACCGAGCAGCAGTTCACACAGAACGTCGTCGGCGTGTTGGAAGGTAAAGACGCTACGCTGAAACAAGAGTACATCGCGCTCGGCGCGCACTACGATCACGTAGGCGACGCGCTGCACGGCGGGCAATGCGCACCCGTCAACGGCGACACGATCTGCAACGGCGCGGACGACGATGGCTCCGGCACAGTCTCTATCCTCAGCATCGCCGAAGCGTTCGCCAAAGGGCCGCGCCCCGCGCGCTCGATCCTCTTCGTCTGGCACTGCGGCGAAGAGAAAGGCTTGTGGGGTTCGCGCTATTTCACAGACCACCCGACCGTGCCGCTCAAACAGGTGGCCGCGCAACTCAACATAGATATGATCGGCCGCAGCAAACA
>JBBRYU010000464.1:0-1711 GCA_038237345.1 Pyrinomonadales bacterium
GGGGTTGAAACTGACGCTCAAGTTCAATCTCGGCGCGCTCTTCGACAAGGATTCCGTCAAGGGCATGGGCATTTACACGGAGCAGTACCCGAAGGTGCGCGCCGAAGTCGCGCCGCGCTATCACGGGTCGCCGCGCTTGAACATGGATCCGGAGACGCACGATACGCTCTGCATCGCCTGCAACCTCTGCGCGCTCGCCTGTCCCGAAGACTGCATTGACGTGATCCCGATGGATATAGAGATCACGGTCGCGGGCAAGGCGCGCAAGAAGAAGGTGCTAGATGAATTCATCTTCGACACCTCGCGCTGCATGTTTTGCGCGCTCTGTCAGGAAGCTTGCCCGACCGCGTGCCTTGAGTTAACGCAAGACTTTGAACTGGCCACTTATTCACGCGCCGGCTTCGTCTGGAACCGCGAGATGTTGGAGCAGGGGCGCGAGACGGTGAAGTACGACGCATAGGATGGGACTAGACACAGTAGAACTGGTTATAGCGCTCGAAGATGAGTTCAGGCTTAGCATCCCGGACGCTGAAGCCGCCACACTTACCACGCCGCGCAAGGTCATTGATTATTTGATAGCTAACGGCGCGGGCGCAGGTCGTTCGCGGGCAGAGGTGGCGCGTATCGTGCGCCGGGTAATCGAACGCGAAACTTCTGTTTACGACTTTACTGAGGACTCGCGCTTCGTCGAAGACATGTATTTGGATTGAAGCAACTAATAACAACAGCCTGCTCACAAGCTATATGAATCTTTCCGGTTGGGGCGCAGTTTTTTTCTGGGTGTTCGCAGTGGCGGCGCTCGTCGCGGCGTTGCTGACAATTCTCGCGCGCAACGCGGTGCATTCGGCGTTGTTTCTGATCTCGACGCTCCTGTCGGTCGCCGCGCTCTTCGTCCTGTTGGGCGCGGAGTTCATCGCCGGCGTGCAGATACTCGTCTATGTCGGCGGCGTGATGGTGCTGTTTTTGTTCGTCATCATGCTGGTGAACGTGAGCGCGGAAGAGAAGGGCAACGAGTTGCTGTTCAACCGACCGGCGCAGGTCGCGGCGAGCGCGATCTTCCTCGCGCTCTTGTCGCTCGGTCTGATCTACGCGATCCGGCAGGGCTACGACGGCTTGCTCAAGCGCGATCAGGAGACCATTACGGCCGTGGCGACAGCGCAACGCCCGCTGGCGGCGAGCGCGACGGGCACGATGCAGATTTCGCAGGATACGCAGCGCGTCGGCGGCAGCCTCTATCGCTATGCCGCGATCCCGTTCGAGATTGCGAGCGTGCTGCTGCTCGTCGCCATCATCGGTTCGGTGATGCTGGCACGCACGACGAAGCAGGAGTTGGCGGCGGACGAGGTTGAGCCTGAGTTGCTGCCCGAATCTGATGTTGCCCAAACCTGAAAGCGAATGATGAAGGCGAGTCCGATTTTATGAGCAATCTATTTGCCCCCACGCTCGCTTTACTGTTGCAAGCCGGCCAAGCGACTACGCGCACGGGCGCGATCTTGGACGGCATCAAGCAGCCCGATTTGTCGAAGTTCCTCGTCATCGGCGCGCTGCTCTTTATCATCGGCGTGGCAGGCGTGCTGACGCGGCGCAACATCATCGTCATCTTCATGTCCATCGAGTTGATCCTGAACGCGGCGAATCTGAACTTCATCGCCTTCTCGCGCTATTTGCAGGCGACGGGCAGCGCGAACGCCGTCGCCGGACAGGTTTTCAC
>JBBRYU010000465.1:0-1708 GCA_038237345.1 Pyrinomonadales bacterium
GACCTGCAAACGTCGCGTTGACGTGCGACGCGCCGCGCCCTTTGTTGATGACGGCGCTGCCGCGCGCACGCCCGTTCAACGCTTCGGCCGTGAAATTATTCAACTGCACTTCGCTGTTCGTGGCGACGAGTGCGCCGCGCGCCGCGCCGAGTTGGAAGTCGCCCAGCACGCCGCCACCGAGCGAAAGATCAGACGTAACGCGATAGCGATCACCGGGTTCAAGCACGAACACGGGCCGCGCGAGTTTCACGTTCTCGATTTTTCCCGGCACGCCGCCCTGCCCGTTGCGCCCTGTGTTGAAGGCAACCGTGCCGATGTTCACATCGCTGGTCGAACCTTCGACGCGCCCGCCGTCGTGTATGGCGAGCCGCACGCCCGCGATGTTGAGACTACCGATCTGTGCGCCCGCGAACGTGCCGCCGCTCACGCGCACATCGTTCGTCGCCACGTCGGTCACAGGCCCGCGCCCCGTCGCTTTCACGTCGCGCGCCGTCAGCCCGTTCAAGCGCGTGTCCTTGCTCGTGATCGGGCCGGTCGAAAGGTTTGCGACCGTCGCGTTGAAATGATCTTTGTCGGTCGCGCTGAAGCGTATGCCGTTCGCCTGTAGGCCGCTCGCGCGTGTGTCGCCTAAGACAACGGTCGCGCCGGTCGCGCGCCCCGCCGTGCCCTCTACTTTGCCATCGCGCACTTCCGCCACCGCATCGCTCAACATCAAACTCGCGATGCTCGTGTCGCCGCGCCGGAGCGCCGCCGCGCGCAACTCGCCGAGAAAGCGGAAATCAGACCCCGATCCCATCACGCCGCCGCGCAACTGCACGAGGTTAAGATTGAAACTGCCGGCGGTCAGCAAGTCCACGACCGCGCGCCCCTGCGCGTCATACTGCTTGATGCCGTCGCCCGTCGCGTTCAAGGCCAACTGCAACCCCTTCAAGCGCACGTTGCCGGCCGCGAGCGCGTCGGATTTAACGTCGCCCGCGATCTTGTACTGCGTGCCTTCGCCCTTCACCGTGCCGATGAATTCGCCCGCGCCGCGCAAGGGGGTGGCCGGTTTGAACGTGTCGGAGATCTGCGTCAGGTCAACCGTGGAGCGGACTTGCAACTGATAGCGACCCGCGCGCCAATCGTCGAGCGTGCCTTGCAGATGCGACTCGACGACGGGCGAGCGCAAGGTTAGCTCGCGTATCTCCGCGCTCGTCTGGTTGACGCGCGCGTGCGCTTCCACGTCAATCGGCTCAACCTTGTTGCCGTCAACTATGAAGGTCGAATCGGACATGAAGAGATCGACCGTGTTGGCCCAACTTGTAGCAGGCGCGTTCGGATCGTCGGGCTGAATCAACGCGCGCAGGTTGCGCGCTTCGCCGGAGAAGACGTGGCGCGTCTGCTCGCCCGTGTGCTCGTCCTGCGCCGCGCGCCGCACCTCGTAATGAATGATGCCGTTGTTGACCTTCACCTGCGCGGTGGAGTAGGAAAAGAGGATGCGTTGGTTCGGCGCGGGCGGCGGCAGGTGCAGGTTGCGGAGATTCGAGCGGCCCTGTTCGTCGAAGAAGACCCACAGTTCGGGGCCGTTCACTTCGAGCGCTTCGAGGTTGACGTTGCGATTGAGCTTTAACGCATAGAGGTCTGCGACGCGCACGGTGGCGATGATGTTATCAATCCGCCCCAGCCGCTCATTGGTCTGCGCGTCGTACAACTCGAGGCCCTTGATCTC
>JBBRYU010000466.1:0-1662 GCA_038237345.1 Pyrinomonadales bacterium
CCTGCCCGTGCAACTCGCCGCCGCGTCAATCATGTTGGCAGCGAAGCCGGACGCGCAGTTCGTCGTCGCCGTCGCGCCGATTCGCACGAGCGAAGAGGTCGCGCCCTTTGTCGCCGACGCAGTGGCGCGTACGCCGCAGTTGGCCTCGTCCCTGCGCGTTGTGCAACACGCGACGCGCGAGGCACTGGCGGCGGCAAACGCGGCGGCGGTGGCAAGCGGCACGGCCACCCTCGAAGCCGCCATCTTAGAGACGCCGCTGGTCGTCGTCTATAAAACATCGGCCTTGAACTGGCACACGTTGCGCCGCCTGATCGACATCGATCACTTCGGCCTCGCCAATCTGATCGCCCGCGAGCGCATCGTGCCGGAATTGATGCAAGGCGACTTGACGGGCGCGACCCTCGCCGCGGAACTCCTCTCGCTGCTCGCACCCGCGCGCAACGCCGCCGTGCGCCGCCGACTCCACGAAGTCCACGAACAACTCGGCGCAGGCGGCGCGTCGCTCCGCGCGGCAGATGCGGTGCTGCGTGCAGTACGCGCGTGGAAGAAGGAATGATCCCGCTCGCTTAACCGCCGCGTTTCTCTCTGCCCGCGCCCATCGTTTAGACTTGCCACCACATGCGTATATGTGAATCAGGGGTTGAACATTAACAGATAGAAGGCGAACGTTAGCTTTCCGAAACAGTGAATCATCAAGCCTTGGGTCGAACGAACTGTACCTGCTCTTTGAATGTCGGTCTTGGCAATCAACCATTTGAAGAAACTTTCAATCGGTTGGCGCAGCCGACTCACCATCCGGTTGTAGTGTTTCTCGGTCGCGCTTAACTCCTGACCTTTCGGCTTCTTTCGTGGAGCAGACAAAGTAGTCTGTTGGGCTTCGAGCATCGCTGCCAAAGTGGGGTCAAGATATGCTTTATCGCCCATCAATGAACTGTTCGGCAACTCAACTGCCTGCTCTCTGGCGCTGCGTAAATCATGGACGGAAGCTTCTCTGAGCCAGAGCTGTTGCGGCACGGGCAGTTGTCCGCTCCGACGCCTCGCGATGGTGTGCAGGCGCAGACCATGAAAGTAAGTTTTCTTGCTGGCGCAGTAGCCAACGTCAGACACCTCACGAGCGACCTTAGCTGAATAAGCATGTCCACCCTTTGCTAACATGATGGGCAAAGAGTCAATCAGATGGTCAGCCTCCGGCGCCAAGTGTTCAGCTACGCGGCGCTGCACGTAGCCACCGATGGTTTGAAAAGTCGGTTCGAGCTGATTCAAGCGCGCGACAAAAGTTTGATAAGAGGGCAAACGTGGAAAGAATGCCCTCCAATAGTTAGCAATCAACTTATGCATCGCTTTCTTCTCAAACACACCCTGAAGATGCCCGAACAAATAGATCGTCACCAGTTCCTGATCGGTGAAATGTGGCTTGGCATTATTGCTCAGGCGTTGAAAACAGGTTTCTGAGCGAGTATCGTAAATATGGCGGACAAGCAGATATAGTTGAATCAGTTGATTTTCCATCGCAAGAAAATTCTACCAATTCGACCTGCTTGTCTGTCATCTCAACTCCTGATTCACATAGGATTATCACCTGCCCAGCTTGCCTGGGTTTTACACCAGATTAGATTTGGTGACGATGCACAACCGCCAAGCGGCATTTCAGTGATTGAGTTA
>JBBRYU010000467.1:0-1658 GCA_038237345.1 Pyrinomonadales bacterium
CGCGAGCCATTGCGTGAAGAGGGGCATGCGGCTGACTTCGTGCGCCTCTTCGAGCGTGTTGGTCAGATAGACGCGCAGGCGTTCGTCGGTCTTGAAGTCGTAGCCTAGCTCGCGGAGTTGTAAATCTAATTTTGTGTGCGCGACGGCGTAAGGGGCCATTAGTAGTTCGAAGCCGAATAGCCGGGGCAGCAGGTGTTCCGAGACGTAGCCCGACCACATGCCGCGATTCTGCCGGAACGAGGCGTAGATGTGATTGATGACGCTATAGAGGAACGTGCCCGTGCCGGTGGCGGGGTCGAGGATCAGCACGCGATGCGCGTCCGTCGTGCCTTTGCCGTCAGGCGACTTGACCTTGATCTTGCTCGCGTCGGCTAAACCGGCCGCGAGTTTGAAGTCGGTCTTGAGGACGTGATCCACGCTGCGGACGATGTAGGAGACGACCGGCTCAGGCGTGTAATAGACGCCGCGCGCTTCGCGCATCTTTGGATCGTAGGCGGCGAGAAACGTCTCGTAGAAATGCACGACCGGGTCTTCGCGCCGCGTGCGCTTGCCGAAGTCCGCAAGGATCGTGCCGATGTCCGTGCGGTGCAATAGCTCCGCGAGGTCGTCCACAGCCCAAGCGTGTGGCTCGTCGTCCAAGTCGGGGCCGGCTACGTGTTGAAAGAGCTTGCGCAGGAACGGGTTGGTTTTCGGCAGATCGTGCGCGGCGTTCTTGCGCGTGAACCGCGCGCCGCCTCTCGCGTTGCAGCGCGCGGCAAAGAGGCCGTAACAGATCGTCTGCGCGTACATGTCCGCGAACCGCTCCGCGTCCAAGTCGTGAATCAACACTTCGCGGAAGCCCCGCAACTGTTGATGTAGTTTGCCGCCCGTCTCTTCCGTAGCGAGCGCGCGGCCGATGAGTTGGCGAATCACGCCCGCGAGTTTCGCCATGCGCTCCGCTAAATCCTTCGGGCTGCCGATGGTCTGCTCGTCATAGGCGAGGAACTGCGCCAGCAACGTTTCGACTTCCGCCGCGCCGTCCGGCTCAACCTGCAATTTGCTCTTGCCCTGCGGCGTCGCCAGTCGCGCCGTCAGACGCGGTTCGCTGTTCACGTACCAGCGAAACTCAAGATAGTTCGTTAAGACGAGATTGCGCAGGCTCGCGCGGTAGCGGTGCAACTGCTCGGACTTCTCTTCCCGGTCGAGTGCAACGCCGATGTCCTTTGCTTCGACGTAGCCCTGCGGAATATCTTTGATGGTGACGATGAAATCGGGTGCGCCGCATTTGACGTGCTTCGGCTCGTTCGTCGCCACGATGCGCCCGCCAAACGATTCGAGGAACGCCTTGAGCGCGGGGCGATAAGTATGCTCCGTCGCGTTGCCCGCCGCGTGTGCGCGCTCAACTGCCTGAAAATATGTGCCGGTATGAGGCATCGTCATAAAGAGAACAGCGCAAGTTTACAATACCGCGTAGGCACACGCGCGGACTTTTTTCCATAACTGCCGCCCATCGCATGAGTAAGAACGCCTTACGCCGGGAGCGCGGGCAATCTTGTGCAATCCACTTTAGAGCAGATTGCAAATGAATGTACGGCTGCGCGCAGGTCAGTACCGCCTGCGGTAGCGGGCGGGTAGCAGTTACGCCAGCACCCGCCCGCTACCGCAGGCGGTACTGACCC
>JBBRYU010000468.1:0-1628 GCA_038237345.1 Pyrinomonadales bacterium
CACGCTGGCCTACAAGATCGGCCGCAAGACCGAAGGTCACTACGTGCTCTTCGAGATCGAAGGCACGGGCGGCGAGATCGCCGAGCTTGAGCGGCGCATGCGCGTCAACGATGCCGTCCTGCGCTACATGACCGTTCGCGTGGACGAAGATCGGCAGCGCGCCGAGAAACTCAGAGAGCGGCGGGCGCGCAAGGCGAGCAAACGGCCGTTCTCCGGTGGAATGGGCCAGCGCGGCGGCGCGGGCGTAGCGCCCGCACGCGATGTGCGCACGGAAGAGGGGGAGGCCGAAAAGATTTCGAGGAAAATAGACGAGCGCAGTTTTTCACATGACGATGATCGCGGCGGCGGCCGGAGCGGCGGCCCGCAAGGACGTTCAGGCGGACGACGTTTTCGCCGCCGCAAAATTTGTCGCTTCTGCGCGGACAAAGTCGATTAAATCGCCTTCAAAGACGTGAAGCTGTTGCAGAGCTACGTGCCGGAGCGCAGCAAGATTTTGCCGCGCCGCATTTCGGGCGCGTGCGCGCCGCACCAGCGCATGCTGGCCGAAGCGATCAAACGCGCACGCAACATCGCGCTCCTGCCCTACACGGCAGACTAAGAGGAGGGAAGGAACAAGTCATGGCAAACACTAATGTCCTCTTACGCGAAGACGTGGACAATCTGGGAGCGCGCGGCGAGATCGTGCGCGTCAAAGCGGGCTACGCGCGCAACTATCTACTGCCGCGCAAACTCGCCGTCCAAGCGACCACAGGCAACATGAAACAGATCGAAGGCGAGCGTAAAGCGTTGCTGAAGCGCGAAGCGCGCGACCGCGCGAGCGCCGAAGGACAGGCCGAGCTACTGCGCAAACTATCGCTCAGCTTCGAGCGCAAGGTCGGTGAGCACGGCATCCTGTACGGCTCGGTCACTTCGATGGACATCGCCGAAGCTTTGCGGGCGCAGGGCTACGAAATTGATCGTCGTCGTTTGCAGTTGCGCGAGCCGATCAAGGAGACGGGCGACTTCACGGTCAACCTGCGTCTGCACCGCGACGTGACGGTCGAGTTGCCGGTCAAGGTCACGGCCGAAGGCGGCGCGGCAACGGCGGACGCGACTGGGGCTGCACCGCGGGTGGCAGAAACATCTGCGCCCGCAACAGCAGCAGAGAGCGAAGCGGATGCAGGCGCTGAAGTTGAAGAGAGCGCCGACGAGTCCAGCGCGTAAAACGCAACAAAGACGCGGGCACGACGATGATCGTTGTCGCGCCCGCGTCGCTATAGTATAGTGCGCGGCTGTTGGGCGCGCTGCCGATTCGCATCGCCGCAAACGATGCGAGCGCGCTGCGCAACTCGCAGCCGTTTTATTTGTTGTCCGCCTTAATCGTTCGCCGCCGACCTGTCTCCGGATGGCCAAAAACTTCGCCGATTCGCCGCGCGAGCAGATGCTCGAACGCCCGCTCCCGCATAGCGTGGATGCGGAGCGCGCCATCCTCGGCGCGATCATCCTCGACAACGGTCTCGTCAATCAAGCCATCGAGCTACTCAAACCCGATGACTTCTATCAACGCGCACACCAGCTCGTCTTTCGCGCCATGATCGGTCTGAGCGAACGTGGCTCGGAGATCAATCCGATCCTCGTCGGCGAAGAAC
>JBBRYU010000469.1:0-1628 GCA_038237345.1 Pyrinomonadales bacterium
CAAAGCGATAAAGAAAAAGGTGAGGCACGATAAACGCGACTCACCTTTTCAACCCACCCGTGTTCGTTATTAAGGCCGGCGACAAGTTAACCTTGCCGCCATCTCTTGTCAGTGCGCGGCCAGCCATTCACTGAAAATCTGCGCCTCTTCCGTTTTGCCGCTCCAACGCGCGCGATTCTTGCCCGTCAACGCCAGCACCATCGCTTGATGCTGGCCCGCGCGGTCGCCAAGCCGCTCAAAATAGTTGTAGAGCCGGTCGAGCTTCTGCACGGATTCGTGCGCCGCTGCGACGGAACGGAACGAGAGTACGCTGCGGAAGAAGCGCGTATAGACGTTCTGCTCACGTCCGGTCGTCGTGTAGAGATCGAAGTAGCCGTCCAAGTGACCGGCCGCCTGCAAGACCTGTGCGACGTAAGAGGGCCGCGCGCCCACCCGCCGGACGATGGCGGCGATGTCGGTCGTGCCCGCTTGGTAGAGCGCGAGGATGCGCTCCTTCTTCGTGTGCTGTTCTGCTTCCGGTTCGTGCGTCGGCGCGTGCGCGCCCGCTTCCTCATGCGCGACGAACGCCATCTGCGGCTCGTCGTTCGCATACTCAAGTTCGAACGTGAGCGGCCTGTCCTGAATCAATTCTTCAGTCGTCATCTCTCACCTCTTAACTTCCCGAAGCGACGCGGGCCACGCGGTTGTGCTTTATCCTTGCCGCGCAGCCCTGACGCTTCGCCTTAGTTATCCCCTGATCGAGCCGCACTAGCTCGCGCGCCGCATCGGCTGCTGGTTGCCGAACGCTTCCTGCGGCAGCGCCTTCAAGTGATCGATCAGGCTCGACGCGGCTTTCTTCGACAACTCGTCAGTGCCGCAACGCATAACCTGCTGGCATTCCGCGTCCGCGTCCACGCTCGCCTCGCGCGCTAACGCGCGGATCATGCCGAGTTGCTTCGGCGTGACGAGATCGGCCATCGATTTCGAGAGTGGGTCGCGCGGGAAGTCGCCCGGCTGCGGGCCTGCGCCATCGCGCTCGATCACTTCGGATTCGCGCTGGTACAACTCGCGCGCAATCCCAAACTTGATCGCGGCGCGCTTCAACGCATCATGCTCGGCCTTCTTGATGCCCGTCTCGTTGTCGGCCGTGCCCGTGCCTACGCCTTCGCGCGTCACACCGTCAATCGTTATCGCGGCGGTGACGGCGACCATGTCATTGACCTGCACGATGCTGCGGACGGCGTGCGCCCAACTCGGCGCAATGCGGTCGAGCATGTCGGCGACCGTGTGCCACTCGACGTATTCGACGTTGTGGACTTGGCCGTTGCGGTCACGCCAACCTTCGCGCGTCTTAATCAACTTCGGGTCAATCGGCTGGCGCAACGTGCGCAGCATATTGGTGAAGGCGAGCGGCACAACCGGCGCGCTCTGCTGCTCATCCGGCTGCATGGCCGCATGTTCTTCGGCCGTGACGAAATCCAAATCCTGCTCCGGCTCAACCGGCGCGGTTGCTTGTCGTGTGTTCATCTCTGTCTGCTCCTCTGCGTTGTTGTGTTCCGCAAGCGGGGCGACTGCTTCGGCGGCGGCGACCGGCTCAACCGGTGCTGCTGCTATGTGCAACTCGTCCTGCTTCCGTTCGAAACGCGACG
>JBBRYU010000470.1:0-1620 GCA_038237345.1 Pyrinomonadales bacterium
CGGGCCGGCCGCGGCGCACGCGCGGGGCGCGTGTTGATTCAAACTTTCCACCCGCATCACTACGCATTGCGTCATGCCTGCGCGCAAGACTACGCGGGCTTCTACGCCGAAGAGATCGGCTATCGCAAAAACTTGAGCTATCCGCCGTTCGTCGCGCTCGCGGCGCTGCTCGTACACTGCGCCGAGTGGGAGCGCGCACAGACGACCGCCACCGAACTGCGCCGCGCGCTCGACGCAGCAAACACAGACCGCGTGTGCCGCATACTCGGCCCTGCGCCCGCGCCGCTCGCGCGCCTGCGCGGCGAGCATCGCATCCACCTGCTCGTCAAGGCGCGCAATCGCACACGCATGCGTGCCGTGCTCGACGTGGCGCTGGCGGACGCGGGACAGGCGAGCGGTTGCGATCTGCAAGCGGTCAACGTTGAGATCGATCCGGTGAATCTGATGTAGGAGGCTCGTCGCGCAAATCTGTCACAGATCACACGACACGCTTTGTTATGAAACTTTCAGAACTCGCAGAGCAGACGGGCGCACAGGTCGAGGGTGACGGTGAGCTTGAGATTACGAGCGCGGCCGGGCTTGATGAGGCGCAAGCCGGGCACGTTACCTTTCTCGCCAACCCGCGCTACACGCCGCGTGTGCAGACGACGCGCGCTACGGCCATCTATCTCGGCGCGGGCGTCGAAGCGGGCCGCGAGATCGCCATCCTGCGCGTGCCCGATCCTTATCTCGCTTACACCCGTGCGCTCCGCTTGTTCCACCCTGAATCAACGTTCGAGCCGTTCATTCATCCGGCGGCCGTGATCGATCCGACGGCGCAACTCGATAACAACCTGTGGATCGGCGCGTGCGCCGTGATCGGACGCAATGTCACACTCGCGGCGGGCGTGCGCGTCTATCCCAACGCGACGATCTACGACGGCGTGTCGGTCGGCGCGGATTCCGTCATCCACTCCGGCGTGGCGTTACGCGCGGGCACGCAAGTCGGCGCGCGTGTGACTATTCATAACAACGTGGTGGTCGGCTCAGATGGCTTTGGCTATGCGAAGGACGAAGCGGGCCGTTGGTTGAAGATTCCGCAGACGGGGCGCGTCGTCATCGAAGATGACGTAGAGATCGGCGCTGGTACGACGATTGACTGCGCCTCGGTCGGCGAGACGCGCATCCGGCGCGGCGCGAAGCTCGACAACCTTGTGCAGATCGGCCACTCCTGCACCGTGGGCGAAGATGCGCTGCTCTGCGCACAGGTCGGTCTCGCCGGTAGCTCGCACATCGGGCGGCGCGTCATCCTCGCGGGTCAAGCGGGCGTCGCCGGTCATTTGACCATCGGCGACGATGCCGTCATCACCGCCAAAAGCGCCACGAGCCACAACGTCCCGCCGGGCAAAGTCCTCTCCGGCATCCCCGCCTTTGACAACCGTGACTGGCTGCGCTCAACCGCTGCCTTCCGTCGCCTCGGCGAGATGCAACGCGCCCTCCGCCAACTAGAAGAGCGCGTTAAAACACTGCTGCAAAACCCGACCCAATAGGCTTAACCCCAAAGGCTCGAAGGGCACAAAGAATACCTTGATTGCTAGTTGGCGTTCATAAGCTGAGAGCCTGAAAATAGGGTTGAATCAA
>JBBRYU010000471.1:0-1610 GCA_038237345.1 Pyrinomonadales bacterium
GTCGCCCGCGTAGTCCTCGATGAAATAGTATTCGGGCGCGAAGCCTGCGCGGGCTACGACGGCGCGGGCGGCGTTGAGAAAGTCCGCGCGCTCCGCTTCGGGCATGTCGAGGTCAATCGCTTTGAAGAGCCGGCGGGCGATGAAGCGTGCGCTCAAATCGCGTAAGACCGGATCGCTCGCGCGCTGCCATTGCTTGAGATGAAAGAGCACGTCGGAATCGTCCATCTCCAAATGATCCGTGACGGTGAGCGGTTCGCGGTGCAGCATCTTGGTGAAGGCCGTGCCCGGCGCGCACCACACGTCCGCGCCCGTGGCGACAAGCTCAAGCGCACGCCGCAAAGTCGAGCGCAGGACGGCTTCGGCCGAGCGCAGCGTGCGATGAAAATAGACTTGGCGGAACATGTAGTAGCGCGCCTGCAAATATTCTTCGACGGCGTAGAGACCGCGTGCCGCGACGTAGATGCGGTCATTCTCTTCGTCCACCGCGAGCGCGTTGATGATCCATTCGAGATCGTAGATGCCGTACTTCGCGCCGGTCATCAACGAATCGCGCAGCAGATAATCCATGCGATCCACGTCCAACTGCGACGAGACGAGTTGCGCGAGCCACGCGGGTTGAAAACTGCCTTCGATGATCTCCGCGACGCGCTCCGGTAATTCATCCGCGTAAGCGCGCAGCACGCGGTTGATCTCCGTCTCCTCGTCGCGCACCGCGCGTACCGTCCAGTGCTCGTGATGAAAACCCAGCACGTTCTCCATCACGTGCGAGAACGAGCCGTGCCCGATGTCGTGCAAGAGCGCGGCGGCCCGCGCGGCGGCGCGATCCGCTTCGGCGATCTGGTACTGCTCGCCCAAACGATCCAGCACGCGCGTGATCAGATGCAAGACGCCAAGCGAGTGCGTGAAGCGCGAATGCTCTGCGCCCTGATAAGTATAGAGTGCGAGACCGAGTTGCTTGATGCGGCGCAGGCGTTGAAACTCCGGCGCGTCGATCAACTCGATCAGCAGTCGCCCCTCGCGCGTGTCCGTGCGCAGGCGGATGATATTGTGGACGGGGTCGCGATAGATGCGCTCACTCACGCGAGCGAGTCTAGCATAGGCGATTGCGGAATGCGGATTTCGGATTGCGGATTAACAAGGCAGTTGTTCTTTCAGCCCGCAATCATCTCTTATGGTTTCCTGTTGGCCGCGATGAACTGCTCGATCTTCTTGCGTTCGGGATAGTCGGGTTTCTGGGTCAGGAATTTCTGGCACTCGGCCACGGCTTCGGCTTTCATGTTCAGCACGCTGTAGATGTCGGCGAGGCGCAGGTGGATTTCCGCTTTGCCGGCGGGATCGATTTCCAGGGCCGCGTTGAAGTAAGTGACGGCTTGGCGCGCCGCCTCGTTCAATTCAGCGATGGCCTGCGAGCCTTGCTTGATCTCCTTGAGCAGTTCGCTCAAATAAGCTTCGCCGAGATAGTGGTTGGCGTCGGCCGAGCGCGGCTGCGAGTTGACGGCGCGGCGCAGGAAATCAATCGCGCTTTTGAAATCTTTCTGCGTCATGCGCAGCTTGCCCAGATTCAGCAAGGCGAGACTGAACGTCGGCCGTGCTTGCAACGCATGCTGATA
>JBBRYU010000472.1:0-1604 GCA_038237345.1 Pyrinomonadales bacterium
AGACGGTCGCCGTGCCTTTGGTGTCATGCGCGACGGAGTGGAAGTTGCCGGTGGCGATGGTCGCGGTGGATGCCGTGGCGGCCGAGGCAGTGGGGAACTGTTCATTGACTTGCTGGTTGACGAAGAGACGCTCGGGGCGGAAGGCGTACCATGCCCCGGCGACGACGAGCAGGGCGGCGACGATGACGATAAGTTTGCGTGACATTGCTGTTTTCTCCTTTAGCAAAAGCGGTTCAGTTTGGCGCTGCGCGGCGGCGGCGGTTCGTTCGGGCACACGTCGGCCCGGAAGACGGATGTCTCCTTATCTCCGGCAGCGTGTTTATTCAGCGAGGGGTAAGACTTGACTGCGTTACGACGTTTCAGTTGGATAAGAACTGCGTTACTCGGTTGACCTTGCAGTCTGTGCCGATTGCGCCATCCACAGCATTAGTCGAGCGGGCGCGGGAATCCTTACAGGAAAATTTTGGTGGGAGCGGCAAAGTACAAAAGGCTGGGAGCGCAGGCATCTTGCCTGCAAGCGTGCGCCAGCACGCTCAACGCATTCCCTTACATCCAAACTTGAGCGGCGCGCGTCTCTTTGTTCGCGCTGGCGCGCTCATAGCAGGCAGGATGCCTGCGCTCCCGGCGGCGACGCCGTACGTTCATCTGCGCGTGGCTTTAGTGTTGGGCGTTGTGCGAAAAGAGAAAGCGATGAAGACGGGTAGTGCGATGATGAGATCAAACGCGATGATGAGCATGGCGGCGCGCGGCCCTTGTCGCACGAAGAGTTGACCGGCGAGCCACGGGAGCAACATCCCGCCCGCGCTCGCGCCGACGATCAGCCAACTCGTGACGCGCCCCGTGACGGGCAAGTGTCGCCCGGCGAACGCGAGCGTGGTGGGGAAGATCGAAGCGAGCGCGAGGCCGAAGCCGAGCGTGCCCGTCCAGAGTGCTATCGGCGTGGCGGCCGTGATGACGATGCTGAGACTGATGAGCGCGCACAGCAGATCGGCGAGCAACAAAGTGCGCGGGCGGAAGCGCGCGGCCAGCGGGATGGCGAGCAGTCGCCCGGCCGTGAGCGTGCCCCAGAATGCGGCGGTCAAAAGAGCCGCGCCATCCTCACTGCTCAGTCGCAGCCTGAGCGCGTAAGTGTAAATCCAACCACCGAAACCGACCTCCGCGCCAAGATAGAGGAACAGAAAGAGCGCGATGAACAGCACGAGGCGTAAGGGCACGTGCCGCGCACGTTCGCGCGCATCCGCTTGCGACGTGCGCGGCACGGCCGGACTCGGCAGACGCAACAGCCAGCCGGCGGCCGGCAGCACGAGCAGCGCGAGCGTCCAGTAAGCCGGCCCCGTACCCTGTCTGAACGTGAGCGTGCGCGCCACCACGATGGGCGCAAGCACCGCGCCGACGCCGTAACACAGGTGCAGCGCGTTCATCGCCGGCCCGACCCCCGTGCCGTGCGTCCACGTCAGCAGCGTGTTGCCGCCCACGTCGAGCAGCCCCTCGGCGCAGCCCAACAGCAGCACGATTGCCGCCAGCGGCCACAGACTTTGCATGAGCGGCGTGAGCGCCATCAACAACGCCATTGCGCCGAGCGCGGCCGTCATTAACGGATGACC
>JBBRYU010000473.1:0-1594 GCA_038237345.1 Pyrinomonadales bacterium
ACCGCCGGGAACAATCGCACCTACGCTGAAGATCGCACTGCGGTAGAGCAGACGCGCGCCGAACAGGTCGGAGGCGCTGTGAACGCGCAGTACGGTAGTCAATCGGGCGCGATCTCGACTTGGCAGCAAAACGTCAACAACGCGGCGAACGCGCAGGCGCAGATTTCCTCGACCGCCGCGCGCGAAAGCACCGGAATGCTCGACCGAGCCGCGCTGACGAAATACGCCGGAGCCGAAGACGCGATTAACCAGGTGCGCTCCGCAGGCGTCCAAGCCGCCGAGTATCACCGCATGGCGCAGATCATCGGTCAGGTCACGCACGACATGACGAGACGCATCGAGGAGATGGGTCAGTACCGTTTTTAGTTGGAAAGCTGTAAGCGACTTTTGATCGAAAACTGAAGCGGGCGGCGAACCGTGCGATGACGGCGCGTGAGGATAAAGACAGGCGCGTGAATCGTACACGACTCTTCTACCGAAAGGACACCGTTCGCTCATGGGCTATGATGCGATGACGCGCGAAGCTGCCAAGCCTTTTAGTGTACTGCCGGGACGCTACCCTGAACGCTCGCACGTTGGCTTTACGCGCGCGACCCGAAGAAAGCCCTGCCCGGTCTGCGGAGCGACAAAGTATTGCCAGACGACGCGCGACGGGCGGCTCGCCCACTGCATGAAAGAGTCCGTCGGGGCAGTCAAACGCGCAAGGGACGGCGGCTTCGTTCACATACTCATCGCAGAAGCATTCTCCTTCATCCCCACACCACAGGGTGCGATATTGAACACAGACGAGCTTCAACACCCCGCCGCTCTCGAGCCGACTCCAATTGCCCCGCTTGAGATTAGGCACGCCGCATATGAAGAGCTGATCGCGCTTTCGCCCGCGTCCCGTTTCGCGCCGGAGCTTGTTACTGCCTCGCCAGACGGACTGCTCACGCGCGGGCTGCTGCCGCAAGACGTTCACCGGTTCGGTGCCTTGCCGCCGCGAGTTAGAGAGCGCAACGAACTGGCGCGTGCGATTGACCGCTCCATAGAAGAACAGTTCCCGGCGTATATGGAGACGCATAAGCTGAGCGGCGTGGTTGGCGTACCGGGCTTCTGGCTGAAAGATCAGGAACAGGTAAAACTCGGCAAAGACTACAACTACAAACGCCCAGCCCTTATTATTCCCTACCGCGACGAACAAGGTTTGATCCAAGCCTGTCAATTGCGCTTCGCCGGCGCGCGCGGCAACTATCATTGGCTCTCAACAGCCGAAGATTGTCTCGACAAAGAGCCGCACGGCACAAGCTCCGGCAGCCCCGTTCACTGGACGGCGCTGCCGGTCGAAACGGTTAGCTGCAAAGACCTACCCATTCTCGTAACCGAAGGCGCATTGAAGGCTGAAGTCTTCGTGCGTTTGCGCCCGCCGCTACGCGCGATTGCGACAGCCGGTGTCGGTGTCGCTCATGCCGAGATCGTTCGCGCCTTGCGCGAGTGTGACGCGGTAATCGGCTTCGATAGCGACCACAGAGAGAACGCGCAGGTTTGCCGTCAAATCGGGAAGCTGATTGCAGAGCGCGAGCAGGATTCGCTTCTAAACGGACAGAAGAACAAT
>JBBRYU010000474.1:0-1569 GCA_038237345.1 Pyrinomonadales bacterium
TATCATCTTTCGGGTCGGAGTCGTCAATGCGCAAACATTTTACCGCGCGTGTGCTACACCGGAGTGTGGCCGTCATCGTCTTGCCCTTGCTCTGTTGCGTGGCCGCGCTCGCGCAAGCAGCCGTGCCGGCCGAGCCGTATCGGATTAGCTACGAATTGCAGATGGCGCAACCGGCGACGCATCTGTTCGAGGTGCGGGTGATGATCGAGACGCCGACGCCGCAGGCGGCCGTTGAGTTGCAGATGCCGCGGTGGTCGCCGGGCCGCTACGCCGTCTTCGACTTTGCAAAGAACGTGCGCGAAGTTTATGCCCGGCCGGACTGCGCGCCGGGCGAATCCTGCGCTGCCGCCGGCTTTCGGCCGTTGCGCTTAGACACGCAGACGTGGCGCGTGCCGATGCACGGCGCACAGCGCGTGTGGTGCAGCTACAAAGTCTTCGCCGACGATCTCTCCGGCACGTTCGCGCAACTCAACGAGCGGCACGCGAACTTCAATGGCGGTGCGCTGTTCATGTACGTCGTCGGGCATAAACCCGATCCGGTGAAACTAACTATCAAACCGCCCGAAGGTTGGCGCATCGTCAACGGGCGCATGACGAGCGCCGAGCAGCGCGAGTGGCAGTTCGCCAACTACGATCTCTTGATCGATACGCCGACGGAAATTGGCGCGGACTGGACGGCGAATGATTTTCAAGTGGACGGCAAGAATTATCACGTCGTCCTGCACGCCGTCGGCAATGACGGCGGCAAGCGCAAAGCGCTCGTGCGCGATCTGGAAAAGATCGTGCGCGCGGAGACGGCGCTGTGGGGCGCGCCGGAGTTTAGCGACTATACCTTTCTGATCCACACCGGCGCGGGCCAGCACGGCGACGGCATGGAGCATCTGACCTCCACGCAGATCATTCAACGCGGCGCGCTCGGCGATGCGGGCACATACGAGAGCGTGTTAGGGACGGCCGCGCACGAGTTCTTCCACGTCTGGAACGTGAAGCGGTTGCGCCCCGTCGAGTTGGGGCCGTGGGATTTTACGAAGCCGTTAGCGACGCGCGGGCTGTTCATCGCCGAGGGCTTCACGAACTACTATGGCCATCTGATGCAACGGCGCGCGGGGCTGTGGACTGACGAAACGCTGTGGCAACAACTCGGCAATGAGATCAGCACGATTGAGAACGCGCCGGGCAGCCGATTGATGAGCGCGGAAGAGTCTTCGCTCGTCGCGCCGTTCCTCGATGCCGCCTGCCACGTCCAGCGCACAGGTCTCGAACAGACTTCGATCAGTTACTATGACAAAGGCGAAACCATCGCGCTCGTACTCGATCTCTTGCTCCGCGGCCGCACCAAAGGGCGCACGTCATTAGATGACGTAATGCGCCGCGCTTATCAACAGTTCTACCTTGATAGTCCGCCGGCGACTTACTACTTGCGCGGGCGCGGTTACACTACGGAAGAGTTTCAGCAGGTCGCGGCGGATGTCGCGGGCTTCGACCTCGCAGACTTCTTCACCCGCTACGTGCGCGGCACGGAACAACTACCTTACGATGAAGCGTTCGCCTACGTCGGTCTGCGCCTCA
>JBBRYU010000475.1:0-1561 GCA_038237345.1 Pyrinomonadales bacterium
GTAACTGGCCGTCCCCCACAGACAAAGGGCGGAGAGTGCGCCAAGCAGGATGAAGACAAATATCTGTACCGCATCCTGGGCGCACCGGAGAAAGGCGTGGTATGCCGGAAGATATACTTCGTCCGCGCGCCGCGGTATGCCATGATCGGCGTCGAAGTGCTCAATGCGATTCGTGAAAGACATGCCCTTAAACTCTCGTCAGCACAACAGAACAAACATCTTCAACGAGCGGTCGTCATTAACGATTGCCGGAAGTCTGCTGGCGCGCCCACGCGGCGAGTCTTTGTGCATCTACATCGTTTGGCTGCGTGGCGCGCATCTTTTCATCGGTCCATCCGAGAGACTGAATTTCAGAGGCGAGCGCAAATGGCGGCGGCACCCGCACACCATCGAGCCGCATCGCTTGAAAATAGCGCACTCGCTCAGTTGAATGGCCCGATTCATCTGTGTCGGGAACGCGCAGCAGCAGAGCGGGCCCGTCCATTCGCTCCCGCGGCATGGATAGAACTTCGACCGCAAACGGCTGCGGTCTGAAGCGCACGTACAGCTTTCCATACGGGGAAGCGACAGCAGATTCATTCGGCACGAGAGTGAGTCCCGGCGGCAGAAGACCGCTCGTGGCAACTCCCGCCAGCAGTTCGTTTACTGTTCGTACCGGGCGATGCTGCTCCGCGATTGTTCTAACACCGTAGAGGCTCGCGGCAATCGCCAGCGCGCCTGTTTCGCGCAACCGACTCTCTGTCCGGTAAACTTCTCCGTCGAAAACAGGGCTTGAAGACGCATCAGTCTTCGCTCGTTTCCCTTCCCGCGCGCCGCCCGCCGCCCCGCCCTCCTCGATGGAAATGCGTGGGTCGAGACGCGCCACAAACGCGCGCCGGATGTAGCCGCCGCCGAGCAGCAGGAGCATCATGGCGGTTGCTACCGTGCCGACTATAATTATCGGCGACATTGACAACCGACTATCAGCGTTCCTTCCTTTGCCACCTCTTTTCATGCTGCCGCCTCCAACACCTCAGCGTCTCCCGTGGCAAACGCTTCCTCCACCCACCAATCAATCCGCCTGTCTTCCAGCTCCAGATGTCTCTCCACCCGGGCCAGCGCCTCACGCAAACTCTTGAGGTGGCTTTTCTGTTTCGCGAGGTAGCCGACATAGGCGTGCAGCACATCCTCGGTCACCGCCATTACTCTGTCGCGATGAAGCGCCGCGAGCAGATCAATCAATTCACGCAAGCCCGGCTTTTTCTGGACGCCCGGAATCGTCTTGATGCAATCGTTGATTTTGACCACCGCACAAACCAGTTGCGGCGAAGCATCAGGCACACGCTTGTGCAAGATTTTCACTTCCTCGCTCGGCGTCGGGCAGTCAAGCCATGAGTAGTAACAGCGCGAGCGAAATGGCTCTGATAGTTTGTGCCGGACATTGTTGGAGGTGAAGATGACCACCGGATGCTGCGTGCGATCAGATGTCCCGGTCTCGGCATCGTAGATGCCAATCGGCTGATCGTAGCGCGGCACATGACTGTAACCGCATTCGCAGAGTTGCAGCAGCATATCCTGCAAA
>JBBRYU010000476.1:0-1550 GCA_038237345.1 Pyrinomonadales bacterium
GAACGTCA
This sequence comes from Pyrinomonadales bacterium, assembly GCA_038237345.1. Lineage (GTDB taxonomy): Bacteria > Acidobacteriota > Blastocatellia > Pyrinomonadales > Pyrinomonadaceae > QHXQ01. The sequence goes on from JBBRYU010000476.1 coordinate 9, forward strand.
GACCGCCGTCGGTCGAGACAAGGATGCGCACGTTTGCGCAACTGACGGGCGCGCTCGTGGTGTTCGCCACGTTCCACGTCACGGTCTGCAAGGTGTTGCCTGCCCAACTCACGTTGCTGGCCGGCGCGGTGACAATGAAGGGGCCGCTCTCGGCGCGCACGTTGACCTGTGTCGCGGCCGAGCCGATGCCGCCGCCGCCCGCGCGATTGTCGCGCGCCGTGACGCGGAAGTTCATCGTGCGCGTCGTCGTCGGCAAGCTTTCGCCAAAGGTTTGTATATTCGTCAATATATCCGAGAGTTGCGGGAACGTGCGCGCCGGATTCGTGGACGGCGCGAAGGAGCGAAAGATCGGCCGCGCGCCATCGTCCGCATCGGGCGGCGACGACGGGCCGAGATCGAACTCTTCCCACGTGTAGGTGCGTCCGCTAAACGTGCCGTTCGCATCGTCGCTTGTGGCAGTGAGTTTGAAGGGCGTGCGGGCGGGGATCGTATAGCTTGCGCCGGCGTCCACGACGGGCGGACTATTGCCCGTCGCCGTTAACGTGGGACAGCCGCTGCCGCCGCCAGTCGTGGTGTAGTTAACGATCTGTTCGAGGCTTGCGTTATGGAAGTATGTATCGGACGAGCGCAGGTCTTCGCTGCCGCAGTTGAAGCGATAGCCCATGATGGTCGTGCCCGTGCCCGGCTCGTAGGCAGTGCTGGCGGTGCGCTGGTTGCCGCAGTCGGCGATGTTGGCGTTGAACGTGTGCGTCGCGCCGAACTGATGGCCCATCTCGTGCGCCACGATGTAGTAGGCGATGATGTTTGAGGGGAAGACCGAACGGAAGATAGTCGCGCCGCGCCCCTTGCTCGCGGTGCAGACGACGCCGATGCCCGCCTGTCCCTGAAAGGAGAAAGAGCCGCCGCCGAGTAGCCGCCCGTCGAAGACGTGCCCGATGTCATAGCTGCCCGCGCCGATGACGCTATTCAGTTTGGTTGGATTCTCGTTGATCAGTGCGCCGACGTTGTCCGTCGTATAGCCGTCGGTCGTGGTATCGGTGAAGATGATGCTCGTCTCGCCGGCGATCAGCACCAACCGGATCGCCGCATCGCGCTCGTAGATAGCATTGACGAGATTGATGGTCGTCGTGATGGCGGCGAGTGCGCCGTCCACCGTGCCGCCGCCGTAAGTCTGCGTGTACTCGGCGGTCGCGGCGACAGCGAGCCGGTAGGTGCGCAAGTTCGCACCGGAGGCAACGCGCGGGGTGAACGACGATGCTTGCGCGGGCGCACGCTTGATAGCTTCCGTCTGCTCGGCCTCTGTGACCGCGCAAGCGAGCGCGCCGGTCTCATCCGTTATGTCTTGATGCGCGTAGACGAGATAGGTCGCGTTGTCGTTGGCAGCATAAGGCTCAAGATAGAAAGTGCCGTGCGCGGAGAGGATGATGGCGTGCAAGCCTGCGGGCGTCCAGTCGAAGCGCGTCGTGGCCGTGGGGTCGTCAAGCCCTTGCCCGCGATAAGTTTTGATGGTGGGAAAACGGGCCGCCAAGTCCGGCTCCATGA
>JBBRYU010000477.1:0-1547 GCA_038237345.1 Pyrinomonadales bacterium
CGTACAGCGTGTTGTGATCCGCCGGATCAAGCACGAGATCAATCGCGCCCGTGCTCTCGTCCACTTGCAGCGACGGCGTCCACGTCTTGCCGCCGTCCGTGGTCTTAAAGACGCCGCGCTCGCGGTTCGCGCCCCAGAGATGACCGACCGCCGCGACATAGACCGTGCTCGCGTCCGCCGGATCGACGATGACGCGCGCGATGGTTTGCGTATCGCGCAAACCCACGTTCTTCCACGTCGCGCCGCTGTCCTCAGATTTATAGACGCCGTTGCCCCACGACGAACTGTTGCGCCCGTTCGGCTCGCCCGTGCCGGCCCAGACGATCTTCGCGTCCGTCGGCGCAACCGCAACCGCGCCAACCGATGCGACCGGCTGTTTGTCGAACACGCCGCTCCAACTCGTGCCGTTGTCGGTCGTCTTAAACAATCCGCCCGTGCCGGTGGCGACATAGAGCGTATAAGGCTTCTTCGGATCGCCCGTCATGTCGGCGACGCGCCCGCCCATATTCGCCGGGCCAATCGCACGCCATTTCAACTGCTTGGTGAGCAGCGTGTACGGCTCGCTCGCTTGCGCCACGTCTTCCGTCTCGCCGGACTGCTGCGCGGGCTGCTGCGTCTGCGTCGTCGTGCCGCTTTCGCTCGCCGGTGTCGGCGTCGGCTGCGGCGCTTTCGCCACCGGCTTCTTCTGCTTCTGCGCGGCGGCAGACGAGATGGCGACAACTTGCAGGGTGAGCGCGCAACAGAGCGCGATAATGAAGACGACCGGATTGCGTTTCATGCTTGTGGACTCCTCAGAGTTTAAGTTTCTTTTCGCGTTGCATGTGGGCGAACGAATCGAGCCTCACGCAAAGACGCAAAGGCGCAAAGAAGGGCGCTAAGAGGTTGAATGATCTTCTTTGCGCCTTTGCGCCCTTGCGTCTTTGCGTGAGAATTCCTATCGCGGCACTTCCGCCGTGTTCAGAATATCTGTAATCACCGCGTCGGGCGTCGCGCCGTCAAGCTCGGCTTCGGCGCGCAGGCGCAGACGATGACGCAGGCACGCGCGGGCGATGTCGCGCACGTCGTCGGGCGTGGCGAACTCGCGCCCGCGCATCGCGCCGAGCGCCTTCGCACAGAGCAGCAATGCAACGGCCGCGCGTGGACTCGCGCCGTAAGCGACCGCCGGATGCTCGCGCGTGCGCCGGACGATCTGCACGACATAAGCTTGCACGCCCGGCTCCATGCGCGTGCGCCGCACTTCAGCGCGGCAGTGCGAGATGGCGTCGGCTGCGGCGAGCGCGTGGATGTCAACTTGATCAAGCCGGCGCGCGTTGAAGCCCGCGTCCCACGCCGCGACGATGCGCGCCTCTTCGTCCGCGCTCGGATAGTCGAGAATGATCTTCAACAGAAAGCGATCAAGCTGCGCTTCGGGCAGCGGGTATGTGCCTTCATACTCGATGGGATTCTCGGTCGCCAGCACGGTGAACAAGGGCGAGAGCGGATGCAGTTCGCCGTCAATCGTCACCTGTCGCTCTTCCATCGCTTCAAGCAAAGCGGCCTGCGTCTTC
>JBBRYU010000478.1:0-1543 GCA_038237345.1 Pyrinomonadales bacterium
GAGCGTGAGGCGGAGGAAATCGCCGAGCCGCGCGAGCATCTCGTCGGCGGCGGCGACATCTTCATCCAGCAGGGTCGAGATCGAGTTGAGCGTGTTGAACAGAAAGTGCGGTTGCAGTTGCATCTTGAGCGCTTGCAGTTGCGCCCGCGTCATTTGTAGTTGCGTCTGCGCCAGTTCGGCTTCGAGGCGCGCGATGGTCAGTTCCTCCGCTTGATGGCGGCGATAATAAGCGAGGGCGTAACTGACGAGCAGGATCGTGCCGTAACACATGAAGCCGGTGGGCAGATTGAAGAAGAAGAGAAAGTTATACACGTCTGGCAGCGACGCGAGCCGGCGATAGACCGCGACGTGGAGCAGCCAACCGACGAGCAGATAAGCCGCGCGATGCGCGAGCGAAAGCGCGAGACAGGCCGCGACGTGTAACGGAAGATTGCGCAGCCAACGGCCGCGCTCAAGCCGGAAGCGTTGCGTGAGCCAGAAGATGAGCGGCGAGAGCGCGGCCCACAAGAGCCAGTAAGGCAACTCCCAGACGAGCATCTCACGCAGCGTGGGCGGCTGTTTGAAGATGGCGACGTAATGATCGGCGAAGAGATAATAATTAAGCGTGAACGACAACCCGATGAGCGTCCAGCCGACCAGCACACACGCCCACAGCCAGCCATATGGCTTGCGCCCCGCGCCGCCGTGTTTTGGGAGTTTCGCCATCATCGGTGCGTGCGGCTGCATTCTCAGCGCAAGCGTAAACGTCAACGCTAGCGGCGTCAGCCTCTATGCTTACGCGAGTAGAAATAGAACATGACAGTGATGATCAGGATCAGCAGCAGTTCGAGGAAGAGGAAGAAGCTGAGACTGAACTTGCCATCGTCGTCGAAGGCATCGCGGTAGAGGACGAACGTGCCGATGATGAGACCGGTCGCCACCCAGATGATCTGTCGTTTCGTGTCCCACATATCACGCGCGCAGTTTGTGCAGCCGCTCGGCGGCGCGCAAGAGCGTCTCGTCCTGTTTGCAGAAACAGAAGCGGACTTGCTGTGCGCCGCGCGCGGGGTCGCTATAGAAGGACGAGCCGGGCACGCAGGCGACGCCAACCTGTGGAATTAGATGGCGCGTGAAGGCCATGTCGTCCGCGAAGCCGAACGCGCTGATGTCGGTCATCACGTAATACGCGCCATCGGGCCGAAAGATTTGAAAACCGGCGCGCTCTAACTCAGGCAGGAGCAGATCGCGACGGTGCGTGTAGTCAGCTTGCAGTTTGTCGTAGTACGCGGGCGGCAGGCTGAGGGCCATCGCGCCGGCCGTTTGCAGGGGCGCGGCTGCGCCGACGGTAAGGAAGTCGTGGACTTTGCGAATCGCGTTTGTGATCGCGGGCGGCGCGATGCAATAGCCGACGCGCCAACCCGTCACCGAATAAGTCTTCGACATCGAGTTGACGATGACGGCGCGCTCGCGCATGCCCGGCAGTTGCGCCATAGAGATGTGCGCGATCTCCGCGTCGGCGCGCGGGTAAAGGATGTGCTCGTAGATTTCGTCCGTGAAGCACAGC
>JBBRYU010000479.1:0-1532 GCA_038237345.1 Pyrinomonadales bacterium
CCGCGCGTGCCCGTCAAACACACCGAGCAGCTTCACGTCACAGCCTTGCGAGATTAAAAAAGGCCGCAACTCTTCAATCGCCTTCGCGACCCTCGCTTCCAACTCTTCCGGCAACAGATCGTGGATGGTCAGGAGCGCGCGGATGACATCGTCTCCAAGCAGCCGCGCGTAGATGTCGCTTTTCATCGGCAGCGACTCGAATGTGGCAAGTATCCGACGCAGTGCCTCGCCATGAAGTTTGAGGATGATCTGCACGAGGTCGAGAGCTTTCTCGCGCACTTCCGTGTCCGGGTATTCTTCCAGCTCCCCGACAAGCGAACTCAACTGACCGAGCAGCTCTTCCGCATCGCGCTCTGCAACTATCACTTCGCTCATCGGCGGGCAGCCTTCATCGCTTCATGCCTGACCAACTCAATCGCCTCGCCGACTCGGGCGGCAACGACGGGACTGAACTCCAACCCGTACTCCTCATGCTGCGGCTCGACCTCGATGATCGTCACGTCATCGGGCAGCACGCCGAACTGCTTACACACGATCAAAAGATTTTCTAAACTGATAACCTCGGTGATCGCCTCCCCAACGCACGCCTGTACGCCCGCCTCGTCCGGCATCCGCCCGTCCCACGCGTACACCTCCAGCGTTCCCGGCTCGCGCCCGCGATTGGCGGCACTGACGAGTATGACCTTGTCGAATTTAACGGGATATTCTTCCAGCCACTGGTAGATCATGACGGGGCCGAAGTTCAGGTCTTCGACGTGAACGTGAGCGGGCCAACTCATCTCCGCCATCTTGCCGTACAGCACGCGACCAAAGGACATGTCGCTCATGTTGGAGTAGCCAATGCCCGAAACCAGAACCATCATGTCAATGCAACCCGCCGTCGCTCAATGCCTGTCTGAACTCTTACCCTTCAGCCGAGCAGGCGCAGGTGTTGACCTCGCGCACGATCTCGCGCTCGCCGCCGTAGATGTGCGTCGTGCAGGGCATGCACGGATCGAAGCTGCGAATGGCGCGGAGCATATCAACGCCCGTGAAGTCCGAGTCCTTGTCGAAGTCTTCGAGGATCGGCGTGTTCAGCACGGCCGATTCGTAAGGGCCGGGGTTCCCGAACGGGTCTTTCGGCGAAGCGTTGAAGGTCGAAGGCGTGACGATCTGGTAGTTAGTTATTGCACCCTTGTCGAGAGTCAGATGATGCGAGAGATAGCCGCGACCCGCGCCCCAGAAACCGACGCCGCGACGCTCGCCCATCGGCACCTCAAACTTCGTGCTCACTTTGTCTTCGCCCCGGCGCAAGAGATCGAACGCCTTTAAGACCATTGTGTACGCCATCATCAGGTTGTAGCCCATGCAGTAAGCGCGGGCGCGGTTGCGCTCGAAGGCGTTCCACACCGGGGGAATCTTCCACTCGAAGTTCATCTCGCGCAGCATCGTCTTTGGCATGTGGAATTTCAGACTGTGCCCGGTGGCTTCCATAAAATCGTTCTTCGGCATCAGTCCGGCGGCGGCTGTTGTCCAGATGCGCGCGTAGCACC
>JBBRYU010000480.1:0-1524 GCA_038237345.1 Pyrinomonadales bacterium
GACCGCGTCTGCGGCGTTGGGGAAGAGCCGCCGCGCCATCGTCTCGTTGATGATCGCGACGGGCGGCGCGTCCTTGTTGTCATGCTCGTTGAACGCGCGACCGGCCACGAGTGGAATGCCCAACGTGTTGAAGTAGCCGGGGCTGATCGCGCTGTAGAAGGCATCCTGTTTCTCGCTCGTGTCGGCCGCGCGCCCTGCGACGGCGAAAGAGAAACTCAAGCCGAAACTCGCGAGCGGCGGCCCGGAATTCGTGGCCACGCTCGCGACGCCGGGCAGCGCGGCAACTTGCTCCACGATCTGCCGGTAGAGCGTCGCCCGCGCGTCGTCTTGCATGTACTTGCGCGTGAGCGGCGGCGCGACGTGCAGCGTCAGCACGTTCTGCGCGTTGAAGCCGGGATCGACGTGCTGCAAACGCAGCAGACTTTTGATCAAGAGACCCGCGCCGACGAGCAGTAACAACGTCAGCGCTATTTCGGAGACGACCAACAGCCCGCGCAGGCGTTGCATACGCAAACCGGCGGTGGCGCTCCGCCCCTCTTCTTTCAACGCCTCGTACACGTTCAAGCGCGACGCTTTGAGCGCGGGCAACAAGCCGAAGAGCAAGCCGGTCACAAGCGAGATGCCGAACGTGAAGGCCAGCACCGCCGCGTCGATGCGACTCTCCTCGATGCGCGGGAAACGCCAGTCCTGCGGCATCAGGCCCGTGATCGCGTCCACGCCCCACAACGCCAGCAGCAACCCTGCGCCGCCGCCAACAAGCGCCAGCAGCACGCTCTCGACGAGCAACTGCCGGACGAGTCGCCCGCGCGTCGCGCCGAGCGCGGTGCGGATCGCCACCTCTTTATGGCGTGCCGTCGCGCGGGCCAACAACAGGTTCGCTACGTTCGCGCACGCAATGAGCAACACGAAGCCAACCGCGCCGAGCAGAATCAAGAGCGCGCGGCGCACTTGCGTGATGCCCTCCTCGTGCAGCGACATCAGACGCACGCTCCAACCCTTGTTCGTCTCCGGGTTCTGCGCTTCGAGGCGGCTGGCGATCACTGCCAACTCTGCTTCCGCTTGCTGCCGCGAGACGCCGGGTTTGAGCCGCGCGGTGACGGTGAAGTAGCGACTGTCGCGCGACTTCAGTTCGCCCGAATCCATGAACAGCGGCAGCCATACTTCGGCGTAAGCCGGTTGCTTGAAATCAGGCGGCATCACGCCGACCACCGTAGTGCTTTTACCGTTCAGCGCAAGCTGCTTGCCGACAATGTTCGGATCGCCGCCGAAGCGTCGCTGCCACAGACGATAACTCAGCACGATCACGCGATTGCCGCGCAGCAAATTCTCTTCCGGCAAGATCGTGCGCCCTAAGAACGGCTTGACGCCGAACACGTTGAAAAAGTCGTCCGACACGCGCGCCCCGGCGAACTGTTCCGGGGCATCGCCGCCGGACAGGTTCGTGCCTCCGCCGCTGTAAGCCGCGAGGCCGGCAAAGGAACTGCTCTGCGCCTTCCAATCAAGGAAGTCGGCGGGCGATGCGCC
>JBBRYU010000481.1:0-1506 GCA_038237345.1 Pyrinomonadales bacterium
AGAAAAGTTTTCATTCATCGTTCTGCGTTCATCGTTCATCATTTCCTTTCTCACTCTTCTTCCTGCGTGCGCAGTTTTTCGAGCACGGAAAAATCTTCGAGCGTGGTCGTGTCGCCGCTGACCGCGCCGCTCGCGGCGATCTCGCGCAGCAAGCGGCGCATGATCTTGCCCGAACGAGTTTTCGGCAGCGCATCCGAGAAGCGTATCTCGTCGGGCTTCGCCAGCGCGCCGATCTCTTTGGCCACGTGTTGGCGCAACGCCGCTTTCAACTCGTCCGACGCTTGCCGCGTGCCTTCGAGCGTGACAAAGGCGACGATGCCTTGCCCCTTCAAATCGTCAGGGCGGCCGACGACGGCCGCCTCCGCCACCGCCTCGTGCGAGACGAGCGCGCTCTCGATCTCCATCGTGCCCAAACGATGCCCGCTCACATTAATGACATCATCAACGCGCCCCATTATCCAGTAATAACCATCCGCATCGCGGCGCGCACCATCGCCCGCGAAATAGACGCCGTCGATCTCTGACCAGTAGGCTTGCCGGTAACGCTCGTCGTCGCCCCAGATCGTGCGCAGCATGCCGGGCCACGGCCGTTTGATGACGAGATAACCGCCCATGTTATCCGCGACCAGCTCACCCGCTTTCGTCATTACATCAGCCGCGATGCCGGGCAGCGGCTTCGTGGCCGAACCGGGCTTCGTCGGCGTCGCGCCCGGTAGCGGTGAGATCATGATGCCACCCGTTTCGGTCTGCCACCACGTATCAACCACGGGGCAACGCCCGCCGCCAATGGTCTCGCGATACCACATCCACGCTTCCGGGTTGATCGGCTCGCCCACCGTGCCGAGCAGACGCAAACTGGAGAGATCATGTTTGCGCGGCCACTGCTCGCCCCATTTGATGAAGGCGCGAATCGCGGTCGGCGCGGTGTAGAAAATACTGACGCGATGACGTTCGATTATTTGCCAGAAGCGATCCGGCTCAGGGAAATTCGGCGCGCCCTCATACATCAACGTCGTCGCGCCGTTCGAGAGCGGGCCATAGACGACGTAAGAATGACCGGTCACCCAACCGATGTCAGCAGTACACCAGTAAGTGTCTTCCTCTTTCAGATCAAAGACCCACTTCGTCGTCAGGTGCGCGTGCAAAAGATAACCGGCGGTCGTGTGCAGGATACCTTTCGGTTTACCGGTCGTGCCTGACGTGTAGAGGATGAAGAGCGGATGCTCGCTCGGCAATTCGGCCGCCGGACAGTCGCCCGCCGCCGCTTCCATCCATTCGTGCCACCAATGGTCGCGGCCCAACTGCATACGCACATTCGTGCCCGTGCGCTTGACGACGATGCACGTCTCAACCGTCGGCGTATGCTTCAACGCCTCGTCCACGGCCGGCTTCAACTTCACCTCCGCGCCGCGCCGGAAACCGCCATCGGCCGTGACGACCACCTTGCAGCCCGCGTCGTTGATGCGATCCTTCAACGCATCGGCCGAGAAGCCGCCGAAGACCACC
>JBBRYU010000482.1:0-1502 GCA_038237345.1 Pyrinomonadales bacterium
AGCGATGCGCGGCGTCTATGACGTGACCGCGATCAGCTTTCACGCCTATGCTTACATCGCGGATAAGTACGCGCTGTTGCCGCACGGCGCGAGCATCGGCGACAACTACGGCCCCATCGTCGTCGCGCACGAACAGGCCAAAGCGGAGGATTTGGCGCGGCTCAAGATCGCCGTGCCCGGCACATTGACGAGCGCGTTCCTTGCGTTGCGCATCCTCTGCCCCGACTTCGCGTATGAAGTTGTGCCCTTCGATCAGATCATCAAGCACGTGCAAGAGGGGCGCGCGGACGCGGGGCTGTTGATTCACGAAGGGCAACTCTTTTATCAGAAGATGGGGCTACATAAAGTGATCGACCTCGGCGAGTGGTGGCACGAGCGGACGGGCTTGCCTTTGCCGATGGGCGGCAATGTCATCCGCCGCGACCTCGGCGCAGACTTGATGCGCGAGGTCTCGCGTTACCTGCACGAGTCCATCCGCTATTCGCTCGACAACCGCGCCGACGCGCTTCGCTATGCGCTGCAATTCGCGCGCGACATGGAGCCGGAATTGGCCGACCGCTTCGTCGGCATGTGGGTCAACGAGTTGACGCTCGACTACACGGAGCGCGGGCGCGTCGCCGTTCAACGCCTGCTCGACGAAGGCGCGGAGCGCGGCATCATCCCGCAGCGCGTCAAGGTTGAATTCGTGGACTGAGAAACAGTAGGCAGCAGGCGGTAGGCAGTCAAAGCGGTTGTGTCTTAACTGCTTACTGCTTACTGTTCGCTGGCAACATCTCGCGGCGGGCGGGCATCTTAAAAGTTCGCAGGCGGGGTCGCTCGGCGCAGGCGTGTAAACGCCCCAATTTTCCACAAAAACGTAATGAGACGCCATCTAACATCACTGCTCACGGCCGTCGTCGCGGCCGTCGTCTTCGCGATTGGCGCACAGGCGCAGGAGGCGGAATCGCATCTGCGCAACGCGCCGCTGCCGGCGGCGGAAATTGATCGCATAGTCCACACTTTAACCGCGAAGGAGACGCAGTTCCGCGCGGCGCTCAACCAGTATGGCTTCAAACGCGACGCCGTCGTGCAGACCATCGGCATGGGCAGCCAGATCACGGGCGAGTATCATCGCACTTCGCGTTTCGTTTTCGATGATAGCGGGCAGCGGTTCGAGCGCATCATCGCCTTCCCGTTGCCGACGATTCAAGAGATCACCATCTCGACCGAAGACCTCGAAGACCTGAGCGGTGTGCAGACCTTCGCCCTCGAAGCGAACAAACTGCCGCAATACAATTTCACGTACGCGGGCAAGGAGAAGATCGACGAGCTTGATCTCTACGTCTTCGACGTTGCGCCGAAAGTGTTGCCCGATCCGAAGAAGTCGAAAGAGCGTTTCTTTCTAGGGCGCATCTGGGTGGACGATCAAGATTTGCAGATCGTCAAGGTGCGCGGCAAGGGCGTGCCCGAAGGCGTGCAGCGCTACCCGCTGTTTGAGACTTACCGCGAGCAGATCGATGGCA